>CAYUTQ010000001.1:0-150583 GCA_964447805.1 uncultured Clostridia bacterium
TATTTAATTTATTTAGTCTATTTTGCTTATTTACTATTAAATTATAAGATTTAATTTTATAATTTAATTTTTTTTCTTGAATTTCTACTTTCTCTATTTTAGCTAACTTGTTTACAATTTTTTTTGTTTTGTCTAAATTCTTATTTGTTAAATCTAATTTTGATTTTAGATTATTTAATTTTGTTACTTTTTCTTCTTTGTTTTTTATATCTAATAGTAGTTTATCAATTTCATTAATATTGTCTTTTAATTCATCTAAATAATTATATTCTTTTAAATTATTATTTAAACTATCTTGTAAAGTGAGTATGTTTCTTTTAGATGAATTTAAATTTATAATTTCTTTAACAGTATCTTTAATAGCATTATCCACTATATGTACTCCTACTAAACGGCCTATGGCATTGGCTCTTGTGGATTTTTTTTCAGACAATAAAAATGGCCCTTCTAATTGTTCACTCATATTGATTAAATTAGTTTCTCCAGTGTCAAGATGAATTTTTTTAATATTAGTTTTTTCGACAATTTCATGAGGTACACTATTACCAAAGCCTTGATATACAGTTTCATTTCCTTCAGTATCGTAATATAAATATAAATTTTTGCTACTACTTCTATATCTTTTTACTTTAGAATTATCATTAAATACTAAAGTAACACTACATTCTTTTTCTCCTTCTCTAATAAAAAAATCTCCAGATGGTTCATTAAACAATGCCCATTTTATACCTCTGATAATTGCACTTTTACCATGATCTGAAGGACCTACAATTACATTTAAGTGGTTATCAAATTCTATTTCTGTATATTTATGTGATTGAAAATTTTCTAAAATAACTCTTTTGATATATTTCATTATCTTTCATCCTTTACAATTTCCATGTGTGATGAAGCTATTCTATCTAGTGCTTCTCTTTTAATTTCATCACTAACTCCTTCAGCATCAGAAATATCAAGTAAAATTTGGTTTATATCTAATTTTTCAAAATTTATAGCTTCATCTATAGATTGTTTAAATTCAAAAAGCCTTTCATTTTTGAAAATATTATTTTCAATTTCTGCTCTATCTAATACTTTATTTCCAGGTAAAGCAGATTGTAGTGGAATTAAATCAATTTTTATATTATCATCAAGTTGTATTAAAACTACTTGAGGAATACGTTCAATTTCCTTTAAACTATTAGTAATTCTAATTAAACTACCGGGATTAATAAAAAATTTATTTTTTATATTTACAACTCCAAAGCCAGAATGATAATGTCCAGAAAGAGTAATATCTGCATTCGTATCTTTTATATCATCTATTAAAGTATATGGAATTCCCTTAATAAAGGGATGTTCTAATAGCATACCATGTACTATATGAATAACATAATCAGCGTTTTTATTTATATCCTCTACTATATATTTTGATTTATCATTTTCATCATCAATATCATAAACATAAGATTGACCTGATAACTGAACTACCAAACCATCTTTTTCTAAAAGAATTTTATCATTTTTATTCAATACGTGTACAATACCTATTGCATTAAGTAATCCTAGCATTGTTCTATTAATAGTATCAGGATTATGACCATATATATCGTGATTGCCGCACACAATATATATAGGTACTTTAATTTGATTTAGCATTTTAGCAAATTTACTTACTATAGATACTGAAATATCTGGACGATCAAAAAGATCTCCACCATGAAGAACATAATCTATATTATATATATTGCACAAATTAATTACTTCTTTAAATTTATCTTCTAAAGTATCAACTATATTATCTTTCCTATTTTTAGGTGATATACCTCTTATATGAGTATCTGTGAAAAATAATAGTCTCAATAATAAACACTCCTTGAAATAAAAACCTCCTTATAGCAAGGAGGTTTTTTATATATTATTCTTTTTCTTTTTTTGGCTCCTTTTTTTCTTTTTCATCATCATTTGATACAAGTCCATAATACGTTCTAATCTTGTTCTCAACTTCCTTGGAGATTTCTGGATGTTCTTCTAAGAAATCTTTTGCATTTTCTCTACCTTGACCTAAATTTTGTTCTCCATAACTATACCAAGAACCAGCTTTTTTAATAATATCAGCATTAACACCGACATCTAATATATTTCCCATTTTAGATATGCCAAATCCATACATAATATCAAATTCAGCTTTTTTAAAAGGTGGAGCAACTTTGTTTTTAACAACTCTTACTCTTGTACGATTACCTATCATATTGTCCCCTTGTTTTATAGAATCTATCCTTCTTACATCAAGTCTGATACTAGAATAAAACTTTAATGCTCTTCCTCCAGTAGTAGTTTCTGGATTTCCAAACATAATACCAATTTTTTCTCTCAATTGATTTATGAATATAGCTGTAGTATTAGATTTACTAATTGCTCCAGATAATTTTCGTAATGCTTTGGACATAAGTCTAGCTTGTAAGCCTACCTGACTATCCGTCATCTCTCCTTCTATTTCAGCTTTTGGAACTAAAGCAGCTACTGAATCAACAACAACTACATCAACAGCACCACTTCTTACTAAAGCTTCTGTTATTTCTAATGCTTGTTCTCCTGTATCAGGTTGTGATACTATTAAATTGTCAATATCAACACCTAATCTTTGTGAATAAGAAGGATCCAAAGCATGCTCTGCATCAATAAAAGCAGCAATACCACCTAATTTTTGTGCTTCTGCAATTATGTGAAGGGCTACAGTTGTTTTACCTGAAGATTCTGGACCGAAAATTTCTATTATTCTACCTCTTGGTACCCCTCCTATACCTAAAGCTATATCTAAATCCAATGAACCTGTTGGAATTACCTCAATATTCATATCGGCAGTTTCACCAAGTCGCATTATTGAACCTTTGCCAAATCGTTTTTCTATTTGTCCAATAGCTGCATCTAAGGCTTTTTCTTTGTCTTTTTCACTCATAATTTACCCAATTATTGGGATTCACCACCTTTCAAGTGTTCGAACATAAGTTCCTTACATGATTATATATTATAATAATAAAAACTTTAAGTCAATATCTTGTGATTTTTTTATATATTAATTTAAATTCAATATATATTTTCGTGCTTCATAGAATGCTTTTGTTGCTACTTTGTTTTGAATAGTTTCTCTATCGCCAGTAAAATTACATCTGATTACAGAAACATTATCTTTTGTTGCTAAACCAATATAAACTAAACCAACTTTTTCATTTGTATTATCACTTTTAGGTCCAGCATATCCAGTAGTGGAAATAGTCATATCTACGTTTGATTTATTTAAAAGTCCTTTTGCCATTTCAAAGGCAGTTTCTTTACTAACAGCAGTATATTTTTCCAGTGTTTCTTTTTTAACTCCTAATTCTTCGATTTTTGCTTTATTACTATAAGTTACAATTCCTCTATCAAATACTTGTGAAACACCTGGAATTTTTGTAAAATTGCTTGCTAGTAATCCTCCAGTACATGATTCACAAAAGGCAATTTTCATATTTTGTTTTAATAATAATTTGAACAAAGATTCTTCTATTTTTTCATTATCATAACTATAAATATAATTGCCAACTATTTTTTTTATATCTTCAATAGTGTATTTAATAGTTTTGTTTAATTCTTTAAATTTTTTACTTTTACCAGTTACTTTAATATCTACTTGTTCTGGTTTAGCATAGGTTGATATTGTTAAATTATCATGATTTTTCATTATTGGTTTCAATAGTTCTTCTAAAGTAGATTCTCCTATACCAATAGTTTTTATAGTTTTAGATATAATTATTTGTTCTTGTTTTAAATATGTCTCTGCATAATTAACAAACATAGTTTTCATTTCTTTTGGAGGCCCTGGTAATAATACAATGGTCTTTTGATTTGTTTTTATTAAAAAGCCTGGTGCTGTTCCTATATCATTGTTCAATACAGTACATTCTTTAGGAACATATGCTTGTTTTATATTATTATCAGTCATTTTAATATTGTTCTGATCAAAATATTGCTTAATATTGTTTAAAATATCTTTATTTAAATCTAGTTCAATATTTAAAGCATTGCAAACTGCTTCTTTAGTAATATCATCTTGAGTTGGACCTAATCCTCCAGTAATAATTATTATATCAGCTCTTTTTAAGCTTATATTAATTGCATCTGTTATTTGATGAATATTATCTCCTACTACAGTATGATAACAGACATCAACTCCTAATTTAGTTAATCTTTCAGATAAAAATTGGGCATTGGTATTTGTTGTACTACCCAAAAGTAATTCTGTACCTATGGCTAATATTTCACCTATCAATATACCATCTCCTATTATTTGTTTTCTATTTTAAATATATCTCTATTTATATATAGATAGTTAATTCCAGATATTATTGTAAATATTACTGCAACATTGAGCATTATTTTATCTAAAGGAATATTTAATAATCTAAATGGATAATTATTCAATAATAACAATATTATTGCTATTAATTGTGTAATAGTTTTAATTTTTCCTAACCAATTTGCTGCTATAGTTATACCATTTGAAGCAGCAATAACCCTCAATCCAGTTATAGCAAATTCTCGGGCAATTATTACCACAACAACCCAAGCTTTAACCATATCTAATTCTATCATGGATATTAAAGCTGCAGATACAAGTAATTTATCAGCAAGAGGATCCATAAATTTACCAAAAGTAGTAATTTGATTTCTACTTCTAGCTATATATCCATCTAAACCATCTGTAGTAGCAGCTATGATAAAGATAATGGCTGCTATATACTGTCCATTTTGTATATTTGATAATAAAAAAAACATAAAAACTGGTATCATTAAAATTCTAATTATAGTAATTTTATTTGCTAGATTCATTAACAATCTCCCCCATTAAGTCATATTCGAGACAATCTGTAATTTTCACTTTAACAAAGGAATTTAATTTCAATTGCTCATCACTTTCTATATATAGTATACCATCTATATCAGGACAATCCATATATGTTCTACCTATATAAATATTACTATCATAATTATTTTCAACTAATGCAGTATACATATGGTCTATTTTAGATTTATTGATATTAAAAGATATATTCTGTTGTAATTGCATAATTTTATTTTTTCTCATTTTTTTAATTTCTAGTGGTACTTGATTAGTAAATTTATCTGCAGCAGTATCTTCTTCTTTGGAATAAGTAAAAACACCTAGTTTATCAAATTCGATATTTTTTACAAAATCATATAATTCATCAAACTGTTCCTCAGTTTCTCCTGGAAAACCAACTATTAATGTAGTTCGTATTATAATTTCAGGTATTTCATTTCTCAATTTATTAATTAAATCAATAATTTTTCTTTTACAAGTTGTTCTATTCATTCTATCTAAAATATCATCATTAATGTGTTGAATTGGTATATCGACATATTTTAATACCTTTTCACAACTTTTTATAGCATAAATAAGTTCTGAAGTAAAATTGTCTGGATATAAATATAGCAATCTAATCCATTTTAAGCCTTCTATATTATTAAGTTCTTTTAATAATTGGGGTAGCTTGTATTCACCATAAATATCTATACCATAATCTGTAGTATTTTGTGCAATTAATATTATTTCTTTAGCTCCATTTTTGACTAAGCATTTTACTTCATTAACTATATTTTCTATACTTCTACTCCTGTATCTACCACGTAGTTTAGGTATTATACAATAGGTGCAATAGTTATTGCACCCTTCAGAAATTTTCACATATACAGTAGTCTTATTATTTAATCTTTTAACATTTTCAAGATATGGACAATTTATATTTCCAGTTTTCATTATTTTTTTATTTTTTTTGTCTAAATTAAATATTATTTTTGCTATTTTGTCTATATTCCCTGTGCCAATTACTGCATCTACTTCATCAATTTCATCTAAAAGTTCTTTTGGATACCTTTCTGCTAAACAACCTGTTAAAATCAAATATTTACAATTAGCTTCATGTTTATATTGAGTCATTTCCCAAATTGTTTTAATAGTTTCCTCTTTTGCAGAGTTGATAAAGCCACAGGTGTTTACTATTATTATCTCTGCATCATATAATTTTTCTACTAAATCAAATTCATTTTCAATTAAAATACTCTTCATTAGTTCAGAGTCTATATCATTTTTAGCACATCCTAATGTAATTATTGCAACATTTCTTTTTTTCAAAAGAATTCTCCTCTCTTCTTACGATTTCAAATATTCTTCATTAACCAATACTTTTCTAGGTTTAGTGCCTTCAGGTCCACTTATTATTCCTCTTGCTTCCATCTCATCAATTAGTCTACCTGCTCTAGCATAACCAATTCTCAATTTTCTCTGCAATAAAGAAATAGAAGCCTGTCCTTCTTCTATTACCAAATTTATTGCATCTGGTAATAATTCATCACTTATTTCATTAGTTGTATCTATTTTTGTTTCAATTTTTTCAATAATTTTATCATTATATTCAGCAATATTTTGTGATTTTAAGAATTGAGTAATTTTATTTACTTCATTTTCATCTACAAAAGCTCCCTGAATTCTAATGGGTTTCGAAATATTTGATGGATAGAAGAGCATATCACCTTTGCCTAATAATTTTTCTGCACCACCCATATCTAAAATAGTCCGAGAATCTGTTTGTGATGTTACTGCAAAAGAGATTCTTGAAGGTATATTTGCCTTTATAGTACCAGTTATAACGTCTACAGAAGGTCTTTGAGTAGCAATAATTAAATACATTCCTGCAGCTCTAGCCATTTGAGCTAATCTACAAATATATTCTTCTATTTCTTGAGCTGAAACCATCATTAAATCTGCTAACTCATCTATAATAATTACTATTTGAGGAAGATATTTTTCTTTATTCCCTTTAATTTTTTTATTATAAGAATCAATATCACGAACATTATTATTAGCAAATAATTTATATCTTTTTTCCATTTCATCTACAGCCCATTTTAAAGCTCCACCTGCTTTTTTAGCATCAGTTACTACTGGTATCAATAGATGTGGAATATCATTATATATACTTAATTCTACAACTTTTGGATCAATTAATAGCATTTTTACTTCTTCTGGTGTGGATTTAAATAAAATACTCATTATAATAGAATTTATACATACACTTTTACCAGAACCTGTTGCACCAGCAATTAAAAGATGAGGCATTTTATCAATACTAGTTACTATAGGTTTTCCAGATATATTTTTCCCTAATGCTAAAGGAGTTTTAGAATCAATTTTTTTATATTCTTCTGATGCTAATATTTCTTTTAAACTTACTTTAGATTTAATTTTATTTGGTACTTCTATTCCTACTACAGATTTACCAGGAATAGGCGCTTCCATACGAACATCTGATGTTGCTAAGTTTAAAGCAATATCATTTGATAGATTAACTATTTTGCTCACCTTAACGCCCGGTGCAGGTTCTATTTCATAACAAGTAATAGAAGGTCCCTTATTTATTTGAACTACTTTTGCATCGATACCAAAACTCTCCATAGTTTTTTCGATTTTTTGAGCATTTAAGAGTACTTCTTTTTTGTTATTTGTATCTGTTTTAAATTTTATGTCATTTAACATATCAAGAGAAGGCATTTTATAATCTTCTTTTATTTTACTATTTTCATTTGATTCTTTTGTTTTTTTGTTATTTTTATAATCAAATATTTTTACATTTTCATTTTCCTTCTTTGATTGTGTTTTTTTGGAATTGTCATTAACTATAATAGGTTTAGTAGTTGATTTTTTTATTTCTTTTGAAGTGTTTTTTAAAAGATCACTAATTTTTGTTTCTGTTATTATTAAAATATTTATAAATATAAGAAAAGATATTATGATATATGAACCAACAGTACCAAATAACTTTAAAAACACAAATCCTAAAAAAGCCCCAATAAGGCCTCCGCCTAAACCATTTTTACTACATTCTAAAGAATAATTTATTCGTTCTAAAAATTTTTGATTATTGTTATTGTTAATATCTACTAAAATTAAAAAACATAAGAAAATAGCAATTAAACATAAAGATTTTTTATTTCCTTCTAGATTTAATTTATCCAATACAAACAATATTCCAATAAAAAGAATAATTAAGGGGAATATATATCCACCAAAACCCATTAAATTCAAATAAGTAGTTCTTAGAATATTTCCCATCATACCTGTTTTATTGCTAAATAAGCTTATAATAGATAGAGTAGCAAATAATATTATAATTATTCCTATAATTTCTTTATTATAAACTTTTTTCTTTTTCCCCTTATTCAAAACAATCACCTCTAGATAAGATTCTATAGATGATTAGAAAATCCTCTATATTTTAAACTAATTGACTAATTATAGTAATAACTCCTAAAATCCATAAGTAATAAGAAAAATAATGGAGTTTTTTATTTTTTAATAAATTTATAAGTAATTTAAGAGAATAAATTCCCACTATTGTTGAGATTATCATTCCAACAATTAATGAAGGTGTAAAACTAACATTACTACTTACTTCTAATGCTTCTTTAATCCCTAATATTCCCGCACCAAATGTAGCTGGCAAAGCTAATAAAAATGAATATTCAGTAGCAAGAGGTCTTTTTAAGCCTCTTAAAAGTCCTGCTACTATTGTTGAACCAGATCTTGATATACCTGGTATTATGGCAATCCCCTGAAAAGTACCAATAACAGTAGCATCTAATCCTGTCATACCATCAATATTTGTATTTTCTTTGGCTTTTTTATCTGAAACCCATAGTAAACATCCTGTTACCAAAAAAGCTATACCTATTGCTAAAGTGGAAGAATATAATTTTTCAAAAAAATCCTTAAAAAGTATTCCAATTATAGCAGTTGGAATACTACCAACTATTATCATTAGAGCAAATTTTTGATATATATTAGTGATTTTGAATTTTTTTTCTTTTATCCCTTTACCAATCATTTTGAAAAATTCTACAATTATTTTTATAATATCCTTAAAATATACTATAATAATTGAAATTAAAGTGCCAAAGTGGAGCATTTCAGTGAAAAATAAATTTCCTTCTTTTATTTTAAAAAAATGTTGGAGAAGGACTAAATGTCCTGAACTACTAATTGGCAAAAACTCACTAATTCCTTGAAAAATACCTAATACAATTGCTTGAAAAAACGTCACACCAATCCCCCCTGAATAAATTTTTTCTTTACTCATGATATTATAGCATAAAATATCTAATTATACTATTTTATTATGTTTTTTAATTTATTAAGGGCTTTATCAAATCCTCCTACCTCATTAATAAGTCCATAATCCACTGCTTCTTGACCTATTAATATTGTTCCTATATCGTTTGCCAATTCGTCAGTATCATACATTAATTTTAATAAAATATCTTTTTCTATATTTGATGTTCTTAATATAAAATTTATTATTCGTTGTTGCATTTTTTCAAAATATCTAAAAGTTTGAGGTACACCTATTACTAAACCAGTAGTTCTAATGGGATGAATGGTCATTGTAGCAGTAGGAACTATAAAAGAATAATCAGTAGCAGTGGCTAACGGTACGCCAATACTATGACCGCCGCCTAATACTAATGAAACTGTTGGTTTATCAATACTATTTATTAATTCAGCTAAAGCTAAACCAGCTTCTACATCACCACCTACAGTATTTAATATAATAAATAATCCCTCTATCTTAGGATTTTGCATAGAAGAAATTAAAAGAGGTATTATATGTTCGTATTTAGTAGTTTTTTTATCAGGTGACGCTAAAACATGACCTTCTATCTCACCAATTATAGTTAAAAATTGAATGTTTTCTGAAAACGGTGGTATTTGATTAGTTCCTATTTCTTTAATATTTTCTTTGACATCATTGTTCACAATAAAAAACCTCCATTTAAATTTAAAATATACATATAGTTTTTGCTATTTTTTTTTATATATGCTTAATAAAAAGACGAATTTTCTTTTGTTAATAAAAGAAAATTCGTCTTTATCTTATTCATCCATTTTGAATTCTTTATGAAGTGCACGAACAGCTCTATTAAGATCTTTTTCATAAATCAAACACCAAATAGTATTGTGGGAATCCGATGACTGGAGAATTTCTATTTTTTCTCTTGATAATGCACTAACAATTTTAGCCATAACACCTGGAACACCCTGCATTTTATAACCAATTGCACTTAATTTACAACAATTTTCAATTATTTCATATTTGTACTTTTCTTCATCTAATATTTTTGTCAGTTTAGATAAATCTTCTTTATTTATAGTAAAAACTTTTTTATCTACAAAAAAATTTATAAGATCAATACTTATTTTTTCTTTAGTTATTTTTTCCATAAGTTTTTCTGTATTATCATCTTTATTAGTGGTTTTAATATTAACTTGTACACGACCTTTTTTATATGTTATTGCAGTTATTATTTTGTCACTAAATAATTCTTTCCTATTATTATAATAACTAACACTTGGTTCTTCTATTGTAGTCCCTGTATTGTCACTAAATGTATTTTTGATTCTTACGGGAACATTTGATTGTTGAGCAATTTCTATAGCCTTAGGATGAATTACTTTGGCTCCATCTTCTGCTAATTGATATACTTCTGAATAACACATTGTCTCTAAAACTTTAGCAGTAGGTACTATATTGGGATCAGCAGTCATTATACCATCTACATCAGTATAAATTTCAACATAATTACAATCTAATGCTTTACCAAGAGCTATAGCAGTAATATCACTACCTCCCCTTCCTAATGTTGTTATTTCAGCTTCTGGAGTCATTCCTTGAAAGCCAGCTACAATTGCAATTTTATTTTTTTTCAAAGTTTCTATGATATTAATAGGGTTTATTTTGGTTATTTCTGCATTTCCGAAATTATTATCTGTAATTATACCTGCTTGATATCCAGTGAATACTTTAGTTTTTATTCCTTTTTTATTTAATACATTTGATAAAACTACAGCAGAAATAATTTCTCCACAAGAAAGAAGTAAATCCATTTCTCGTTTACCTAAGGTTTTTTTGTCTACTAATTGCAACAAAGAGTCTGTTGCATAAGGATTACCTGCTCTACCTATTGCAGATACAACAACAACAATATTATAATTTTCATTATTTTTTTTTATTATTTTTTCAGCAACTTTATTTCTGTTTTCTTCAGTAGCCATTGATGTGCCACCAAATTTTTGAATTACTATATTCATAAGCTCCTCTCCTCTAATAAAAATATTACTAATTTATAGTATGGTTATATTTCTTCTTATGTGAAAATTAAAATTAAACATCTAACTCAATTATAATCATATCGTTACCGATTTTCCTAATGGAATTCCATGGAATTTCAATTATAAATTTTTCAGCAAATAATTTAAATTGCATTCTTTTATCAGGTATAAGTAAAGATTGAATTTTTCCAGATTTCTTATCAACTACAATATCTGTTTCAGCAATAATTCCTAATCGTCCACCATCATTTAAATTTACAATTTCTTTTCCGTTTAATTCACTTAATTTCAACTTTATCACTCCTTTGTGTGTTTTTGTTTATAGTGTATTATTATTATATTTGTATGTATTATATGATGTTAAAATTTTATTTTGTATTATTGTTGTTATCAGTTATGATAAAGTCAAATATGATATTATTATATTCCTGTATGACCAAATCCATTAAATCCTCTTTCTGTTTTATCTAATTTATCGACTAACTTTATTTTCACATTTTCATATTTTAAAAAAACCATTTGGGCAATCCTATCCCCTTTTTTTACTACAAAAGATTCTTTACCAAGATTAATTAATATTATTTTAATTTCTCCTCTATAATCGCTGTCTATAGTACCTACTCCATTAGCTAAAGTAATACCATACTTAAGTGCTAATCCACTTCTAGCTCTAATTTGTCCTTCATATCCTTTTGGTATTGATGTATAAATTCCTGTAGGTATTAATGCCCTTTCAAGAGGCTTAATAGTAATTGGTGAATTTACATTGGCATATAAATCAACACCTGCTGCTCCTTTTGTTTTATACTCTGGAGTTGGCAAATCACTTTTATTTACAATTTTAACTTCCATTTATATCACCTCATTGTAAAAAATTTTAGAAGATAACGATAGGATAGAAATTGCCCAAAATCAAGCTTACTTAAATTATAATAGATAAATTGTTTCTACCTATAAGATTTCACTTTAAAATATCACTAATAGTTCCAATATTATAACCTTTATCTTTAAGTTTTTCAATTAATATAGGCAAAGCTTTCAAAGTTTCTTCAGTTGGATGCATAAGTATAATTGCAGAATTATGAACTTTATCCATTACTCTTTCGACAATTATATCTTTTGTACTATCTTTTCGCCAATCAATTGTATCAACACTCCACATTATTATATCATAATTTAAATCAGTTGCTGCTTTAATTGTATTATCATTATATGCACCAGATGGTGGAGCAAAATAGCAACATTCTATTCCAGTTATTTCTTTTATAATATTATGAGCTTTTAATATTTCTTCTTTATTAATCTCGTAACCTAATTTATCATACTCTCTGTGAAAGTAACCATGGTTTCCAATTTCATGACCTTGATTGACTATTTCTTTCAATAAATCTTGATTTTTTTCTGCCCACGCACCTGTAATAAAAAAAGATATTTTTATATTCTCATTATTTAGAACATCCAACATAGATAATATGTACTCATTTCCCCAATCTACATTACAAGTAAAAGCTACTACTTTATCATTTTTAGTTCCTTTGTAAAAAATATCTCTTTTAAAAGTTTCATCTGCTCTAAATATAAATGACTTAATTAATAGCAACATTATCACTATAATTATAATGATTAATATAGAAATAATTGTTCTTTTTTTTAAAAAAATAACTCTCATAATAAACCCCCATTCAATATATTTATATTATTATATTGTAGAGGTCTATCAAATTATTACAAACTAAAAAACATGAACCTTTTTTGGGTTCATGCCTTTAATTCTTCTTCTTTTTATTATTATTATCTTTTTCAGTTTTAGGTAAGGCAGCTTTTCTAGATAGGTTAATTCTACCTTGATTATCTATTTCAATAACTTTAACTAACAATTCATCTCCTACAGAAAGAACATCTTCTACTTTATCAATTCTTTCATGAGCAATATTAGATATATGAACTAACCCTTCTTTACCATTTAGAATTTCAACAAATGCTCCAAATGGCACTATTCTTGTAACTTTCCCTAAATACATCTCTCCAACTTCAACATCCTTTGTTACCTTTTCTATCATTGATATAGCCTTTTCTCCATTTTCTACTGCATCAGCTGCTATAGTTACTTTTCCATCATCATCAATATCAATTTTTACATCAGTTTCATCAATTATTTTATTAATCATTTTTCCACCAGGTCCTATAATATCTCTAATTTTGTCAGTTTCCACATTCATTGTGAAAATTCTTGGTGCATATGGTGACAATTCTTCTCTTGGTGCTGGAATCACCTGAGCCATTTTATCTAATATAAATAATCTTCCTAATCTTGCTCTTTCTAGAGCTTCTTCTAATATATCTCTACCTATACCAGATATTTTTATATCCATTTGAATAGCAGTAATTCCTTTCTCTGTACCTGCAACTTTAAAATCCATATCACCAAAGAAATCTTCCATACCTTGTATATCTGTTAATATAATTACATCATCATCTGATTTCATTAATCCCATAGCTATTCCCGCTACTGGTGCCTTAATAGGAACACCTGCATCTAATAAAGCTAATGTGCTTCCACAAACACTTGCTTGTGAGCTAGAACCATTAGAGCTTAACACTTCAGAAACTAATCTAATAGTATAAGGAAATTCTTCTACCGATGGAATAACTGGTTCTAAAGCTCTTTCTGCCAAAGCCCCATGTCCTATTTCTCTTCTTCCTGGTCCTCTCAATACTCTTGTATCCCCAACGCAATAAGGTGGAAAATTATAATGATGCATATATCGTTTAAATTCTTCTTCACTAAGCCCATCTATTATTTGAACATCACTTGAAGCTCCCAATGTTGCAATTGTCAATACTTGAGTTTGCCCTCTAGTGAATAATCCAGAACCATGAGTTCTAGGTAATATATCTACTTCACAAGATATAGGTCTTATTTCATCAAATTTTCTATTATCTGGTCTAATTCCTTTTTTAATTATCATTTCTCTTACTTGTTCTCTTATGATATCAGTTAATACTGTATCTATATCACTTTCACTCTCAGGATATTCTTCCAAAAATCTACAGAAAACTTCTTCCTTCACAGCTTCCATAGCTTCTTCTCGTTTTACTTTATCCTCAGTATTAATAGCTTTCTTCATTTTGTCAATTGCAAATTCTCTAATTTCCTTTTCTATTTTTTCATCTGGTTCAAAAATAGGAAATTCTTGTTTCTCCTTTCCCACTTCTTTTCTTATTTTTTCAATAAATTTACATATGCCTTTTATTTCTTCATGAGCAAATAAAATACCTTCTAAAATCTTGTACTCAGAAATTTCATTAGCTCCTGCCTCAACCATCATAATTGCATCTTTAGTACCAGATACTGTTAGATGAAGATCAGATTTATCTCTTTCGTCACTAGTTGGATTTATAATAAATTTATCATCAATTAAACCAACTAATACGGATCCTGTAGGTCCATCAAATGGAATATCAGATATAGTTAATGCTATTGAAGAACCAATCATAGCAATAATATCTGGAGTACAATCTTGATCTACAGAAAGAACAGTTGCTATAACTTGTACATCATTTCTATAGCCTTCAGGAAATAGTGGCCTAATAGGTCTATCTATTAATCTAGATGTAAGAATTGCTTTTTCACTTGGCTTTCCTTCTCTTTTAATAAAACCTCCTGGAATTTTACCTACTGAGTATAATCTTTCTTCAAAATCTACACTCAATGGGAAGAAGTCTATTCCCTCTCTAGGTTCTTTAGATGCAGTTGCTGTAACTAAAACAACAGTATCACCATATTGTACTAGACAAGCTCCATTAGCTTGTTCTGCTACTTTACCAATTGTTACTTTTAATTCTTTTCCTGCTAAATTATATTTGTATACTTTTGCCATTGTTTACCTCCTTTATATACATTATAACATAGTTATTTTATATTAATCTGCCAGATTATATAAAATTTATACATAACAAATTAATAGAGCGGGAGACCCGCTCTTTATTACCCTCTAATTTCTAATTTTTTAATAATATTTCTATATCTTTCTATATCTTTTTTCTTTAGATACTTTAATAATCCTCTTCTTTGACCAACCATTTTTAATAATCCTCTTCTTGAATGATAATCTTTTTTGTGCTCTTTTAAATGCTCATTTAACGCATTTATTCTATAGGTTAAAAGTGCAATTTGTACTTCAGAGGATCCAGTATCTCCTTCATGTATTTTGTACTCTTCAATAATTTTAGCTTTTTGTTCTTTAGTTAATGTCATTACTATTCAACCTCCTTATAAATAAATTCACCTCTAGCTACGTAAATCGTTGAGGTATACGATAAACATAGCAAAAGGTATTTCCTTCAATTACAATAATATTAACACAAAACTCCTTAAATGTAAATACATTAACTGTATTTAACAAAATTAATATCTTTAACAATTTGTTCTATTAATTTTTTTTCTGTATTAAATTTAATATCTTTTCTTATATACTCTAGAAATTTAACTTCTATCTCTTTATTGTAAATATTTTTACTGAAATCAATAATGTGAGTTTCTATTTTCATATTTTCTTCATTATATGTAGGATTAATTCCTATATTAGTTATACTTAAATACTCTTTTCCATCAATAACAGTTATAGTCTTATAAACTCCAGAACTAGGAATAGTTAAGTTAGCATCAATTTCTAAATTTGCTGTAGGAAATCCTAATTTTCTCCCTCTTTTACTACCTTCAATTACTTTACCCTTCAATGAATAATGTCTTCCTAAAAAATTGTTAGCTTTTAAAATATTGCCTCTCAATATAAGCTTTCTTATAAGAGTACTACTTATTAATTGGCCATCTTTATAAACTGGTTCAACTACAATCACTTTAAAGCCATATTTATTTCCCAATTTTTTTAATGTATTAGAGTCACAAGATGCTTTATATCCAAATTTATAATTAAACCCTACAACTACAGTCTTTGCGTTTATTTTATCTAATAATATTTTTTTTACAAATTCTTCACCTGACAAAGTCATTATATTTTTATTAAAATCAATAGTAAATACAATATCTATATCTAAATTTTGAAGAATAGATAACTTTTGTTCATTATCACTTAATAAGACCATATTTTTATCCTTATTCGTTATAGTACAAGTGTGATTCTTAAATAATAGTACTGAACTCTTTACATTATTAGCTCTAGCTTCTTTTTTTATAGTAGCTAATAAAGCTTGATGACCAATATGTAGACCATCAAAATTCCCCAATGCAATAGTTGTTTCCCCTTCAAAATTATTATCATTTATATTAATTATTTCCATAATTTTATCACCTTTATACCAATACTCTTACCATCTTCAATAATTTTTTCCCATCTCTTTCTATTATTTTACCAATACCTAGAAAATAATTTTTACAATATATTTTAAATAGTTGAGTATTATTATATTTTACATTTAAATCTTCTATAGGAACAATAGCCCCATTTACTACTTTATTATAATAATTTTCTCTTAATATTATAGAAGGATAGTTTACAAGAGCTTTATCTATAGGTTGTACTAATTTTTGTATAAAATCTCTATTTTTATTTTCTATAACATTAACACCTATTGAATCTTCTATTTTGAAATTACCAACTTTAGTCCTTATTAAATAAGACATATATCCATAAGTTCCTAATTTAGTCCCTATATCATCACATAAAGTTCTTATGTAAGTCCCTGAGGAACATTCTACATAAAATAATATTTTTTTATTTTGATCTATTTTAATTATTTCTAAATTATAAATAGTAACTAATCTAGGATCCCTTTTAACAATTTTACCTTCTCGTGCCAATTCATAAAGTTTTTTACCTTTGAATTTAACTGCAGAATACATTGGTGGAATTTGTTCTATTTCTCCTTTAAAATTATTAAAAACTTTGATTATTTCTTTGTCAGTTACTTGGTTATCAGAATATTTTAAAACTTTTCCTTCTTGATCTTGAGTGTCTATCTTATAACCTAAAGTCAATTCTCCAATATAACTTTTCTTAGATAAAGTAATATATTGACTAATTTTAGTAGCTTTTCCGAGACATAAAACTAAAACACCACTAGCCATTGGATCGAGAGTTCCAGTATGACCAATTTTTTTTATTTTCAACTCTTTCTTTACTTTTGCAACGACATCATAAGATGTCATTCCTGGTGGTTTGTATACATTTAAAAGCCCATTCATATTATCACCTTAAATATTTTTTAATACTAGCTAAAATATCTTTTTCTGCATCTTCTATACTCTTGTATATAGTACAACCTGCTGCCCTTTTATGTCCACCACCATTAAATTCTAAACACACCTTAGAAACATCTAAATATTTTTTAGAGCGAAGACTAGCTTTTATCTCCTCTTTATGAAACTCCTTTAAAATACAAGCAACCTCTATACCCTCTATATCCCTAATAAAAGAAACTATACCTTCTGTATCTTCCATAGAAGCATTATTATTATTCAACATTTTTTGAGTCACTTTTACAAGTCCAACTTTACCATTAAAATAAAATTTTAAATTATTTAAAGAATCTATAAACAACTTAGTTTTTTCTAAGCTCTTATTTTGATATATATTAGTGATTATATTATTTAAATCTATTTTTCTATTCAATAAATCTGCTGCAACCTTATGAGTAGTTGATGTAGTGCTGTCATACATAAAACTACCAGTATCAGTACTAATAGCTACATATAAACATGTAGCTATTTTTTTGTCTATATCCAAACCCAGTTCTTTAATAAAAAAATAAATTATTTCCCCAGTAGAACTAGATAATGGAGATACGATATTTATATGCCCAAAATTATTATTTGTTATATGGTGATCAATATTTATTATTTTATTAGCTTTCAATGCAATTTCTTTTCCCTTACCTAGTCTATCAAAATCACTACTATCTAGTGCAATAAACAAATCTATATCCATACATTCTTCAGGTTCCTTTATAAGATGTATTTCAGGAAGAAAATGATAATCTTTTGGTATATTGTCAACTTTAACAATATGAACATCTTTGCCTAATCTTTTTAAAGCTATACCTAATGCAAGCAAAGAGCCTATGTTATCTCCGTCTGGTTGTATATGTGAACCCATATATATATGTTTACTCTCTTTAATTGTTTTTATTGCCTCATCTACAGACTGATTAAGGCCATTAATCATTTTCTTTACTCCTTTTTTCTTCATCTTCCCTATTAACTTTATCAATTAATTTAGACATGTAAATTCCCTGTTCTATTGATTTGTCTATATGAAAAATAAGTTCAGGTAAATGTCTTAATTTGATTTTATTACCAATTTCATGTCTTATAAAACCTTTTGCACTTTCTAAACCTTCTAATGTTTTTTCTTTTTCTAAATCATCACCTAAAACACTAACATAAATATCTGCATAACTAAGGTCATTTGTAACATCAACTCTTGTTATGCTCGTTATTTCACTAATTCTTGGATCTTTCAATTCATTATTTATTATCTCAGATACAACTCTTTTAATTTCTTCAGAAATCCTATTTAATCTTTTCGCTTTCATTAAATAACACCTCTACCTTTTTACTTCTTTTAGTATATAAGCTTCTAATATATCTCCTTCTTTTATGTCATTATAATTTTCAATTCCTAAACCACCTTCATACCCTGCAACAACCTCACGTACATCATCCTTAAATCTTTTCAAAGAAGATACTTCACCTTCATGTATTACCACATCATCCCTTAGCAATCTAATTTTACTATTTCTCGTTACTTTTCCCTGTTGAACATAAATACCAGCAATAGTACCAATGTTAGGTACTTTAAATGTAGCTCTTACTTCTGATCTACCAATAACTTCTTCTACAATTTCAGGATCAAGCATTCCTTTAATTGCCGATTGTATATCTTCAACAGCATCATAAATAATTCTATAAGTTCTTATATCTACCTTTTCTCGTTCTGCTAAATCTATAGCTGTAAGAGTTGGTCTTACATTAAAACCTATAACTATAGCATTTGATGCTGATGCTAACATTACATCACTTTCTGTTATACCTCCAACTCCGCCGTGTATTATATTTATTTTTACTTCTTTAGTTTCTTGTTTCATTAATGTTTGTTTAATAGCCTCTATTGAACCTCGTACATCAGCCTTTATTATAACATTTAATTCTTTTACTTCTCCTTCTTGAATTTGTTCATATAGAGCATCTAGTGAAACTTTTTGTTTTGATTTTAATTGTTCTTCTCTTTCTATTTCTTTTCTTTTATTAGCTAAATTTCTAGCGACTTTCTCATCTTCTGCCACATATAACATATCTCCAGCATCTGGTACCTCAGATAGTCCTAATATCATAACTGGAATAGAAGGACCTGCTTTTTTTACTCTTTTACCTTTATCATTAAACATAGCTCGAACTCTACCAGCAGCAACTCCTGAAACTACCATATCTCCTACATTTAAAGTGCCTTTTTGCACAAGAACAGTTGCAACTGGTCCCTTGCCTTTGTCTAATTGAGCATCAATTATAGTTCCCACAGCTTTTCTATTAGGGTTTGCTTTCAATTCTTCCATTTCAGCAACTAATAAGATCATCTCCATTAATTCATCAATGCCTTCATTTTTTAATGCTGACACAGGTACACATATAGTGTCTCCTCCCCATTCTTCAGGAACCAAGTTATATTCTGTTATTTCTTGCTTAATTCTATCAGGATTTGCAGTAGGTTTATCCATTTTATTAATAGCAACTATTATAGGAACATTTGCTGCCTTAGCATGATTAATTGCTTCAACTGTTTGAGGCATAACACCGTCATCTGCTGCGACTACTAATATAGCTATATCTGTAACTTGAGCACCTCTAGCTCTCATTGCAGTAAAAGCTTCATGACCAGGAGTATCTAAAAACACTATTTTTTTATTATTAGTATATACAATAGATGCTCCTATATGTTGAGTAATGCCTCCAGCTTCTTTTTTAGTTACTTGAGTTTCTCGTATAGCATCTAAAAGAGAAGTTTTCCCATGATCCACATGTCCCATTACAGTTACAACAGGTGGTCTAGGTTTTAAATCTTCTTCGTCATCTTCATAATCTAAACTAAATTCATCTTTTATGTCTGGTTCAGTATCTTCAGATAATTTAACTTTAATATCAAATTCATCAGCTACAATACTAGCAGTATCGAAATCTATTTCTTGATTTTGATTTGCCATTACCCCAAGAGCAATTAATTTTGTAATTAGTTCACTAGGTGTTATATTCATTTTGTCTGCCAAATCTTTAACTACAATTGAATCTCCTACTTCAATTACATATTCTTCATCTTTTTCTTGAACACTTTCACTATTTATACTAGTTTTTTTATTATTCCCATTATCTTTTTGCATTTTTTTATTTTTACCTTCTTTTTCTTCATTTATTAATTCTTTAACTAATTTAGCTTCTTTACTACTAATTGTACTCATATGACTAGTTACATCTAAATCTAAATTCTTAATTTTTTCTAATAATTCTTTACTGCTCATTTCAAGCTCTTTGGCTAATTCATATATTCTAATTTTTGTCAAAATATACACCCCCAATAATATTTACAGGTGATATGTGTTTAACTAATAATATCGTATAATTCCTCATATATTTCATCTGGAATACCTACTCTCAACGTTTTTTCCAACTTTTTATTTTTTCTTGTATTATCTATACAATTTTTATCCGCACAAACATATGCTCCTCTTCCGTTCATCTTTCCTGTAGGATCAACCTTCACTCCATTTTCTTTATTTTTTACAATTCTAATTAAGTTATTTTTAGGCTTATTTTCTCCACATCCAACACATTTTCTAAGAGGTATTTTCTTTTTTTTCACAGTATCACCCCTCTAATTCTTAGTTCCTTTCTCATTTTCTTCCTCATATTGACTTTCACTTTTTATATCAATTTTCCAATTTGTAAGTTTAGCTGCTAGTCTAGCATTTTGCCCTTCTTTACCAATAGCTAATGATAATTGATAATCAGGAACTATAACTAAAGCAGCTTTTTCAGCATCTTCAAGCTCTACTCTTAAAACTTTAGAAGGACTTAAGCTATTTGCTATAAATTCATCCATTTTATTACTCCAAACTACAATATCAATTTTTTCTCCATTTAATTCATCAACTATTTCTTTTACACGACTACCTTTAAAACCAACGCAAGCACCAACTGGATCTACATTGGAATCCTTAGAGCCAACAGCCATTTTTGTTCTTGAGCCAGCTTCTCTAGAAATAGCATATATATCTACTATACCCTCATGTATTTCTGGTACTTCTAATTCAAATAATCTTTTTACTAAACCTGGATGAGATCTCGATAATATAATTTGAGGCCCCTTTGTAGTTTTTTTAACTTCCAAAACATAGAGTTTAAGCCTATCTCCCTGATTATATATTTCACCTTCTATTTGTTCGGTAGGAGGCAATATTCCTTCAGTTCTTCCTAAATCTATATATACTACATTTTTACTTACTCTCTGAACAAGTCCAGTAATTATTTCATTTTCTTTATTTGCAAATTCTTCATAAATTACTTCTCTCTCAGCTTCTTTTATCTTTTGCATTATAACTTGTTTAGCAGTTTGTGCAGCTATCCTACCAAAATTCTTAGGTGTTACTTCAATATTTACAATATCATCCAATTGTAATTTATCATCTATATTTTTTGCTTCTTCCAAACTTATTTCTAAAAGTTCATCCTCTACTTCTTCTACAACATTTTTCTTAGCATATACTTTTACATTGCCAGTTTCTTTATTTATTTCAACATCAACATTTTGAGAAGAACCAAAATTTTTCTTATATCCTGAAATCAGTGCTGACTCTAGTGCATCTAAAATAATATCTTTTGAAACTCCTTTCTCTCTTTCTATTTCTTCAAGAGCCTCTATAAACTCAGCATTCATTTTTTATAAACCTCCCCTAAATTTTAACAAACAACTTAATCTGAGATATTATTTTTTTTGGTAACTCTATTTCCTCTTCTTGCTCATCCTTGATTTTGACATAACCTTTATTAAAATCTATTAATTTTCCTAAATATTTTTTCTTTCCATTTAATTTGCTATATAAATTAATCTCTATTTCTTTTCCCATATTTCTTTTTAAATCTTTATCAGTTTTTAAAGGTCTATCTAAACCAGGAGATGAAACTTCTAAATAATAACTAACCTCTATAATTTCCATTTCATCTAACTGTTCACTAACTTTCTCACTCATTTTTTGACAATCATCTAAATTGACTCCTCCAGGTTTGTCAATATATATTCTTAAAAAATAGTTCGAATGTTCTTTTACAAATTCTACATCTACTAATTCGTAGCCTAAGCCTTCCGCAATTAATTGGCTTTTTTGATTTACTACTTTTAAAATTTCATTTCTATTAATTTAAATCACCTCCATATTAAAATCTATTCCATAAACAAAGTAAAGAGTGGGTCTGCCCACTCTCTACTGAATAAACTCTATTCATTGTCAATATCATTATATCACAGTTAAAGTAAAAATCAAATATTAAAAAGACTCATTTGATTGCTTTCTGGTAATCCACAAAAACAATTATGTTCCTTTAAAGCTTCTATTACTGTCTTACTTACCTTAGTCCTATTAGCAAAATCTTCTATTGATATAAATTCACCCTTTTCTCTTTCCTTAACAATATTTCTTGATGCTGTTTCACCAACTCCTTGTAAACTTTTTAGAGGCGGAATTATTCCTTTATCTCTTAATAAAAATTTATCACTATCTGATTTGTAAAGGTCCACTTTTTTAAAACCATATCCTCTACTGTACATCTCCAACACCACTTCTAATATAGTTAACAAATTTTTTTCTTTAGCTGTTTTTTCATTTCCTAATCCTTCTAATTCTTTTATCTTTTCTTTTACAACTTCCTTCCCTTTCAATATCAATGCTGCATCAAAGTCATCAGCTTTAGTTGTAAAATAGGTAGCATAAAAAGCTTCTGGATAATAAACTTTATAATATGCAATCCTAAAAGACATCATAACATAGGCTACTGCATGTGCTTTTGGAAACATATATTTTATTTTTTTACATGAATCTAAATACCAATTAGGTACACCAATCTTTTTCATATGTTTCTCATCATCTTCACTTAGTCCTTTACCTTTTCTAACTTTTTCCATTATTTTAAATGCTCTTTTCTTATCTAATCCTTTATAAATTAAATAAAGCATAATATCATCTCTAGTTGAAATCACTTCACTTAAATTAGCTGTTCCATTCTTTACTAGTTCTTGAGCATTATTTAGCCATACATCAGTACCATGCGAAAGTCCACTTATTCTTACAAGTTCTGCAAAAGTCGTAGGACCGGTATCCATTAACATTTGTCTTACAAATTTAGTTCCAAATTCAGGAATTCCTAAAGTTCCCACTTCAGTATTAATCTCTTCCTTAGTTACACCAAGTGGTTCTGTACTAGTGAATAATTTCATAGTTTTTTCATCATCTAAAGGTATTTTTTGAGCATCTATATCTGTAATATCTTCTAACATTCTTATAATTGTAGGAACATCATGACCTAATATATCCAATTTTAATATTCTTCCACTTATAGAATGATAATCAAAATGTGTAGTAATTACCCCAGATGTTTTATCATTTGCTGGATATTGTATAGGTGTAAAATCATATATATCTTTATATCTAGGAACAATCATAACCCCACCTGGATGTTGTCCAGAAGTTCGTTTCACACCAGTACAACCTTTTACCAATCTATTTATTTCTGCTGGATGAATGTATTGATTCTTTTCATCGAAATATTTTCTAACAAAACCATATGCTGTTTTTTCTGCAATAGTACCAATAGTTCCAGCTCTATAAACATAACCTTCACCAAACAATTCTTCCGTAAATTTATGAGCAACGGGCTGATACTCACCAGCAAAATTTAAATCAATATCTGGTTCCTTGTCACCTTCAAATCCTAAAAATACTTCAAAAGGTATATCGTGACCATCTTTTCTTAATTTAGAACTACATTTAGGACATTCTTTATCTGGTAAATCAATACCTGATGCAACAGAACCATCTTCTATAAATTCACTATATTTGCATTGAGGACAGACATAATGAGGAACTAGAGGATTGACTTCTGTTATTTCACTCATAGTAGCTACAAAAGAAGAACCTACTGATCCTCTTGAGCCAACTAAATATCCATCTTCTAATGACTTAGTAACTAACTTTTGTGCAATAATATACATTACAGCATATCCATGTTTTATAATAGAATTTAATTCTTTTTTTAATCTTTTTTCAACTATTTCAGGTAAAGGATCCCCATAAATACTCTTTGCATTTTCATAAGTAAGCTTTTTTAATTCTTCTTCTGCTCCTTCAATAACAGGAGGAAAAGTTCCTTTTGGTATTGGTTTCAAGTCATCAATTTTATGGGCTATTTTTTGTGTATTATAAATAACAACTTCCCTTGCTTTTTCTTTTCCTAAATAACTAAACTCTTCTAACATCTCATCTGTCGTTTTGAAAAATAATGGTGGTTGCATATCTGCATCTGAATAACCTTGACCATACATAAGAATTCTTCTATATATTTCATCTTCTGGATCTAAAAAATGCACATCTCCTGTAGCAACTACAGGTTTATGAAATCTTTCACCTAATCCTACAATTTTCTTATTAATATCCTTTAATTCTTCTTCATCCTTCACCATTCCATTTCTAATTAAATGATTATTATTTCCAATAGGTTGTATCTCTAAATAATCATAAAATTCAACTATTTCTCTTATTTCACTAAAATCTTTATTTTTAAGCACACCTTTGTACAATTCCCCTGCTTCACAAGCACTACCTATTATTAAACCTTCTCTATATTTGTTTAAAATAGATTTTGGTATTCTAGGTTTTCGATAAAAATAATTTAAATGAGATAGAGATACTAATTTATATAAATTTTTTAAACCAATTTGATTCTTTGCCAATATTATTATATGAAAAGTTTCTTCATTCTTAATATTTCTATTTGAAGAAAATTTTTCATTTATTTCTTTTAAACTATTTATACCCTTTCTAGACATTATACTCATACATTTAAGAAAAATATTTGCAGTTGCCTCTGCATCATCTACTGCCCTATGATGATTCTCTAAACTTACATTAAGATATTTAGCTACTCTATTTAATTTATGACTCTTTAATTGAGGAAATAATGCTCTAGTCAAAGCTAAAGTATCTAATATTGGATTATTTATATCTATATTTAATTTAGAAAAATTTTCTCTAATAAATCCCATATCAAAACTTGCATTATGAGCAACTAATACTGTGCCTTTTATGAATTGATAAAATTGGGGTAAAACTTCTTCAATATTTGGTTCATCCTTTACCAGTTCATTACTAATACCTGTAAGTTGTACAATCTTTTCTGGTATAGATATTCCTGGATTTACTAGTTGGTTATATCTATCTATTATTTCACCATTTTTTATTTTTATTGCACCTATTTCTGTAATTTTATCATTTTTAGGTGAAAATCCCGTAGTCTCCAAATCAAATACCACAAATTTATTATCTTCAAATTCATCTATATTAGTAACAATAGGCTTTTTATCATTAATTAAATAACCTTCTAATCCATATATAACTTTAATACCATATTCTTCACTAGCAATCATACCTTCTGGAAAACTTTGAACTACTCCATGATCTGTTATAGCTATTGCTTTATGTCCCCATTCTTTAGCTCTTTTAGCTAGATTTGAAAAGTTAGTCATTCCATCCATAGAGCTCATTTGAGTGTGAAGATGTAATTCTACTCTTTTGTCATCAAAAGTATCATTCCTAATAGACTTTTTTATAGTATTTAATGATTTAAGCATTATTACTGAATGTCTCAAATAACTGTCATATACTACATCACCTTGCACTTTAACAAAAGTGCCTTCTTTTACATAGTTCTCAAATTGTTTGCAATCCTTTTGTTTTAGAAACACCTTTACAGTCATAGAATATGTATTATCCGTTATATTAAAGGTAAACAACTTTTTATTCCCACGTATATTTCTTGTTTCCAGTTCAAATATTTCACCTGTTATTACAACAGTGCCACTTTCATTATTTATTTCATCTATAGGAATTGGATCTTCATTTATTTTTTTACCATAAGTATAAGAACTTTGAATGCTATTATTTTTACCATTTTTATTATTATCTTCAAAATTATTAGTAGAATTAATAATATCTTCAATTATTTTCTTCTCAGTCACAGCTGATTCTTGGACAATTTTTGTAGTCGCATTAGTTGACTTTTTATTTACAATTTTAACAACAACTCTCCTATTAAGTTCCCTTTCTATTTTTTCTTCAAGTTTTTTTATTATATTATTGTTTTTAAGTGCATAAAATATAAAATCACTAGTAACTTCTATTACAAGATCATTATTAATTAAAGACCAGTTTAATTTTTCCTTCCATGCTTTACTTGAAGGTATTTCTTTTTCTATTAAATATAAAATATTATTCCAATATTTTTTCATTATCATATCAGTATCAAAACTATCTATTTGATATTGAATAACAATATTAACGTTAAATTTATTATTAAACTTTGTAATAAAATATTTTTTCAATAACTCTAAGAATTTATCTTCTACTATATATTTAGAGGTTAAAATTATATTTAATTTATTGTTTTTTATATCAATAAAAACTTTTTCTAAAAAAAGTTTTTTAATAGTATCTGTGTTTTTTAAATCAGAATTACTACCAATAAAAAATTCTAAATCTTTCTTCTTAGACATTTAGTTCTCCCTTCAATATCAGCCAATACTCAAAGGTAAATTACAATTTTTGATTAAAGTTTTTCTATTTCTCTTATCAACTCATCTAATAAATCCTCTTCTTTTACTTTCTTTATTATTTTACCTTTTTTAAAAATCAATCCATTCCCTTTACCTCCTGCAATACCTATATCAGCTTCTTTTGCCTCTCCAGGTCCATTAACAGCACAACCCATTATAGCAACTTTTAACGGTTTTTTTATAGGATTTAGTCTTTTTTCAGCTTCTTTTACAATTTCTATCAAATTTATTTGAGTTCTAGCACATGTTGGACAAGAAATAATCTCTACATCCTCATTTAATAAGTTTAGAGATTTCAGTATTTCCCTGCCTACCTTTACTTCCTCAACAGGATCACCAGTCAAAGATACTCTAATAGTATCTCCTATACCCATTGACAATAGAGAACCTATTCCTACTGCTGATTTAATAGTACCTCGCCATATAGGGCCTGCTTCTGTAATACCTAGATGAAATGGATAATCCACTAATTGTGCCATCTTTAAATGAGATTTAATAGTCAAATCTACACTACTAGCTTTCAACGATATTTTTATGTTGTCATAATTCATATCTTCTAATATTCGTACATTTTCCAATGCACTATATACCATTGAATTTTCATTAACTCCATTGTACTTTTCCAAATATTCTTTTTTTATAGAACCTGAATTAGCTCCAATCCTAATTGGTATATTTCTCTCTTTACATATTTTAACTACTTCTTGTATTTTTTCTTTTGATCCTATATTACCTGGATTAATTCTTAAACAATCTGCTCCATTTTTTACAGATTCAATTGCTAATTTATAATCAAATTGAACATCTGAAATTAAAGGTATGTTTATATTTTTTTTAATTTTGCTTATTGCCTTACAAGAATCCATATCAGTTACAGCTACTCTAACTATATGACAACCTGCATTTTCTAATGCTTTTATTTGTTTGATAGTCGATTTTACATCTCTTGTATCTGTATTAGTCATAGATTGAACTGTAATAGGTGCATCTCCACCTATTGCCACATCTCCCACCATAATCTTCTTACTTACTCTTCTATTCATTATCATCACCTTCTAAATAATTGAAATTTGACTATATCTGAATATGTGACATAAATCATCAATGTTAACAAAAATACAAAACCTATAAAATGAACAAAACCTTCTTTTTCAGGATCCATTGGTTTACCTCTAAAAAATTCTATAATTAAAAATAATATTCTACTCCCATCTAAAGCAGGTATAGGTAATAAATTAAAGAAACCTAAGTTTACACTTATAAAGCCCATTATATAAAGAACACTTAAAAATCCATATTTAGCAGCTTCATCAATAGTATAAACAACCCCAACTGGACCTGATAAATCCTTTGAAGTAACTTTACCTCTGAATACCATTCCTAAAAATTGAAACATAAGTCGTAATATTATGCCGGTTTTTTCAAATCCACCTTTTATTGCAGAAAAGAAATTCTTTTTAGTAACTGGTACTATTCCTATTATCATTCTATTTTCTTCTTTATCAATAACTGGTTTTAAAGAAAATTCTTTTATTTGTCCTTGCCTTAATACTGTAATTTTCATATTTTCATCTAAATTTGAATTGCTTATTTCTTTAACTATTGAATTCCAATTCTCTATTTCTTTATCATTTATTTTTGTTATTGAATCGCCAGATTTTAATCCAGCTTCATAAGCCGGAGACTTATCTATGGTTTCTTGTATTATAGTTGTAGGCATTCCATTAGCATAAGACAAAATTGAAAATACAATAATGGCTAATAAAAAATTCATTACAGCACCTGCTACCACTACTGCAATTCTTTCTCCAACTGATTTATTATTAAAACTATTAGGATCATCAGAGTTTTCATCTTCTCCTTCCATTCTTACATATCCACCAATAGGTAAAGCTCTAATAGAATAATCAGTTTCTCCTTTTTGTTTCTGAAATAATTTGGGTCCCATTCCAATAGAAAATTCATGTACTTTGATCCCTACTAATTTTGCAACTATAAAATGGCCAAACTCATGAAACAAAATAACCATTAAAAAAACAAAAATTGCTGCTATAGCAGTTCCCATATAATTCACCCCTATATAAGAAAATATTTTACATAATAATATACTGCTGGTGCCGTTAAAAGTATACTATCAAATCTATCTAAAATTCCTCCATGTCCAGGAATTAGATCACCAAAATCTTTTATATCAACTAATCTTTTAATTCTAGATGCTACTAAATCACCAAATTGAGCCATTATAGAAACTAAAATTCCCAATGGTATTAAATATGATATACTTCCTAATTTTATTAGTTTTGAAAATACTACTGTTAATAATACACTTCCAAAGATTCCTCCTATAGAGCCGCCTATTGTTTTATTAGGGCTAATATTAGGACATAACTTTTTCTTACCAAATAAATTTCCAAAAATATATGCAAAAGTATCAGTTCCCCATGCAATAATATATATTAACCATATATACTTAGTTTTGTCTAAATATGTAATATAATTAAATAAAAATGGCACATAAAATATACTTAAGAATGTAATAGCAATATCTTCAAAATGTAGGCTTTCTTTAAAAATAAGCATTATTAATAATATTATAAGTAATACTGTTGTAATAAATTCTAAAGATAATATTTCAGTTCCTAAATTTTTCAAAAACAAAACAATACTAAAAAAATAGCCTACTAACTTTACTGGTTTATAATTTGCATTTTCTAAAGCTCTATATAACTCATAAAGTCCAATTAAAGATAGTAATAAAACGAAAAAGCTTAAATAAATTTCTCCTTTAAGAGTTACTATTATAGTTATAGCAAGACCAACTAATCCACTTGCACTCCTTACAATTATTTCATTCACTTATATTCCTCCAAATCTTCTATCTCTTTTTTGATAATCTATAATTGCTTCGTAAAAATTTTCTTCATGAAAATCTGGCCAATATATATCAGAAAACCAAAATTCAGTATATGCTATTTGATACAATAAAAAATTGCTAATTCTCAACTCTCCACTTGGTCTAATAAGCAAATCTGGGTCAGGTTGATCTCTAGTATATAAATAATTTGAAAAAGTTTCTTCATTTAAATCTTCTATGTCCATATTACCCATTTTTACTTCTTTTAACAACTCTTTTATGGCAAAAATAATTTCATCTCTACCACCATAATTTAATGCTATATTTAAAATCATATCCGTATTTCCTTTGGTTTTTTCAACTGCTTTTTCTACTTCTTCTTTAACTTCCTTTGGAAACTTAGATATATCCCCTAAAATTTTTATCTTAATATTGTTCTTATTAATATCATTTAATTCATTTCTTATATAATAAATCAACAATTTCATAAGTCCTTCTATCTCTTTTTGGGGTCTCTTCCAATTTTCTGTTGAAAAAGCATATAATGTTAAATGTTTAATACCAAGATTATGTGCTACTTTAACTATTTCTTTAACTCTTTTTACACCTACTTGATGTCCATAATTTCTAGGCATATGTCTCTTTTTTGCCCATCTTCCATTACCATCCATGATTATAGCAACATGTTCTGGTAAATTACTCATATCAATTTGCAATTTCAACTCATTTTTTCTCATTTTATAAACCTCCAATCAACAAAAGCCCCTTCTTATCAAGAAGGGGAACTCTTTTAGATTTCCATTAATTCTTCTTCTTTTTTCTCTGTGAGTTTTTCTATTTCTTCAATAAACTTATCAGTTATTTTTTGTGTTTCTTCTTCTGCCTGTCTTTTTTCATCCTCGCTAATTTCTTTGTCTTTTTCCATCTTCTTTATTTTGTCATTAACTTCCCTTCTAGTATTTCTAATTGCTATTTTTGCATCTTCTGCATTTTTATTTACTACTTTAGCTAAATCTTTTCTTCTTTCTTCTGTTAATTGAGGTATAGGTAGTCTTATAACCTTCCCATCATTTGAAGGATTCAAACCTAAATCTGATTTCAATATAGCTTTTTCTATATCAGGTATTGTATTGGGATCCCAAGGTTGTATAACCAGTAACCTTGGTTCTGGCGCTGAAATACTAGCTATTTGTTTCAAAGGTGTCATTACACCATAGGATTCAACTGTAATTTTATCTAACAAAGCTGGATTTGCTCTACCTGCTCTAACACTCATAAGTTCTTCTTTATAAATGTTAACAGAATTTTTCATCTTTTCTTCTGCTTCTTTATGAACCTTTAAATACATAATTACTCCTCCTTAACATGTGTTCCTATTTTTTTACCCAACACTACATTCATAATATTGTCAGGCTCATCAATTCCAAAAACAATCAAAGGAATATTATTATCCATACATAATGAAGTAGCAGTAGAATCCATTACTCCTAATCCCATGTTTAGTACATCTATGTATCTTAAATTTTCAAATTTCTTAGCTGTTGAATTTTCATGTGGATCAGAATCATATACTCCATCTACACCCTTTTTAGCTAATAATATAACATCTGCTTCAATTTCAGCAGCTCTCAAAGCAGCAGCTGTATCTGTCGAAAAGTATGGATTACCTGAACCAGCTGCAAATATTACAACTCTTCCCTTTTCTAAATGTCTAATTGCTTTTCTTTTAATATATGGTTCTGCAATTTGTCTCATTTCTATAGCAGTTTGAACTCTAGTTTTTACTCCTATTTTTTCCAAAGCTTCTTGTAATGCAAGTCCATTAATAACGGTACCTAACATTCCCATATAATCAGAAGTAGCTCTATCCATTTGTTTTGCACTACGTCCTCTCCAAAAATTTCCTCCTCCAACTACAATAGCAGTTTCTACTCCAATTTCATGAATTTTTTTAATTTCTTCAGATATAATAGATATAGTGTTTTCATCAATTCCAAAACCTCTATTCCCTGACAATGCTTCACCACTAAGTTTTAAAACTACTCTTTTGTATTTTGGTTGGGTCATTCTAACACTCCTTAATACTTATTAAATTTTATACTAATGGAGAACAGTTTTGTTCTCCATTAGTATTTACATTTTCATTTGTTTTGCTACTTCCTCTGCAAAATCTTCTTCTTTTTTTTCTAATCCTTCTCCAACTTCAAATCTTGCAAATCTTCTAATTTTTATATTTTCTCCTATTTGGGCAATTTTCTCATTAAGTAAATCTTTTACTTTTTTATCTGTATCTTTTATGAAAGGCTGTTCTAATAAACATACTTGTTCATAATATTTTTCAATTCTACCTGCAACAATTTTTTCAGCAATATGTTCAGGTTTTCCTTCATTTATAGCTTGTTGCCTTAATATTTCTTTTTCTTTTTCAACTTCTTTTTCTGGTACATTTTCTTTAGTCACATATTTAGGGCTAGAAGCTGCTACTTGCATAGCCATGTCCCTTACAAACTCCTTGAATGCATCAGTTTTGGCAACAAAATCAGTTTCTGAATTTACTTCAATTAACACACCAATTCTGCCATTATGTATATATGCATCCACAAGTCCTTCTGCGGCAATTCTACCAGATTTTTTAGCTGCCTTTGATAATCCCTTTTCTCTTAAAAGATCTATTGCTTCATCAATATTACTATCAGTTTCTACTAAAGCATTTTTACAATCTAACATTCCAGCCCCTGTTCTTTCTCGAAGTTCTTTTACTAACGCTGCACTTACCTTCATATTATCCCTCCTATATTGTTAAAAACGGTAAGAGCTAAAAAGGAAAATTCCTTTAAAAAGACCCTTACCTTACTGCATTTCAATTATTCTTCTGTTTCAAATTGTTCTCCTTGTTTACCTTCCAGTACTGCATTAGCCATTAACTCTGTTATAAGCTTAACTGCCCTAATAGCATCATCGTTTCCAGGAATAACATAATCAATTTCATCTGGATCGCAATTTGTATCTACAATAGCTACAACAGGAATTCCTAAAATTTGTGCTTCTCTTACAGCTATTCTTTCTTTTTTGGGATCTACTATATAAATTACATCTGGAAGCTTATTCATAGTTTTTATACCACCCAAAAATTTCTCAAGCCTTTCAGCTTCATGTCTTAACTGAATAACTTCTTTTTTAGGTAGAACTTCAAAAATACCCTCTTCTTCCATTTCATTTAACTCATGAAGTCTATCTACACGTTTTCTTATAGTTCTATAATTAGTCAACATTCCTCCTAACCATCTTTGACTAACATAGTGCATACCACATCTTTTTGCTTCTAATTCAATAGCTTCTTGAGCTTGCTTTTTAGTTCCAACAAATAAAACTTCTCCGTCATTAGCAGATACTTCTTTAACAAAATTGTAGGCTTCCTCTATTTTTTTAACAGTTTTTTGTAAATCAATTATATAGATGCCATTTCTTTCAGTAAAGATATACTTAGCCATTTTAGGATTCCATCTTCTCGTTTGATGTCCAAAATGAACTCCTGCTTCTAATAAACTTTTCATTGTAACAATTGACATAAAATTCACCTCCGTGTTTTATTCCTCCACTTTCTTCTTACCCTTAAAGGACCAATTGGCACATCTTTAAAAGTCCGAAAGTGTGTGTAATCACTCTAGTAGTATACCATATACCCATAATTTTATCAACAAATTTTAATAGAGTTTATTATTTTTTTCTTTCATATTTAATATTATTTGTATTTCTCTTTTCCCTTTATTAAGTTTTTTTGCTATCTCATCAATTGTATATCCACAATCATTTAATTTAACAATTTCTTCATGTAAATCACTATCAGAATTGTTTTTTCCCTTTGTTGTAAAAATACACGTAGAATTGCTTTGTCTTTGTTCAAGTTGAATTTCTGTATTTTCTTGAGTTACAGCAGTATTATTAATTTTGTTGAGACTATTATCAATTAATGATTCTAAATCCTTTATAATCTCTTCTATAGATTGTACATAATCTTCCATCTCTCTTTGAATTTTTTGAATCTCATTATATATACTTTTTTCTTCTTCTATTCTTTTATTTATCACAAATGTAGAAATGAAGACCATAATGATTCCTATGATCAATAGTATATTATATATCATAACGCACCTCAAATTAAATTCTAATATCTATATTGTCACCTAAACCCTCAATTTTAGCATTATTTTTCTTATTAGTTTCTCCCTTGTTTTTCCTTTCGTTGTCATCATTACCATGTTCTTTTTTATTACGATCTTTTTTTATGTTTATCTTTTCAAATTCACTCTTATTAGTATTATTAATTCGATTTTTATTTCTTTCTATTTTATGTTCCTGTTGAATATGACCTTGTTCTAATTGAATTTTAGTTTTATCAAATTCAATTTGCTTTGCCTTTGACACCTCTTGAGTTTTTGGTAACATTGTTGAATAATCTACAGGCCTAATAGACATTCAAATCACCCCTTAATAAGGGCCAATTTTTATCTCACCATCTTCGACATAAAAACTACAATAATCTAAACTATCATTAATAAGCATTGATTCGTTACCAATAATGATCTTTACACCAGGATGAACAATTCCTTCAACTCTAACTTTACCACTACTTAGATTTTTTATTTGATTTTCAATAATAAAGAACTCTTTATTTAATTTTATTAATTGTGTTTGTATAGTATCCCGTGTAAGAATTAATTTTTTATAAAGTTGTTTTTTAGTTTCATCAAGATTTTTTGTTTTCATCATATTTTCTAATAATTCTATAGTTTTTTTAACTTTTTCAATATTTCCTTTCGAACTTTCTATATTTTCTTTAAGTACCTCATATTTCAATTTAATACTTGGATCTACTCCTACCTCTAAAATTGTAGATGTAGCCATATTAGAACCTACTGTTTTAGCGTTAATTTCGTTTTTTGCCCTACATATACCACCAACAATCAAACCTCTTTTTCCAATTGCATTTATAGAATCATGGCTTTTTAAATCACTATGCATTATGGCATCTGCTATTATAGCATCCTCTGCCTCAACAGAAGAATTTTCTATAAATTGAGTTGTAAGTTTCCCCTTGGCATATATTTTTGCCTTACTATATCCTTGGATTCCCTGTCGTATTAAAATATCTCCATTACTTTCTATAACTGCTCCTTCCACTACACCATTAACTTCTATATCTCCATCGCCTCTTAATTGAAAGCCATTTACAATATCTCCTTTTACAATAACCGAACCATTGAAATCTACATTTCCAGTAGAATTGTCCACTGCTGGTACCTCTAAGATATCCAATACAGAAATCTTTTTATTTAATAATTTTACCATTCCATCTTTAACTGCTGAAAATTTCATCCCATCATCAGTTACTTCTACATTTTTCCCTTGTTTTAAAATGGGAATTTTCCCTTTCTTAAAAGGAATTTCTTCGCCTGTCACACTAAAACCAATTTCCCCACCCTTTGGTAAAAAAATTTCTGCTAATACATCACCTTTCTCTACATTATCAATAAGATCTAAATTTTTATAATCAACAGAACCATCTTTATTGATTTTAGGAGATAATTTTTTATTTTTATTAAAATACATTTTAATATAACCATCTTTTTCTGGCTTTGGAGGCTTTCCTTCAGCTATACATATCTTCTGATCGTATATTTTATTTTCTATCATAGTTTTAACAATATTCTCTTTTAAGCCATAATTAATAATTTTTTTTATATTATTTATAATTGTATCAATATTTTCTTGACTTTTCTCATCACTATCCTCCTCAGAGAACATTGTCATATAAGCCTTCATTCCATCTCTAGAAATTTCTATTAATATATTTTCTCCAATTTTCTCTTTCACAATTTTTCACCCCTTTCATTTCCTGTACACTTTTTCCAACCAGTTTTTCATTTTCAATATAGCTTTACTATGTATTTGCGATATTCTAGATTCTGATAAATCAAGTATATAACCTATTTCCCTATAAGTTAATTCCTCATAATAATATAATGAAATTACTAATTGTTCTTGTTTTGTAAGTTTATTAATTGCTTCAATTAAAGTTTCTTTAATTTCATAATTTTCATATATATCTTCTGGTGTATTGTGCTCTTTATTAAAATCTAATATATATTCACCTTTTTCGCTTATAAACTCTTCTAACGAAATTATATTGAATGTAGATATATCTGCTAACATATTCTCTACATTTTTAACTGTTGTATTTAATTGTTCTGCCAACTCTCTATTTGTAGGACTATAACCTAATTTATTTTCTAAATATTTTAGTGCTTCTTGTACTTCTTTAGATTTTTTCCTTAATGACCTAGGTATCCAATCTAATTTTCTAATATTATCTATTATGGCTCCCCTTATCCTTATTTGTGCATAAGTTTCAAATTTAACATTCCTATTAATATCAAATTTATCTATACTATCTATTAAACCTAAAACTCCAAAACTAACCAAATCATCGTATTCTATTTTACTCCCATAATAATTATACATTCTACCTGCAACTATTTTTACTAGTGGAATATATTCTTCAATAAGCTGTTTTTTTAACTCTATATCTTGTGTTTCTTCATACTTGGTCCACAGCTCTTCCTTTGTCATATAAAATTTACCCCCTAAGAAAATGGTTAAATAGTTTTAGTACCATGACCAATTGTTTTTATAAACAATGAACCATCCTCTGAATTTAATTCTATAGTTCTTCCATAACTTCCACCTGTATCTTCTGCAACTATGGGAATATTTAATTCTTTTAATTTTTCTTTTACTGCTATTACATTTCTGTTTCCAATATTTAATATACTATTATTAGAATTAAAAGAAAACATTTGAGAGCCGCCTGTCAATTTAGCTACAAAATTATTCTCATTTCCTCCTATATCTAACATATTTTTAACTAGTAACTCTATAGCTGTATCTGCAAACTTGGCTTTATTATCATTATTTTTTATTTCCTTACTTGAAGGAAGCATTATATGAGCCAAGCCTGCTATTTTATTATTCTTATCGTATAATGTAACACCGACACATGAACCTAAACCAAGTGTAGTCAATATGCCTGGAGCTTTTGATACATTTAAATCTGCCATACCCACTTTAATTACTTTCATTCCAACATACCCCTAAACTATTTAGTATTTTTTCAAAAGAATCCACATCTGGTATTAAAAATAAGTTTCCAGACACTTGGTTATTACCTTCTTCAAATTGAGTTTCTATAAATAAAATATGATCAGCTACATATCCAAATTGAATTGCAGGAACACTCAATATTGCACCTGCCATATCCACTGCCAATGAAGGAACCGAAATCGCTAATTTTAATCCTGTCAAAGCACTCAAAGAATTTACATAGGAAGATGCAAGAATATTTCCTACCTCTGATAATGCAGACATATCCATTTCATCTAATTCCAAACTATCATCTTCCTTGTTTAATAGCATATTTGTTAAGTTTTTTGCAGATTCTAAATCTAAAACAAACATAATGTTTCCCACTACTTCTTCAACTAATTCAAAATATATACCAACTACTATATTTTCTTCTCCTCCAAGTATCTTGGGCACTTCTTTGTAATCTAAAACTTTCACTTGAGGCACCTTCATATCAACTTTTTTTGCAATCATATTGGCTAAAGCAGTGGCAGCATTTCCGGAGCCAATATTACCTAATTCCTTCAATACATCTAAAATTAAATTATTAATATTTTCTAAATCCATTGTTTTGAAAGCACCTCACTTAATTTTCTAACAATCTTTCCAAATCTATTATCATAATCAATCTATTCTCAAGCTTGCCAATTCCTTCAATATATTCACTAAATTTATTTTCACCTGTTGTAGGAGGCTTATCTATTTGATTATCATTTATCTCTAAAACTTCTGATGAATAATCAACTATAAACCCAACAACAATTTCATTTTTTGATACTACAATTATTCTTGTATTGAAATCAAACTCTTTACTACTAATTCCAAGCTTGTCCCTTAAATCTATTATTGGAATAACTTCTCCTCTTAAATTTATAACACCTTTTACAAAAGAAGGTGCATTTGGTACTATTGTATATTCTTGCATTTTTTCAATAGACACTACATTTTTAATATTCAATCCATAATACTCATTTTCTAATTGAAATATCACATACTTATTCTCAACATCAGAGGCCATAATTATCCCCTCCTTTAAAATAATGAATTTACATCTAATATTAATGAAATTTTACCATTTCCAAGTATTGTCGCACCTGCAATATACTTAATATCAGCTAAGTATTTTCCTAAAGGTTTAATTACTATTTCTTGTTGTCCTATTAAATTATCTACTATTAAACCAGCTTGTCTATCACCTTTTTTAACAATTACTATTGTAATATCTTCCTTTTCTGATTCTTTTTCAATTTGCATAAGTTCATTTAACCTTACAATTGGTAAAGTTTTACCACGATATAATACAATCTCTTGATCTTGCACTTTTCTTATGTTTTCACTCTTAATATTACTTATTTCAGATATAGAGCTTAAAGGTATGGCGAAGATTTCCTCTCCCAAATTTATCAAAAGTGCTTGTATAATAGCTAAAGTTAAAGGAATTCTTATAATAAATCTAGTACCTATATCTTTTTTTGTATTCACTTCTATAGAACCACTAATAGATTCAATTTTACTTTTAACTACATCAAGTCCAACTCCTCTACCTGAAATATCTGAAACTTCATCTGAAGTGCTAAAACCAGCGGAAAACATTAATTCTATTATTTCTTCCTTAGATAAATTTTCTCCATCTTTTTCAGAAATAGTACCTTTTTCAATAGCTTTTTCCTTTACTTTTTTATAATCAATACCTCCTCCATCATCTTCCACTTCAATTACCACATTATTGCCATCAGGATATGATACTAATTTTACAGTTCCTATTTCATCTTTTCCAAGTCTAATTCTTTCTTCTGGTTTTTCTATACCATGATCTATTGAATTTCTTATTAAATGAATTAGCGGATCACCAATTTCATCTATTACTGTTCTATCTACTTCTGTTTCTTCACCAGCCATTACTAAATTTATCTCTTTATCCAATTCTTTTGATAAATCTCTTACCATTCTTGGGAATCTATTAAATACCCTTTCTATTGGAACCATTCTAACTTTCATAACTGCATCATGTAAATTAGTAGTTATTCTCTCCAAATATTCTATTGCTTCCCTCATATCTTCTTTACTTGAAGTATCACTTAAATCTTCCATTCTAGTTTTTATAATAATTAATTCACTTACTAAATTCATTAAAACATCTAATCTATCAATATCAACCCTTACAGTCTTACCAACTTTATTAATCCTACTAGGTTTCTTCTTTTTACTTGCCTTAGGTTTTTTAGTATTTGTTTTATTTTCTTTTGAATCATTTGTTTTTGTCTTTATTTTTTTATCTCCATTTATAGGTGTAATTTCTATATCGGCTATTTCAGAAATATTTAATAACTCTTTTTTGATTTTTTCTTTATCCTCTTGAGATATAATAATTGTTGAAAATTCTAAATTAAACTTTTCATCTTCAATATCTTCTACTGATGGATTAGAATAAATTATTTCACCAAATTCTTCTATAGTATTAAATACTATAAAAGCTCTTGCAGACTTCAACATACAATCTTCACTTAATTTTACGTAGATTTTATAACTATTTAATTTTTCATCTTTTGCTTTATTAATAGTATTTAAAACATATTCATCTAATTCAGTATCATTATTTTTACTAAGTTTTATTTCTTCTTTCTCATTCTCACCTAATAACTTTTTAAGTTTTATTATTATATTATTATAATTTTGACTATCCTCTTCACCTGTTTCTGCAACACTATTAACAGAGTATTCTAATTCATCAAAGCACTCAAAAAGTACGTCTATAACATTTGTATTTACGTTAATTTCATCATCTCTAATTTTATCAAGTACATCTTCCATTGTATGAGTTAAATCTGCCATGTTTGTAAAACCCATAGTCCCAGCCATACCTTTTATGGTATGAGCAATCCTAAATAACTCATTTAATAACTCATTATTAGAAACATCTTGCTCAAGTTCTAATAAAAGATCGTTCATACTCTGCAAATGTTCTTTTGCTTCCTCTACAAATACATCTAAATATTGATTAATATCCAAATCCATTAGTCACACCTCCACTTTTCTTATTATTTCATCTGCAATATTCTGTAACGGTAGTATTTTATCTATCTTACCTGTTGCTATAGCAGACTTTGGCATACCATAAACCACAGATGTCTTCTTATCTTGAGCAATAGTATAACCATTAGAATCACTAATAGCACATATTCCCTTTGCACCATCAGAACCCATGCCTGTAAGTATAACACCTATTTTATTAATTTCTTTAAACTCATACAAAGACTCCATCATAATATCTACAGAAGGCCTCAATCCCAAAATTGGTGGTGTCTTGTCTAATTTAATAAATAACTCTCCATCTTTTTCTTCCACAGTCATATGATAATCACCTGGTGCTATATAGCAATATCCTCTTTTTATTTTTTCAGAATCTTCACCTTCTTTTACACTTAAGTGAGATATATTATTTAATCGTTCAGCCAATGATTTAGTAAAACCTTTAGGCATATGTTGAACAACTAAAATTGATGCATCAATATCTCCAGGTAATTTAGGTATAACTTCTTGTAATGCCTTAGGACCTCCAGTAGATGTTCCAATTGCCACTAAATGATTATACTTACTAGTACTACTTTTTATAGATTCATGTTTTACTATTGGAACAGTACTTTTCTTTGTTGTGTTATATCTTTTAACATTAGACTTTGAAGCAATTTTTACTGTGTTAATTATTTTTCCCTTTTCTTTTTCTCCACCTATACTAAATATATTTTTAGGCTTTGTAATAAAATCTACAGAACCCATATTCAATGCTTTAAGAGTCAAATCAGCTCCCGAAATAGTTAAATTACTCAGCATTATTACTGGAATTTTAAATCTTTTCATGATTTTTTCTAAAGTCGTTATGCCATCCATTACAGGCATCTCAACATCCAAAGTTACTACATCTGGTTTTAATATTGGTATCTTATTTAATGCCTCTTTCCCATTTTCTGCTGTACCTACAACTTCAATCTCTTTATCCGTATCTAATATATCTGTTAATATATTTCTCATAAGTATTGAATCGTCAACTATAAGAACTTTTATCAATTAAATCATTCCTTTTCTTCTTAGTATCCGTTCTTGTTTAAAAATATACTTTACTATTATATCTCTTTCTTTATCTTCTATATCTAAAAATTTAACTCCTATAGCATATTTAAAGTCAAAAGCATCAATTTTGGCTATCCTAATAACTTTACTTTTAATTGATAAAAAAACGTCCATTATATGAAAATTACAAATTATCTTATCCCCAATGTTATGTTTAAAATTACACATTAGTTTCATACCATTACCACTTATATTTTTTGTAGTACAGTTTTCTTTTATATTCTTTTCCTCGTGACCAATTTTTGTTTTATAAATCTTTTCTACTGAAATACCAATATTGAATCTATAATATTCTCTTTGCTGTACTTTTCCTATATCACCCACTTTAACTATCTCTATATTGTAAATATTTTTCATTTTCCTTTCTTGTACCTTTGCACTAAATTTATATCTTCCCCTACCTTTTTTTATATATATTATATCTATATTCTCTTTTAAATGTAAAAAAATCAATGATTTTTGATACATAGGCCCACTAATTATAAATGTGTTTTTATCAATAATATCTAAAATTTGACTAGAGTAATATTTTTTCTTGTTTTCTTTTAATTTTATCACAATATATATTTTATCTCCTATATTAGGCAAATTATTTATTCCCGACATTAAAAGAACCACCTTTGCATAATCAAACCTTTTAACTTTTTTGTAAAACTAAATTTTTCATTAGTATTTTCTACCTTATCCTCATTTATATAATTTAATGCAATGATGTTTATTCTTCTAGAAAGTTGAGAATTTGGATTTGATATAACGAAAGGGATTTGGTTTTTAACTGCATTTTTCACTACGTTGTTTCTTTTTAAATATCCAAGGTATTCTATATTAATTCTTAAAAATTTTTTAGCTACTGTATTTAGTTTGTTATATACTTCTAAGGCTTCAGCTTTGTTTTCTACCATATTCATTAAAATTTTTATTTCTCCCTTATAACCACTCTTTACCAAAGCTTTTAAAAGTGTATATCCGTCAGTTAAAGATGTGGGATCTGAAGTTATTACAAATATAACCTCATGAGAAGCCATAATAAAATCTAGAACTATATCTGAAAGCCCTGCCCCTGTATCTATAATTATAAAATCAAAATGTTCTTCTAATATCTCTAACTGTTTTAATATTTGAATCAATGAATTTTCGTTTATTAATGATAATTCTTTTAATCCTGATCCTCCCGAAATAAGTTTTATTCCCTTAGGACCTTCATTAATAATATCAAATATATCTTTATCTTCATCCTGCAATAAATCTGCAATTGTATGTTTTATTATTGTACCAGAAATTATTTCTGCATTTGCCAAACCTATATCAGCATCAAAAACTATTACTTTATATCCTAATTTTTTTAACGAAATAGCAAAATTTATACTAAAATTAGTTTTCCCAACTCCACCTTTACCACTAGTCACAGATATTACTCTTGCATTATGTTTTTCTTGTTTTGAATTCTTTGCCATAAGATTTCTCAGTCTTTCTGCTTGATCTCCCATATTAATTCTCTCCTATTAAAGCACTAGCAACTTTTTCAATATTAGCTATTTCAATATCATCAGGTACATTTTGTCCAGTAGTAAAATAAGATAGTGAATTATTTGCATAAAATTTCGTATTTAAGATATTACCATAACCTTCTGCCTCATCCACTTTAGTAAAAATAATTTTACATTCTTGAAAAAAGTTATAACTTTCAATGACTTTCCTTAAAATTATTGGATTAGTAATAGCACTTAAAACCAAAAATACCTCTTTATTTACTGGTATATTGATTAACTCCTTAGTTGCTAAAATTTGTTTTTGATCTTTATGATTTCTTCCAGCTGTATCTACTAATATAATATCCATATTCCTAAAACCAGCTAATGCCTCATAAAATTCATTTGCCTCATAAATTATCTTCAAAGGTAATTTTAAAATATCACTATAAGTTTTTAATTGTTCCACAGCCGCTACTCTATAAGTATCAGCTGTAATCAAACCTATTTTCTTATCCCCTTCCAAAACAAAATGAGCTGCTATTTTAGCTAAAGTAGTTGTTTTCCCGACTCCTGTTGGTCCTACAAAAAATATTACTTTCTGTCTCTCGTTTAATTTAATAGGTTCTACAGGACCTAAATACTCCAAAATATTATAATTAATAATTTTTTTAATAGCATCATCATCTTTTTCTGCAATATTAACCTGTTTATTAATATTACTTAATATAGATGTAGCAACTGAATATTCAACACCACCTTTTTCCATTATTCTTCTATATTTATCTAATCTTTTATTTAAAGAATTTTTATTTGAATTATTATAATTTACATTTTCCATAAGACTTCTCAATCTTACTAATTCTTCATTTATACTATCCAATTTATTATCTTGCTTTTTGTTCTTACTATTAATATTTTCATCATCTACTGCAGCAACTATTTCCACTACAGGTTTTTGAAATAATCCTAACAAACCTTTTTTCTTAACAGTTCTTGTATTTAAAATTAATGCATCAGAACCTAATTCTGTTTTTAATTTATACATAACCTCTTGTGTAGTGGAACCCGTATATTTCTTGACTTTCATCAAATATTCACCACCCCTATAGATTGTACTTCAACAGAAGGCTCAATTTCATTATAAGATAAAACTATTAAATCTCTTGTTACTTGTTCAGTCAATTTCTTAAAATATAATCTTACAATAGGAGCAGTTAGTACAATAGGTTGTTCTCCTATAGACGTTAAATTTTGTATTACTTTTAGTGAATTATTTAATATTTTTTGTGCTTTTACTGGTTCCATTGATAGATATGTACCAGTTTCAGTTTTATTAATAGAATTCATTATCAATTCTTCAACCTCACTATCCAATGTAACCACCTTTAATTGATTGTTACTTACATATTTATTAGTTATATACCCAGATAATTTTTGTCTTACATATTCAGTTAATAAATCTGTATCTTTAGTCACTGTTCCATAGTCTGCTAATGTTTCAAGTATAGTTACCATATTCCTAATACTAATTTGTTCCTTCAATAAATTTGAAAGCACCTTTTGAACTTCGCCAAGAGTTAATACTTTTGGAATTAGTTCTTCCACAACAGCAGGATACTCTTCTCTAACATTTTCTATTAACATTTTTACATCCTGTCTACCAATCAACTCATATGCTCTATCTTTAATAATTTCAGTTAAATGCGTAGCAATTACTGAAGGAGGATCAACTACAGTATAACCTAAAACTTCAGCTTTTTCCCTTTCAGTTTCAGTGATCCATTTTGCTGGAAGACCAAAAGCTGGTTCATAAGTATCTATACCCTCTATTTCACCATCAGCAGTTCCTGGATCCATTGCTAAATAATGATCAAAAAATACTTCTCCTCTTGATACCTCAACACCTTTAATTTTAATTACATATTCATTTGGGTTCAATTGAATATTATCTCTTAATCTCACAATCGGAACTACTAGCCCTAATTCCATTGCTATTTGTCGTCTTATCATTACAATTCTATCTAATAAATCTCCTCCTTGATTAACATCTGCTAAGGGAATTAAACCATATCCAAATTCTAACTCAATATCATCAACTTTCAATAAAGACATTACATTTTCTGGTTTCCTTAATTCTTCAGCTTCTGTCATTTCTTTTGGAATTTCTTCTTCTGGTAACTCTTTTACTTCTTTATCCATAAGATATGCCATTGTTGCAAACACAGCACCTAAAACAATATAGTTAAAAGTCGGTAACGGAGTTACTATACCTAAAAATGCTAATACACCAGAAATTATGTACAAAAGTTTCGGATTATTACCAAAAACTTGATTAATTAAATCTTGACCTAAATTACTTTCAGATGCTGCCCTAGTAACAACTAAGCCTGTTGCAGTTGATGTTAATAGTGCAGGGATTTGACTTACTAAGCCATCTCCTACTGTAAGCAAAGTATATTTTTGTAATGCTTCATGAAATGACATATCTTTAGCTACCATGCCTATTAAAAAACCTGCAATTATATTAATAAATGTAATTATAATACCTGCTATTGCGTCCCCTTTAACAAACTTAGAAGCTCCATCCATTGCTCCATAAAAATCAGCATATTTTTGTACCTTATTTCTTCTTTTTCTCGCTTCATCCTCTGTAATTAATCCTGAATTTAAGTCTGCATCTATAGCCATTTGTTTTCCTGGCATAGCATCTAATGTAAATCTTGCAGCTACTTCTGCTACTCTTTCTGCACCTTTAGTAATAACAACAAATTGTATAATTACAATAATTAAAAATATAATAAATCCAACTAAAGGATTGTTTTGAATAACAAAGTTACCAAAAGTTTCAATAACTTTACCTGCATCTGCATCTGCAAGAATTCCTCTTGTTGTAGATATATTTAGAGCTAGTCTAAATAATGTTGCAATAAGTAATAACGATGGAAATATAGAAATTTCCAAAACATCTTTAGTATACATTGAAATTAAGAGAATAAGTAAAGATAATGCAATATTTAAACTTAATAGAAAATCTAAAGCCCAATTGGGAACAGGTATAATAATTATTAATACTATCCCTATAATACACAATGCAACTACAACATCACCAAACTTCATTCTTTTGTCCCCCTACTACTTATCTTTTAAACTGTAAACATAAGCTAACACTTCTGCAACTGCTTCATATAACTCCTCAGGAATTATATCTCCTATGTCCACAGTATTATAAAGCACTTGAGCTAAAGGTTTATTTTCAACAATAGGTATAGAATTTTCAGCAGCAACTTTTTTTATGTTTTCTGCTACTATATCAACACCTTTAGCTAACACATATGGTGCAATATATATATCTTTATCATATTTTATCGCCACAGCATAATGAGTAGGATTTGTTATAATAACATCAGCCTTAGGTACATCCTGCATCATTCTACTCATAGCAATTTTTTGTTGCTTTTCTCGAATTTTTGATTTAATCAATGGATCCCCTTCAGTTTGTTTAAACTCTTCTTTCAATTCTTCTTTTGTCATCATTAAATTTTTTTCAAGTTCTCTCCATTGATACAAATAATCTAATATAGCAATAACTACTAAAACCATTATGATTCTAATAGTAAAACCAAATGCAAATTTTGAAAAGTTTTTCAATATTTGAATAGGTTCCATACTAGGATAATCAATTATAGTTTCTATATTCTTAGATATATATGAATATGCTACATATCCAATCATTAAAATTTTTACTATTGATTTTACTAATTCCAATAGAGCCCTTTTTGAAAAAATTCTCTTAAAACCTTCAACAGGACTTATTCTATTTAGTTTAGGCTTTAACGGTTTAGTTGTAAATAAAAAACCCACTTGCAAATAATTACCCAATAAACCTGCAATATATGAAATTAACATAATAGGAACCGTTGCTTTCAAAAAAACAGTAAGTATCTTTAAAAAACCTATTTTTAAATTATTCTCTGAAAAAAATTTACCTATATCACTAAAATCTGAATACAATAAATCCATAAATTTAGTTAAACCTAAAACCATATGCTTTCCAAAAAAATTCAATCCCAAAACAGTAGCTAACAAAATAAAAGCAGTATTTACTTCTCTACTTTGAGCTATCTGACCTTCTTCTCTTGCTTCTCGTCTTTTTTTGGGTGTTGCTTTTTCTGTTTTTTCTGCTTCTGCAAACAATTGTAAATCTATTTCTGTAACCATGGTCAAATATCATCCTTTAGCAATACTTTTCAAAAATTTATAAATATCTTTTATCATTTCACTAAATACTTTATTAGTCATTGTTCCAAAAATAGGTATAGTTAAACTAATTATAAACATACCAATAATAATTTTTAGAGGCAGACCAACTACAAAAACATTCATTTGTGGCATAGTTCGAGACATTATCCCCAACAAAATATCTGTCAAAATTATAACAACTACTATAGGTGCACTTAACCTAAAACCAATACTAAAAGTTTTAGATAAAATATTTACAATTGAAAAAGCAATATCTTGACTAAAAGAAAACCTTCCTATAGGAACAATATCATAACTATCTACTAAAGCTTTTATAAATGTATGATGACCATTAGTAATTAAAAACATTAAAAAAGCTAAAATATAATAAAAATTTCCCATTAAAGGAATTTGCACCCTATTTTGAGGATCTATAACATTTACCATACCAAATCCTATTTTCATATCCACAATTTGACCTAAAACATAAAATGTAGCCATAAAAGCATAACTTATAAATCCAAGAGCTATACCAACTGCTAATTCTTTCATAATTAAAACAACATAATTAGAATTTATATTATTTATTTGGCTTACATCTAAAAAAGATGTTAATAATATGGAAAACAATAAAGTAAAACCTATCTTAAAAGTATTAGGTATATTTTGAGAACTAAATAAAGGTGACATAACAAATATTCCAGATATTCTAACTAAAACCAATAGAAATAATTCATATTTTTTAAAAATAATATCGGTTAATATATCCATAAAATGTCCTTTCTATTGTATATATAAACTAATATTTGCTAATAATTCTGAAGTAAATTCAGTAATATATCTTAAAATCCAAGGTCCAAAAATTATTAAAGATAGTAATACTGCAACTATTTTAGGTACAAATGATAATGTTGCTTCTTGAATTTGAGTTACAGCTTGCAAAATGCTTACTATTAATCCAACAATCAAGCTAAAACCTAACATAGGTGCAGACACTAATAAAACTGTTCTAATTGCATCTTGAGCTAATTTAAGAACATCACTATGATTCATATAATCACCCCTATTATTTAAAACCTAATACCAAAGATTTGACTATTAAATTCCAACCATCTACTAAAATAAATAATAAAATTTTAAATGGCAATGAAATTATAACAGGTGGTAACATCATCATTCCCATTGACATCAATGTACTCGATACAACCATATCTATTACTAAAAATGGTATAAAAATTACAAAACCAATTTGAAAAGCTGTCTTTAATTCACTTATAATAAAAGCAGGTATTAATACATGAGTAGGTATATCTTTTAATTCATTTATATTTTCTATTTTAGCCATATTCACAAAAAGACCTAAATCTTTATCTCTAGTTTGTTTAAACATAAACTCCCTAATAGGTTTCATAGCTTTTTTATAAGCCACCTCTTGATTTATTTCTTCTTTTAAAAAAGGTTGTATTGCTTGATTATTTATTTGATTACCAATTGGTGCCATTATAAAAAAGGTTAGAAACAATGCCAACCCAATCATCACTTGATTTGGAGGAGTTTGCTGTAACCCCAATGCATTTCTAATAAAAGATAATACTATTATTATTCTAGTAAAACTAGTCATCATTATTAATATTGATGGAGCTAGAGTTAAAATTGTCAATAGTACTAATACCTGTATTGATGTAACATAATTTTGAGGATTATTAGAATCCTCTAATTTTATATCTCGTCCCAACAGTGACAACTCAGGTTGTCCGTAAGAAACACTTGAAAAAAATAAATTCAAAATCATAAGTACTATAAAAATTTTAACTGTTTTTTTCATTTTCTTCTTCTTCCTTACTTGTATTTTTAATTTTTCTATTTAATTTTGAAATAAAACTCTTAATTTTCATTTGTACATTATTTAATTCATAATTAGGTGTTTCATACTTATATTTATCTAAGTACTTTTCAAATTTTTCATCATATTTATCATCAAATTCAGTATCTTTAAATTTATCAATTATATTTACATTATTATTTGTTACAGATAATATATATACTTGATCCAATATCTTAGCAATTATTATTTTGACATTATTACCAAGACTAATCGTGTCTATTATTTCCATGTATTTACTTCTTAAAAATTTTTTAGATTTTTTTGCAAAAAATTTAGTTCCATAAAAAGCAAATATCAATATGAGAATAAAAACAATTATAGATAATACTAGTTTTAAAATCAGTTTTGCAGGGCTTGTCTCCTCGCCGACAGTTGTTGCATAGGAAATGCTTTGAATAGAAAATAATGCAAATAATATACTGACTATTAAAACTTTTTTATTCATCATACCTAACCTAATGCCTTTTTCACAGCTTCTAATACTCTGTCTGCTTGGAAAGGCTTTACAATAAAATCTTTAGCTCCTGCTTGAATAGCTTCTATAACCATAGCTTGTTGCCCCATTGCAGAACACATAACTATATTAGCATTGCTATCTATTTTCTTTATTTCTTTAACAGCTTCTATACCATCCACTTCTGGCATAGTAATATCCATTATTACTAAATCTGGTTTTAATTCTTCATATTTTTCTATAGCTTTAGCACCATTTTCTGCCTCATCAACAACTTCAAATCCATTTTTAGTCAATATATCTTTAATCATCATTCTCATAAAAGAAGCATCATCTACAATTAAAATTCCTTTAGACATTATATTTCCTCCTTATATTAAATTATTTAATTAGTCATTTTTATATGGATTTGGTATATCAGTTATTCTTATACCAAAATTATCATCTATAACCACAACTTCACCTTTTGCTATGAACTTTCCATTTGCATATACATTTAAAGGCTCACCTACTAATTTTTCTAATTCAATAATTGTTCCTGGACCATATTCTATTATTTCACCAATACGTTTAGTTGATCTACCTAATTCTACAGTTATCTCTACAGGTATATCACTAACTAAATTAGTATGTCCCTTATGACTGACATTTTCTTTTTTTTCAAATGTATCAAACTTTGGTTTTTCAACCACTACATTTTCAACTTCTTTTTCTACAGCATTATTTGATTCTAAATTTACATTTGAGTATTGATCATCAACTATAGCATCTTCATTATCAATACTTAAATCTTCATCCACAAAATCAGGTGTAGTAGCTTCATTTACTGAGCTTTTTTCTCCATTCAATAGTTCATTAATGGTTTTTTTTGCAAATTCTAAAGGCACAAGTTGCATTATCTCACTATCTATTATATCACCAACAATCATTCTAAAAGAAATTCTAACTATTGTATCATCTGTTTTTAATACTTCTAATTCTTTTCGACCTTCAGCAAAAGTTATTTCATGTGCTTTAGGTGGTTCTATATCAATTTTTTTATTAAATATTTCAGATAAAGAAGTACAAGCTGATCCCATCATTTGATTCATTGCCTCACTAGCTGCACTTAAATCTAATTCTGATAACTCTCTATCTAATTCTATTTCACTTTTACCCATCATAATATCAGTAATAGCTTTTACATCATCTACTTTTAAAATTAATATATTCTTACCCCTCAAACCTGCTTTATATGTCACATCAACTGCAACATAAGGCACTGGATATTCATCTGACAATTTTCTTGATGTGGTAACAGACACCTTAGGTGTAGTAATAGTTACTTTTTGATTTAATAAAGTCGATAACGTAGTAGCTGCAGTACCCATACTAATATTTCCAACTTCCCCTAAAGCATCCTTTTCTTCTTCAGTCATTTCATTATTATTTTTGTCAATATTTTCATTTATTTCATCATCGTTATCATCAACTTTTTTATCTTCATTAATACCATTTAACAACATATTGATTTCTTCTTGGGAAAGCATGTCCTTATCCATTATAATCCTCACCATCCTTCACTACACTAACAATTTTAACTGCCATATTATTTCCTATAGTACCAGGTTCTCCTAAAAATTTTACATTAGATCCTATTCTCAAATTAATTGCATCATCTCTTCTAGAATTTAATCTTATAACATCACCTTTTTGTAAATTAATTATATCTTGTACCCTAACAGTAGTTGAACCTAACTCAGCTCTTATTGGTACAGCAGTTTGTAATATTCTACTCTTAATCATTTTCTTTTCTTCTTGAGATATTTCTTTCTTAGATGTAGAAAACCAATATTTTGTACTTAATCTATCCAATATTGGTTCTATTACTATGTATGGAATACACATATTTATCATTCCCTCTGTTGAGCCAATATTCACATTCATTGTTACCAAAGCTATAGTTTCATTTGGAGGTACAATTTGAGCAAATTGAGAATTAACTTCAATTTTTTCTAAACTTGGATTTAAATCAATAACATTAATCCAAGCTTCTTCAATTATTTCCATAATTCTTTCAACAATTACTTCTAATAAAGATAACTCTATTTCTGTAAAACTTCTAATTTCCTGATTTCCTTCCCCATCTCCTCCCAATAATCTGTCAATTATAGCATATACAATATTAGTAGATATATCCATAAGGATTTGTCCATCTAAAGGTTTAAAATTAATAATACTTAAAAATGCAGGATTTGAAATTGAATTACTAAACTCACTATATGCATATTGTTCAACAGTTAATATGGATATTTTTACTGGTGCTCTTAAATATCCAGATAAAAAAGTTTGAAGCAATCTTCCAAAATTTTCATGGATAATTTCTACAGTTCTTAGTTGATCTTTGGCTATTTTTTGTGGATTTCTAAAATCATATTTTTTAATTTTTTTAGAACTTTCTTCTTCTTTCATTTCTTGAACATCAACTTCTCCTGAATCTAATGCTTGGAGTAGGGCATCTATTTCATTTTGAGATAATACTTCAGTCACTATATAAACCTCCCTACTGTATTATTAAATCATCAAAATATACATTTGTAATACACTTATCATCAAACAACTTAACTAAACTATCTTTTATTTCATTTTGCAATTTTAATTGCCCTTCTCCTCCCTGAAGTTCTTCTTCTTTTTTATTCCTAATTATTTTGTTGATTTCATCTCTAATTAAAAATTTCTTATTATCTAAAATTTCAAAAGTATCTTTATTTGTCACTTCAACTGTAATTTTTACTTTTACAATTTTTTTACTTTCTTTTATATTACAATACATATCATCTAAAGTAATATAAAATTTTTCTTCTTGCTCTTTATTGGTATTTTTGTTATTACCTCTATAAAAAAACACTCCAAATGTTATCCCTACAACTGCAAGCAGTATAGCCACCACTAATATTACTATAAGCACTACTTTTCTAGTACTCACACTACCACTCCTTTTATTTTTCTAGATACTTTTTCCAACGTCATCAAAACTATATCTAGGGCTCCCATTTTTCAAAAGAAGATTTTAAAATTACTATATCAACCCTTCTATTTTTTGCCTTATTTTCTTTAGTATCATTTGGTGCAATAGGTCTATGGTAGCTATATCCTGATGAAGAAAGCCTACTTCCCTCAATCTTTTCTTCTTCAACTAGATATCTCAAAACATTAGTAGCCCTTATTGCTGATAGTTCCCAGTTTGTTGGAAATTCTGTTGAATAAATAATTGGATCTGTATCTGTATGTCCTTCTATTTTTATATGTTTTTCTTTAAATTCATCTCTCTTCAAAATTTCTGAAACATAATGAAGTATTTTTAAAGATTCAGGCTTTATATCTGCCTTTCCAGAATCAAAAAACACACTATCTGCAAAATGTATAACTAAACCCCTCTCATCCACTTTTAAAGTTATCTTATCTCCTAAACCATTCTTTTCCGCATATTCTTCTAAAATTTCTTTTAATTTTTCTAATTCATCTTCATCTATGCCTAATTCTTCTTCCAATTCATCCTCTGATTCCATTGTAGTGCCACCTTCTAATACTCCATTACCACCTTGAAAACTACTCATTATACTTCTAAATTTTTGTGCATCTATTTCTGAAAAAGAGAACAATAATACGAAGAAACAAAGTAATAAAGTAACCATATCACTATAAGTAGTTAACCATTCTTGAGTACTTTTGTTTTCTTTTTTTCTTCTTTTTCTCATTTAAATTCCCTCACTCTTTACCTGTTCTCTATAATCACGTCTCATTTCAGGTGGGATAAAAGTCTTTAATTTTTCTTCAATAATTCTAGGATTTTCACCAGCTTGTATAGATAAAAGTCCTTCTACCATTAATTCTTTTACAAGAATCTCTTTATTACTTCTTATCTTCAATTTATTTGCTAAAGGCAAAAAAATTAAATTTGCTAAAAGTGAACCATAAAAAGTTGTTACTAAAGCAACTGACATATTAGGTCCTATGGTACTAGGATCATCTAAATGTCTCAACATATTTATAAGGCCTATTAAAGTACCTAACATCCCATATGCTGGAGCATATGCCCCCATAGCTTCAAATATACTTTGCCCTTCAGCATGTCTTTCTTCAAGAAAAACTAGTTCAGTTTCTAAAATATTTCTAACTAATTCTGGATCAGTACCATCAACAATTAACATAATACCTTTTTGTAAAAATTCATCATCCATCTTCGCTCCTTGTTCCTCCAAAGATAATAAGCCTTCTTTTCTAGCAATATTAGCAAGCTCTATAATCTCAGCAATAGTATCATCTGGTGAAAGCTCCTTGTTTACAAAAGCCTTCCTAATTATTTTATTTGTCCTAAGAACATTTTTAATGGGATAACTTGCTATTGTAGAAGCCAATGTTCCTCCTAGAACTATAATTATAGATGGAAAATCCAAGTAAGCACTAATCTCCCCTGAAACAGCAATTCCACCTATAACAAAAATAAATCCCATTATTAGGCCAATGACTGTTGCTATATCCAATGATTACACCTCTTTTCCCTCTTCTTTTCTCTGATATTCTATTACCTTAGCCTTAAAAGCTATTACACTATCTATAATTTCATCTACACTTTCCTGTACTACTACTTTTTGACCAGTAGTTAATGTAATCACAGTATCAGGTGTTTTTTCCACATAAATAATTAAATCACTATTTACTACAAATTCTTTACCATTTAATCTTTTAACTTTTATCATAAAATCCCACCTTTTTACTTAGCTGGATAGCCTAGGCTACCCAGCTAAGTTATTATCTTTTCATATTAACTAATTCTTGTAACATTTCATCAGATGTAGTAATTACTCTTGAATTTGCTTGAAAACCTCTTTGAGTAGTAATCATTTCAGTAAACTCCATTGATAAATCTACATTAGACATTTCTAGATTTCCAGGACTTAATGCCCCTAATCCAACAGTACCAGGTATTCCTATTTGAGGTTCACCTGAATTCCTTGTATTCCTAAAGAAATTATTCCCCATTTTTTCTAATCCTGCAGGATTAGAAAATTTAGCTAACATAATTTGACCCAAAGCTTTTTTCTTTCCGTTAGTAAATATACCTTCCACTACTCCTGATGGATCTATTGAAAAACCATTTAATGTCCCCGATGTATTACCATTTAATGCATTAGGTATAGCAGTAGATTCATTAGCAAACTGTTTTAATTTTGAAAAATCAATTGATATTACCCCTGTATCATCACCAAAATTAACACCATCTTTTGTAATTGATAATGTAGCACTAGGATTATCTATGATATTACCATTTTTATCAAAATTCAAAGTCATATTTTCAAAATTTACATTTCCTTCTATTTCCTTTTCAGTAGAAAGATCTATTATTTTGTCCAATTCAACATTCCAAGAAATACCTTCTTCAACTGTAGCGCCTTTTTTAAGTTTAAATCTTACAGTATAAGCATTTCCAAGACCATCATGAATCTCTGTACTCGCTATACGCACACCTTTCTCATTATCCACATCAAAACTTGGTAACCTTTCATCTAAAATTCCTTGAAATTCAATCTTTGTTGTCGCTTCTGGAGCAATTGTTTCTGATTTATTTATACGAATAGGAGTTACTGTATTTGTCACTTCACCATCTTTATTAATTGAATACCCCAACAGTTTAAATCCATCAGGTGTTATTAAAGTTCCAGCTTCATCTACTGAAAAATTTCCTGCCCTTGTATAATACCTATTATTAAAATTTGGATCATCAGTTACTACAAAAAAACCTTCTTCTCCATCAATCATAATATCTGTTGGCTTTCCAGTACTTTGTTCTGGTCCCTTTGTATGAATAGTATCTATAGCACCAACACTTACTCCTAAACCTATTTGTTGTGGATTTGTTCCACCTTTACCTCCTTGTGGAGCTCCAGCACCTCTTATTTTTTCACTAAAAACTTCTTGAAAAGTTACTTGTCCTTTTTTAAATCCCACAGTGTTTACATTGGCAATATTATTGCCTATTACATCCATTTTAGTTTGATGGCTTCTTAAACCTGACACTGCAGAATACATTGATCTCATCATACAAAAATACCTCCCTTGTTTCTAGAGCAGTTTATGTCATCTGTCAATCAGACATAAATAACCTCCTATTAAAGGTCCAGCTATATTATTACTGCCCCATCTATATTAGTAAATACACTTTCTTTTAATTGTTCCTTATTCGCAGTAGTAATTACAACTTTGTTCTTAACATTCGCTATAAAAACTTTATCTCCCATACAAATTAAAGCATCTGAAATTCCTTTCTTTTCAGCCTTATTCATTGCAGTTTTTAATTTTGAAATTTCATCAGTAGTAACTTTAATATTTCTTATATTAATTCTTTCTAATGCATGTTTTGAAAACTTAATATCATTACCATTCTGTTGAATATTTTCTAATATCGCACTAAAATTTTTATTAGCTTTTTTATCAACCTGTCTATTTTTAGGAAACGAAGTTACAAGCTTTAACTCTAATTGTTTAACATCTATCCTGTTCATATAATCATCTCCAAATTATTCTTCCCATTCAGATACTCCATCTTCTCCTACATAACTTTCAATAGCCTTCCTCAAGTTTACTAGTTCTTCCATTATTTTTACATTTGCATTAATTTGATTTAAATTTAAATTTTCTAATGCATCAAATAATTCATCTTTTGAATTAACAAAATTTGTATTTAAATTTTGTATTTGTTCTAAAGCACTAAATTGTGCCAATTGAGCAATAAATTCTTTATCCTCCATAGGACTTAAAGGATCTTGATTAGATAATTGAGCTGTTAATAATCTTAAAAAAGCATTTTCATCTAAAGTCTTAGTAGATTTCACATTTTTATTAGAATTATCATCAAAATTATAAATATATTCATTATTTTCGACCCTCATTTTCACACCTCCTAAGCCATTAAATCTATAGTGCTATTTCCATAATCTATAGATTCGTCAATATTTGTATTATCAGTATAAGATGTATTAATATTTTTTAAATCCCTATTGTTGACTTTTATTTTTTTGGGTTTTTGATAAAAAGTTTCCGAAAAATTTTCATTTTCATTTTTTTCAAAATCCCTGTTATTACCCACAGACACCTCAAATGTTTTTATTTCAAGTCCTTGCTCTTCTAATCCTTCTTTTAATTCGATTATATTTGCTTCAATTAATTCTTTAGTTCTATAATTATCTACCAAAGCCTTAGCTAATACTGCCCCTTTTTCTACCTCTACTTTTAATATTAGCTCTCCCAATATTTCAGGTTTTAATTTTATTCGAATTTCTGGTTTGTTTCCTTTTAAAATTAATTTAGTTTTATCAACTATTTGTCTTATTAAATCGTTTTTATTTACAACTGGAGTTTCTCTAACATCACTTATCATGCTAGATTCAGTATCAAATAAAATATTATCTTTGTTATCAAAAGTAAAACCAAATATATTTTCTTCTTCTAATTTATCAATATCTTGCAAATTATAATCATCAATATTAATCTTCTTATTTAGTTGCCAAGTTTCAATATTTTTTTCATCATCTATTTCACTATTATTTAATGGTACTTCTATTTGGAACTTAGGTATATCATACTCTTCCTTATTGTCTACTGGAGATTTTTCTAAAAATTTACTCTTTAATATATCTTTTCTTTCATAATCTATTAAAGGTTCTTTCAAATTTTCATTCATTAAATTATGCTCTTTTCCTAATGCATATACTTCTTTGTCTTCTGGTAATTTGTTTTGATTTTGATATTCCATCACCCCTTCAAATAGAGCTTCTATATCTCTTTTTAAGATATCTACATTATCTGCAACATCTTGATAACTCATCAAATCTAATAAATAATTATTCTTATCTAAATATTTCTCCAAAGTTTTTTGAAATTCAAATAAATTTTGAGTTAACTCTTTTAATAAATGTTCACTATCTTCAGAAATAAACTCTTGCAATAAAGATATACTTTTTTCTATATCTGTTAACTCTAACAATACTTTGCAAAATCCATCTTTCTCATCTTCATTTAATTTTAAAATATTTTGTATTTTTTGAAATTGCTCCTCAATATTGATTAAAAGGTTTAATATTATTAAATTTTCCTCATCTAACAATATATCTTTTTTCTCCTTTTTTATTGTACCTTCATTTTTTAAATTTGAATCCTTTGATTCAACTTTTTCATTTTTGCAGTATCTACTAGCTATTCCTTCTAAAGTTTGAATAAAACTTCTATCTTTATTACATTGTTTCCCTTTAATTGAAGGTTGACTAGTTCTTTCTGCATTCTTAATTTCTACATCCTTAAAGCTAAGTAACTCAATTTCCATGTTTTCACCTCCTCCCAGTATTGTTTTTAGGATTTGCTAATCTCTGTGTTAAAATAGAAGATTTTCCTGTATCCATGTTGCTCATAATTTTAGACAACGTTGGCTTTTTCATTTTACTTAATACATCCATTATAATTGTAGCATCAGAAACTTCATAAACAGGCTTTGAATCTATTTTTAAAGAAGTTACAGTTTTTTCATTATTCATCATAGTTTCAACAATATCAGCTACTTTATCTGGAGACATTTTCTCATAAACTGACACTAATTCATTTATCTTTTTATTATACTCACTTACAAATTGCATAGCTTCATTTAATTGAACCGTTAATGGCTTTTTTGTTCTTTTTAAATTTTCTTCTTCTCTAATATTTGCAAATAATTCTTCCATAAATTCATCATCATTTATTCTAGAAAGTATTTCAGCAGACTTAACTACGCTTAAATTTGAATAAATTTTTGCTAATTCTTCAATTTCATAAGTTTCTGTGTTTCCAATTTCCTCTATTGCATTTCCTATTGATTGAGTCTCATAAAAGCTTGCAATATCAGCATATTTATTTTCTTCCATTTCTTTTTTTAATATAAAACTATCTATTTTTGATCTTTTATTATCATCTATTTGTAATAGTATTTTTTCTCTAATAGTTGGTTCCATATAATATAAAATTTCAGAAACTTTTTTTTCATCCATGTAGCCAATTATCAAAGGTAAATCTTCAGCAAATTCATTATCTATTTCTAACCTCTGCTCTATTTCATTCACAGCTAAAAAAGTTTCCATTCCTTCTAATCGTGTTATCTGATCCTTTAATTCATTTTTCTTTTCATCTTTAAATGCATTGTATAATGATGCTAATGAATTTTTCCTTAAATCCATACTTCTTATAATTTTTAATATCTCCTCAGTTTTATTAGGAGATAAAGAATTCATCATTTTTATTATTCCATCATATAGTTGTCCATTCTCTAATTTTAATATATATAATTTATCTGCAGCATTCTCCGAATCTAAAGCCAAATAATAACTAGCTAACTCAGATTTCTTTTCAACATCATCTTCACCTACTGTTTCAGTACTAAAATGTTTTCCTACTGGCCCTGGAATTTTCTTTAAAACATTATTTACTTTCAATTTAAAAGTTTTATTATTCCGATAAACTAAAATTCCTGCCACTAAAACAATAATTATAATCACTAATATTACAAATCGTATTTTTTTAGAAATACTAGATTTTTTCTCTACCTCTAAAGGTTCCACGTAAATTCCCCCTATCGTTGGGTAGTTATCTTGTGAGATACAATATTATCCACTAACTTTTCTTCGGATTTTTTTTGCTCATACAAAAATTCGTTATATTTATTTTCTTTTAATTTTTCGTATATTTTCTTTTCCTTAGTTGCTTCTACTAAATTTTTTTTAGCTTCCATTACTTCATTTTGAATTGTTTCTATTATCTCTTTTTGCTTATATATATTATCATTTATATTATTTAAATAATCATTGAATAATTTTAATTGTCCAATATTTGTTTTATTAACTAAATTATTTTTTTCACCACTTAACCAATTCTTATACTCATAAAAATAATCTAATTTATCTTCTGCTTTATTTAATTTATACTTTAACATTCCATACTCATTTTTTTTCATATCTTCCATTGTTTCCTTATAACTCAAAATCTTCTCAAATTCAAAGCTGAAATTTCTCATAGTACACCATCCTTATTTAACTATGTTCACTTAATGTTTTATAAATTTCAGACACAATAGCAAGTGTTTCATCAAAGGTATAAGCCTTTTCAGTTTCTTGAACCAAAAAATTATTTATGTATTCAATAAGCTCTATTGCTAAATCTACTTTCTTATTAGTTCCGTGTTTATACGCCCCTATATTTATTAAATCTTCTGATTCCTTATAAACAGCTAAAATATCCTTTATTGCATTAGACATTTCTAACTGCTCTTTTGAAACTATATTAGGCATTACCCTACTAACACTTCCCAGTATATCTATAGCAGGATAATGATTTTGATTAGCTAGTTTTCTAGAAAGAACTATATGCCCATCTATTATGCTTCTAACCATATCAGTAACTGGCTCATTTAAATCATCACCATCAACTAACACTGTATAAAACCCTGTTATTGTTCCTTTAGGTGAAGTCCCTGCTCTTTCCAACAATTTAGGCATAACTGCAAAAACAGAAGGTGTAAAGCCTCTAGTTACAGGCGGTTCACCTATAGCTAATCCTATTTCTCTTTGTGCCATAGCAAAACGAGTTAAAGAATCCATCAAAAGCATTACATTATTACCTCTATCCCTAAAATACTCTGCAATAGCAGTAGCTACTAAAGCACCTTTAACTCTAATGAGAGCTGGTTGATCTGATGTAGCAACTACAACTACAGATTTCTTAAGTCCCTCTTCCTTCAAATCATTTTCAATAAATTCCCTTACCTCTCTACCTCTTTCTCCTATTAATCCTATTACATTTACATCTGCTGTACTGTTTCTAGAAATCATTCCCATAAGAGTACTTTTCCCAACACCACTTCCTGCAAAAATACCTATTCTTTGACCTTTACCACAAGTTAATAACCCATCAATAGCTTTTACTCCTACTGAAAGTGGTTCATCTATTAATGTTCTTTCTAGAGGATTGGGAGGACTATTTAGTACAGAATAATAAGAATTTGTATTCAATGGCCCTTTACCATCTATTGGATTTCCTAAACCATCTAACACCCGTCCTATAAGAGCATTTCCTACATTTACTTTTAAAGTTTTATCATTTGCCACTACTGTACTTCCTGAAGCAATACCTTCCATTTCTCCCAAAGGCATTAGAAGTACTTTATCATCTTTAAACCCTACCACTTCAGCAGGTATTGGAATTTCTTTATCATGAGGATAAATTTGACACAATTCTCCTATACTTGCCATTGGACCATTAGATTCAATTGTCAACCCTGAAACTTTAGTTATATTTCCCGTATATTTTATAAATCTTTTTTCCTTAACAGCCTTTAAATATTTATCTAGCTGCACTACTTTTTCCATCCTTTATCACTCACTATTTAAAATATTTAACAACAAATGTTTTATTTCTTCTATTTGATCTTTCAAACTCACATCTACATTCCCTTTGGATGTTTCAATAATACAATCACCCTTAGATAATTTATTGTCTATTTTTATTTCCAAATCTTCTACTAAGCTTGCTTCAGCTAATATTCTATTTTTTGACTCTTTTACAACTTGTGCATCCTCTTTTGAAACAATAATTACTATATTATCAGTTACATCCAAACTATCTAAACCTTTCAATACTAATGAAATAATAGTTTGTTCATCTTTCTCTAATTTTTCATAAAATATCTTTTCATATATACTAATTACTAGATTAATAACATCTTCTTCAATTTCTTCATATACATTATCCTTAATTTCTATATAATTATTCTTTATTTTTAAAGCCTCATTTATTAGTCCATCAGCTACTTCCTTTCCTTCTAAATAACCTTTATCATAACCATTTTCATATCCTTCCTTATATCCATCATCATAGCCTTTTTGGTAACCATCAATTTTTGCATCTTCAAATATCTTTTTTGCTCTTTCATAAGATTGGTTTAGCTGTTTTTCTACTTTTAAATCAGCCTCTTCAATTAATGCACTTGCCTTAATTTTGGCGTTTTTTATTATATTTTTATATTTTTCTCTCGCTTCTTGGATAAAAACTTTCTCTGTTTCATTTTCATCTTCTATTTTTTTTATTATTTCTTCTCTTTCAATAATTTTAGAAGATTTGATTATATTAGACAATTATTTCATCTCCTCCTCTTGGAGTTATAATTTCACCTTCTTCTTCAAGTCTTCTAATTATATTAACTATACTCTGCTGTGCTTCTTCTATATCTCTCAATCTTACAGGTCCCATAAATTCTATATCTTCTTTTATCATTTCTACCAAACGTTTTGACATATTACTAAATATAACTTCTTTGACTTCTTCACTTGCACTTTTAAGTGCAACAGCCCACTGACTATTTTCAACCTCCCGTGCAACTCTTTGAATACTTCTATTATCAAGTGCAACAATATCTTCAAATACAAACATTCTCTTACGTATTTCCTCACTAAGCTCTGCATCTTTTATTTCTAACTCTTCAATAATATGTTTTTCCGTACCTCTATCAACAGAATTCAATATATTAACAACAGATTGTATTCCCCCTGTTGTCGCAAAATCTTGTGACAACAAATTTGAAAATTGATTTTCCAAAACCTTTTCTACCTCCTTTACAACTTCTGGAGATGTCCTATCCATTATAGCAATCCTTCTAGTAACCTCTGTTTGCTTTTCTTGAGGAAGACTAGACAATATTTGTGCTGCCTGTCTTGGCGTCAAATAAGAAAGTATTAATGCAATAGTTTGAGGGTGTTCATTTTGTATATAATTAAGTAATTGATTTGGGTCTGCTTTCCTAATAAACTCAAAAGGTCGCACTTGCAATGATGAAGTCAATCTACTTATTATTTCTACTGCTTTATTTTCACCAACAGCCCTCTCCAATACATCCTTCGCATAATTTATGCCACCTTCCGAAATAAATTCTTGGGCTAAACATAATTGATAAAAATCTTCTATAACATCCTCTTTCTCCTCAGGAGATACCATTCTCATATTAGCTATTTCAAGAGTAAGCTCCTCTATTTCTTCTTCGTTTAAATGTTTAAATATTTCTGCCGAATTGTCAGGTCCCAAAGCTATAAGAAGTATAGCTGCCTTTTCTTTTCCACTTAATTGATTTCTAGCCATTATGTCACTCCTTATTCATTTAACCAAGTTCTCAATAATTGTGCTACAGCATCAGGATTCTTTTCTATAGATTTTTCTATTTGATTTTTCATCTCTGATTTTTCATCATCTAAATCCAATTCTTCAATATCTTCCGCCTTAGCATTTTCATATTCTAATGCTGTTGTATCCATCTCTTCTTTTAATTCTTCTTTTTCTTTCTTTCTTCTATAAACTATAAAACCTATTATCGCAGCTGCAACTATTGATGCTACTATTATCCAAATCAATGTACTACCTTTTCCTTCAGCCTCTTCCTCATCGCTCATAGCAGCAAAACTATCTGAACTCACAAAAACTTGTTCCGTATCAAGTCCTGTAGCTGCATATACTAATTCTTCAATTTCATTTGCACGCTCCTCTGTAAGTTCTCCATCAATAATTGCATCTCTATTCACAAGAACAGCCACAGTTATTGATTCTATATCTCCAGGAGCTTTTCTAATCTCTCTATTTATTTCATTTAATTCATTATTAATTACATTACTTGCCTTATTATATCTAGATGTTTGATCATCTGGCATTACTTCATCTTCAATTGGATTTGTCTCCTGTCCTGGTACATCACCTGTAGAGCCTCCTACCATATTTTCTTCAACTTCCTCCATACTTCTTACAAGCCCTTCATCACTGCCTTCTATAGGTGGTGAAAACTCTACTATATTAGTTTTTTCACTATCAAAATTTACTTTTACACTGGCTCTTACATCTACATTGTCTGGTCCAAAAACATTTTCCAAAAAATTTTTTAAACTATCATCAATCTTTAATTCTAAATTCTGTTTTATACTATATCTATCCGCTAGTTCAAAAGCATCTTCTTCTCCATTTTCTGTCAATAATTTTCCCGAATCATCAACTATAGATACCTTCTCAGGATCCATGCTTATAGAACCAGCCACTAAATTTCTAATTGCATTAACCGTTTCTTCTGGTATAGACTTGTTACCACTTTTTACAATTAAAACAGAGGCAGTGGTTTTTCCCTCATCTTCATCTTTTAACACGAACTCATCATCTTTCTTATCTTCTATGTAAACCTCAGCACTTTCTATACCGTCTATATCTGATATAGTAGATGCCAATTCATTCTGTAATGCATATTTGAATCTTTCTTTTTTTTCATAATCTGTCATAGTCCAACTACTATCATTAAATGCATCTACAAATCCATAACCTTCTTTTGGTAAACCATAAGAGGCCAATTCTAATTTTATTTTATTCTTCATGTCTTTAGGAACCAATATAGTAGTTTCATCATCGCCAGTTTTCCATTTCACATTCATCTCATCTAACTTTTTGGTTACATTTGCCGTATCTTTTAATGATAAATTTTCATAAAGTACTTCATATTTAGGTTTAGAAACTATAATAATTAAAATTATAATTCCAATTATTATTGAAAGACTGATAACTCCTATTTTAATTTTTTTATTCTTATCCAATCCATCCCAATATTCATTTAATTGCGTTTTCATTTTTTTTATAGTTTCTGCCACCAAATCACCCCATTTCATGCAATAAAAATTATATTTGCATTCTCATTATTTCTCTATAAGCTTCTACTATTTTATTTCTCATACCTAATATGAATTGTAACCCTATATTAGCTTTTTCTGCTGCAATAGTAACATCATGTAAATTATCAATTTCACCAGTTGATAGTAGTTTTTTATAATTTTCAGCATCAATTTGTAGTTCATTAACCTTATCTAATGCTTCTTTTAAATAAGAACCAAAGGAGTTTTTTGGGATTTCATCTGTTTTTTCATAATCCTCTTTATAAAATAGAAATGGGTCAAAATTGTCTATTTTAATATTATTTGATTCCATTCAATATTACCTCCTATCTTCTACCAATATCTAAAGCCTTCGTAAGTAACGTTTTAGACGTATTTATAGCAGTAACATTCGCTTCATATGCTCTATAAGCATCTATCATATCTACCATTTCTTTAACCATTTCTACATTGGGCATTTGCACATATCCATCTTCATTAGCATCAGGGTGACCTGGATCATAAACAAGCTTAAAAGGAGTTGTATCTTCTACAATCCCATTTACAGAAACACCTTCATTTAAATATTTTTTACTTGCATCAGACAAATAATTTGAAAAAGAAGTTGGCTTCTTTTCTTTAAATAAAACCATCTCACGTCTATAAGGCATTCCACCTGTAGCTCTAGTAGTATTTGCATTAGCCATATTTTTAGAAATAACATCAATTCTTGTTTTTTCAGCTGTTAAAGCAGTAGCACTAACATTAATTGCATTAAACATACTCATTATTATTTACTCCCTTCACTAATTACATTTTTCATTTTTTCATATTCATCAGTTATTGAACGAGCTAAAGCATCATACTTAATTGCATTTTTAGCTAACTCAGCTTGCTCCACATCCATATTCACATTATTTTTGTCAAATCTATATGAATAACCTTTTTGTTCCGTAATCTTTGGACTAAAATTTTTACTATAATTAATATGAGGTATATGCTTTTCATTTGTTATATATAATTTTCCCTTATTTTCGTTTATTGCATCCTTTAATTGTTTTTCAAATTCTACATTTATTTTCTTATAACCTGGTGTATCAGAATTAGCAATATTTTGATTAATTGCTTTATGTTTTAACCAAGAGCCGTCTAAGGCCTTTTCTAGAAAATCTGTAGAACCACTTATTTTATCAAACATAAATATTCACCTCTAATTTTTTAACATTAATCTATTAGTTTATACATAACATAATACCATATATTTGGCTATTTTTCTACATAATGCCTTATATTATGATTTTATATTTTGTTCCTCTATGTAATTCGACTAAAGTCCCATGTATTCCTGCTTTCATTTACGTTTTTTTAGCTAATTCGACTAAATAGTAACTTAGACCCAATTTTTTTAATTTTAACTTTTTACACTTGTAATTTTAGGAAATAAAAAAATAGTAGGTTATTATAACCTACTATTGCGTAACTTTTTCTAATTCATCTAATAACTTGTCATTGAGAATTTTTATATGGGTCCCTTTCATACCCAAAGATCTAGATTCTATAACTCCTGCACTTTCAAACTTCCTTAGGGCATTGACTATCACTGATCTTGTTATTCCAACTCTATCAGCAATTTTGCTAGCTACTAATAATCCTTCATCTCCATCTAATTCATTAAAAATATGTTGCATTGCTTCTAATTCAGAATAAGATAAGGTTCCTATAGCCATCTGTACGACTGCTTTTTTCCTAGCTTCTTCTTCTACTTCTTCACTTTTAGCCCTAAGTATTTCCATTCCCACAATGGTAGCACTATACTCAGCCAAAACTAAATCTTCTTCCGTAAATAATCTACCAAATCTAGCTAAAACTAGTGTACCCAATCTAGAACCACCACTATTTATAGGTATTATAGTAGCAATTTTATCTGGATAATTACATTCAGTCATTTGATCAAAAACACATTCTGTAATTTCTTCAACATTTTCTCTAGTTTCAGTAACTTTTAATAATTCATCATTATATTCTTTAGGAAATCTTTTTTCTTTCACAATTTCCGCCTGAATAATATCACAATCAAATCCTGTTGATAACTCATATCCCAAAACTTTTCCTTTTCTGCTAGCTATATATACATTAGCATCTAAAATATCACTAAGTATTTCACTCAATTCTGGAAATGAAACTGGCTTTGAGCCTGAACTTTGAAGTGCCCTATTAAGTCTTCTAGTTTTTTGTAATAATCCTTCACTCATTTTAATCCTCCTTTTATAATATATACTTTGATATATCTTTTTGCTGAATTTCACTTGTTAGTTTTTCTCTAACATAATTTTCATCAATTAATATATGTTTGTTTTCTAAATCAGGTGCAGAAAATGAAATATCTTCAAATAATTTTTCTAATACAGTATAAAGTCTTCTAGCACCAATATTTTCAGATTGTTCATTGGATATATATGCAAATTTAGCAATTTCATCAATAGCCTTTTCAGTAAATTCTATTTCTACACCTTCTGTCTCCAATAATAATTGATATTGTTTTATTAATGCATTTTTAGGTTCAATCAAAATTTCTTTAAAATCTTCTTCAGTCAGACTGTCAAGCTCAACTCTTAAAGGAAATCTTCCTTGTATTTCTGGTATTAAATCATTTATTTGAGAAACATGAAATGCTCCAGCAGCAATAAATAATATGTGGTCTGTTTTTACTGGCCCATATTTAGTGATAACAGTACTACCTTCAATAATTGGAAGTATATCTCTCTGTACTCCTTCTCTTGATACATCAGCTCCTGATCCATATTCTTTTTCAGCAATTTTATCTATTTCATCTATGAAAATAATTCCATCTTCCTCTGCTCTCTTAATTCCTTCTTCTAAAACTTCATCCATATCTATTAATTTTTGTGCTTCTTGATTGCTTATTATCTTTTTTGCTTCTTTCACAGTAACTTTCCTCTTTTTTGTCTTTTTAGGCAAAAAATCTCCTAAAATATCACTCATATCTATATTTAATTCTTCCATACCCAAACCACCAAAATATTCTACTGTGGAATTTAAAGATTCTTCCACTTCTATTTCAATTATTTTATCATTAAGTTCTCCGTTTCTCAACTTTTCTCTCAATATATTCTGATATTGCTTTGATTTTTCCATTTTTGCTTTATATTCTTCTACTTTTTTATCATCATCTTCTTCCTCAGAACCAAATAAATACTCAATTGGATTAGTAGTTCCTTTCTTTAAAGGAGTAGGAGCTAACAATTTAATAATTCTTTCTTCTGCTAAAATTTTACTTTTATTATAAACCTTTTCTATCCTTTCTGATTTTACAATTCTTATAGAAGCTTCTACCAAATCTCTTACCATAGAATCAACATCTCTACCTACATATCCTACTTCAGTAAATTTAGTTGCTTCAACCTTTACAAAAGGAGCATCTACAAGTTTTGACAAACGCCTTGCTATTTCTGTCTTTCCAACTCCTGTTGGTCCAATCATTAAGATATTTTTGGGTTTAATCTCATCTTTAAATTCATCATCCAGTAAACTTCTTCTATATCTATTTCTCAGTGCTATTGCAACAGCCTTTTTGGCCTTTTTTTGACCAATTATATATTTATCCAATTCTAAAACTATCTGATTCGGTGTTAATTTTTTCATAAAACCACTCCCCTAAAGAACCTCTACTGTAATATTATCATTTGTATAAACACATATTGATGATGCTATTAATAAAGCTTCCTTTACAATATTCTCAATTTCCAAATCCGAATATTCAAGTAGAGCTTTTCCTGCCGCTAAAGCATAATTTCCACCAGACCCTATAGCTGCAATATTTTTGTCTGGTTCTATAACCTCTCCATTCCCTGATATGACAAGTAGGTTCTCTTTGTCCCCAGCAATAAGCATTGCTTCTAATTGTTTTAATACTTTATCCCTTCGCCATTCCTTTGCAAGCTCTACAGCTGCTCTTTTTAAATTTCCTGCATACTGCTCTAATTTTTCTTCTAATATTTCTGCTAATGTTAAAGCATCTGCAACAGAACCTGCAAAACCAATAATCACATTATCATTATATATTTTTCTAACTTTTTTTGCTGTATTTTTCATAATAGTTTTATCTCCCATAGTTACCTGTCCATCACCAGCCATAGCTATGTTATTTCCTTTTTTTATTGCAATAATAGTAGTTCCTGTCAACATAATTTCACTCCCTAGCTTACCATATCAAACACATGACATGATATCATAAATATTCAATACCTTCAATAGTATAATAAGTATTTTCAGAATATTTTTATATTTTATTTAGTTTTTTAATATAAAATGTAATTTTATTGATAATTTTAATACATACACTTATTCTTCCTTTACTTTTTTCTTAAAACCACAATCTTTATTGCTACATATAATAGTTGTTCCTTTTTTAGTTTTTTTCTTAACCATAAAACTACCACATTCTGGACATTTATCTTTTAGAGGTTCATCCCATGATACAAAATTACATTTTGGAAAATTACTACATCCATAAAAGGTTCTTCCTTTTTTTGATTTTCTTTTTATCACCTGTCCATCACAATCTGGACAAGGAACATCTAATTTTTCAATTAATGGCTTTGTATTCTTACACTCTGGATATCCTGGACATGCTAAAAACTTACCATATCGTCCATATTTCACAACCATATTTTTCCCACATTTTTCACAAATTATATCTGTTTCCTGATCTTTAATTTCTATTTTCTCAATCTCTTTTTCTGCTTTATTAAGAACCACATGAAAATCATCATAAAAATCCCTTATGACATCTTTCCAATAATTTTCACCTTCTGCAACTTTATCCAGCCTTTCTTCCATCCCTGCCGTAAATTCTTCATTAATGATATCTTCAAAGTATTCATTTAATAAATCATTAACTAGTATACCTAAATCTGTAGGTTTAAAACTTTTATTATCTAATGATACATATTCTCTATTTAATATTGTAGTAATAGTAGGCGAATAAGTACTTGGTCTTCCAATACCCAATTCTTCTAAAGTTTTGATCAAACTAGCCTCAGTAAATCTAGCTGGCGGTTGAGTAAAATGTTGGTTAGGTTCAATTTTATCAACATTTACTTTCTCCCCTTTTTTCAATAGTGGTATTTCCAAGTCTTTATCTTTATTACTAGAAATATCATATACTTTCATAAAACCATCAAAAACTAGTTTAGAACCAGTTGATCTAAAAATATTTCTATTAGATAAAATTCTAACAGTAACAGTTTTATATTGAGCAGCATTCATTTGACTAGCAATAAATCGTTTCCATATTAATTTATACAATTTATATTGATCTAAAGTCAATGAAGTTTTTATCTTATTAGGTTCATTATTAACAAAGGTTGGTCTAATACCTTCATGAGCATCTTGTGCTTCTTTTTTTGTTTTATTTTTATAATTTTTACCTCCATTTGAATATTCTTTGCCATAATTATCAATAATATATTTCTTTGCACCACTAATAGCCTCATTAGACAATCTAGTAGAATCTGTTCTAATATAAGTTATCAATCCTACGGTACCATCACCTTTAATATCAATACCTTCATATAATTGTTGAGCAATTACCATAGTCTTTTTTGTAGAAAATCCAAGTCTTCTAGAAGCATCTTGTTGCAATGAACTAGTTGTATAAGGAGGATAAGGATTTCTTCGTTTTTTACCAGTTTTCACTTCATCTACTACAAAATTATCCTTATCCAAAGATTCTAATACTTTATTAACATCTTCTTCTTTTTTAAGTTCTACTTTCTTCTCTTTTTCCCCATCCATTACACCATAAAAATTAGATTCAAATACTTCATTATTCTTATTTAAATAAGCCTTTATACTCCAATATTCTTCAGGAATAAAATTATTAATTTCATTTTCCCTATCACATACAAGTTTTACTGCTACAGATTGTACTCTTCCTGCACTTAATCCCCTTCTTATTTTTCTCCACAATAAAGGACTTATTTTATATCCTACCAAACGATCTAAAGTTCTTCTAGCCTGTTGAGCATCAACTAAATTTTTATCAATTGGTCTTGGGTTTTTTAATGCTTTTAAAACTGCATCTTTTGTTATTTCACTAAACTCTATTCGTATTGGATCATTCTCATCTAAACCCAATATATATGCTAAATGCCAAGAAATAGCTTCTCCTTCTCTGTCAGGGTCAGTAGCGAGAAGAATTTTATTAGATTTTTTTGCTTCAGCTTTCAATTCTTTAATTACTGGACCTTTCCCCCTTATCGTTATGTATTTTGGCTCAAAATCATTTTCTATATCTATACCTAATTTACTCTTAGGTAAATCTCTAACATGACCTACAGAAGCTTTCACCCTATAATTTTTCCCTAAAAATTTTTTAATTGTTTTAGCTTTTGCAGGTGACTCAACTATAACTAAATTTTTTTGCAATGATTACACCTCCAAATAATTATAAACAATTTAAATTAAAGTATAGATTTTTCCAGATAATTCTTCTACAAATCCCTTTAATTCAAGAATTGTTAAAGTACTAGTTACTGTAGAAATATCTAATCCAGTTTTATATGCAATACTATCACAATGAATAGGACCTTCTCTAATACATTTTACTATCTCAGTTTCTATATCACTTAAATTAGAAAAATCAATTTTCTCCAAATTATCCTCTGTTAGTTTTTCTTGAAGCTCATGTATCTCTTCAATAATATCGTCTACATCCATAACTAACTTTGCACCATCTTTTAATAGCTTATTAGTTCCTCTACTAAATAAGCTATTAATATTACCTGGCAAAGCAAAAACCTCTTTTCCCTGTTCTGCTGCAAATCCTGCTGTAATCAAAGAACCACTTTTTTCTGTAGCCTCCACTACAACTACTCCTAGTGATAAACCACTTATAATTCTATTTCTCTGAGGAAAATTATAATGAAAAGGTTTAGTACCCAATGGAAACTCTGATACTACAACCCCACTTTCACAAATTGATTTATATAATTCCTTATTTCTCGATGGATATATAATATCTATACCACTACCTAATACTGCTATTGTTCTTCCATTCTCTTTCAATGCTCCTTCATGAGCTACTGAATCAATACCATTTGCCATGCCACTAACTATTGTTATACCTAGTTTTGATAGTTCTCTAGCTATTTTTTCACTTGCCCATTTGCCATAACTTGTTGATTTTCTAGAACCCACTATAGCTATTGCCAAATGATCTTTATTAGAAAACTCTCCTTTATAATATAACACTTTAGGACTTCCATATATATTTCTTAAACTTTCAGGATATGTATCATCAAATATAGTCACTACATTAACATTGTTTTTATCTATATTTGATAATATATTTTCTATATAATTATATTTTCTACAAGCTATAATATGTTTTTTAGTTTTATATCTAATTTTATCTAATTTTAAAATACACTCACTAGGTATATACCATAAATTTGATAAATCATCAAATTTTTTTATCAATAAATCTATAGTTCCATTGCTAATATTAATAGAATTTAACCATATAAGTATATCTCTACTGGTTAATTTTCTCATCTTGTTATCCCCCAATATTTTTTATCCAAAGTTCTATACTGAATAGCCTCTAAAATATGTTTTTTATTAATTATATCTTTTTTATCAAGATCTGCAATAGTTCTAGCTACTATTAATATTTTATTATAACTCCTTGCACTAAATTTAAACTTTCTAAAAGCTTCTTTCATAATTTCTTCAGCTTCTAAATCAAGTTTACAATATTTTTTTATCAATTTAGGAGTTATTTGTGCATTACAAAAAATATTTTTATCTTTATATCTAAATATTTGTCTTTCTCTAGCTTCATTTACCCTTTTTCTTATACTAACTGACGACTCTGCCTCTATATCAGTTCTTAATTCATTATAATCTACAGGAAGTACCTCTATATGTATATCTATTCTATCTAATAAAGGATGACTAATTTTACTCAAATATCTATCAATATTATTCTGTGTACAACTACACTCATGAAATGGATCTCCATAATATCCGCACGGACATGGATTCATACTTGCTACAAACATAAATTTAGCTGGATATGTAAGACTAGCATTGGCTCTAGAAATAGTAACAATTCCATCTTCCATAGGTTGTCTTAATACTTCCAATACTTTTTTTTGAAATTCTGGTAATTCGTCTAAAAATAAGACTCCATTATGAGCCAAAGAAACTTCTCCAGGTTTTGGTATACTACCTCCTCCTATTAACGATGCTGATGAGGCTGTATGATGTGGAGAACGAAAAGGTCTATTCTTAACTAATGAATTATGTTTTAATAATCCTGAAACACTATATATTTTAGTTGTTTCTATAGCCTCTTCAAATGTTAATTTAGGAAGTATAGAAGGGATCCTTTTAGCTGCCATTGTTTTACCTGATCCAGGAGGACCAATTATCAATACATTGTGAAAGCCAGCAGCAGCAACTTCCAAAGTTCTTTTCAATGTATCTTGTCCTTTTATATCACTAAAATCTTCTAAAAATAGTTCTTCCTTATCAAATATATTTTTTTTGTTATTCACATAATATTCTATAATTTCATCACCATTTAAATGAGACACTACCTGTTCCAAATTTTTCACAGGGATAATATTAATACCTTCAATTACACAACATTCATCCCTGTTATCATAGGGTAAAATCACATTTTTTATTTCCAATTCTCTTAAAGAAATAACCATTGGTAAAGCACCATCAATAGCATTTAATTGTCCGTCTAACGATAACTCACCAATAAATGCAGTATTTATAAAACTTTTCTCCGTAATAATATCCATAGCCGATAATATACCTATAGCTATAGCCAAATCAATTTGAGAACCTTCTTTTCTCAAATTAGCTGGTGCTAAATTAATAGTAATTCTTTTAAGAGGAAATTCAAAATTGCTATTTTTAATTGCTGTTCTAACTCTTTCTTTTGACTCTTTTATACCAGTATCAGGAAGTCCAACGATACTAAAGGTTGGCATTCCCCTAGACAAATCTGTTTCCACCTCTACTATATGACCTTTTAACCCCTGTAAAACACATGTGTTTACTTTTGAATACATAAATAAGATACCCCTTTTCTTATTTATTTTATAGTATTGATCAAAAATCTCTATTGTCTAGTTCATATACAAAAAGCATTCTCTATATGATTTATTTTCCCTTTACCTTTAAAATACACCTCTATAATATCAAATCTAATTTGGTAATCTCCCATTCCATTTGATTTTATATAGTGTAAAGCTGTCTTTATTATTTTAATTTGTTTTTTTCTATTAACTGCCTCACAAGGATAACCATAATTAATACTAGATCTAGTTTTAACTTCTACAAAAACTAATATATCTTTTTTCATAGCAATTATATCTATTTCGCCCATTTTAATTCTATAATTTTTTTCTAAAATAGTATAAGCTAAAGACTTTAAGTATTTTTCAGCAATTTCCTCTCCCAATTTCCCCTTTATAATATTATTGCTCATTTCTATCTCCTTTTTCTTTGTCTATCATATAGACAAAGCATATTATCTCTGCTACAGCTTCATAGAGTTCATATGGAATTTCCTTACCCATTTCCACATTCATTAAACTATCAATTATGTTTTTATCTCTATATATTTCAATTTTTTCTTCTTTAGCTTTATTTATAATATTTTCTGCAACATAGCCTTTACCTTTTGCAATGACTTTAGGTACACTATCATCTTTTTTATACCTTAAAGCTACAGCTTTTTTATTATTACTTTTAGATTTTTTACTCATTTACTACACCTGCACATCTAAATAATATAATGGATTTTTATTAACTATTAAAGTATTCATTATATTAACTTTTTCATCCATTATATAATTTATTTTATTTACTTTAAAGCCCTTATTCATTAGTACTTCTTTAAGATTCTCTTCTCTATATTGAAATAATTTTATATTTTCTTCCTCAATATCAAAAGTAATATTTATATTCTTACAATTGATCTGACAATATATTCTTGCATTTCCTATATTTGACATATTTAAATCAATAAAAACACTCACATTTTGAAATGTGTTTTTATTATTTTTATTTTTAGTCATTAGGGAAATAACACCAGTGTGATTTTTTTCATCTGCTATTTGGATAGGTATATGAAACAATGCCAAATGCTCGTTGACATCCTTTAAAAATTCAATCTTAGTTCCTATATTGTTCAAATGCTTTATACTTTTCTCATCTGTTATACTGTTTTTTTCAATATTTGCATATAATTTAATTAGTTGTTCCTCTAATTTTGTATAATAATTGTCTAATTGTTTTATATCTTCAGGAGTAAATGTAATTTTAAATCTACCAATCTCTTTTTTGAAATAATTCATAGATTCACATAAACTTTCTGAAAATTGCTTTGGATTTTCTATGAACTCATGAAAATTTTTAACATTATTCAAAGAAATATCAATATCTTTTTTTATAAAATAAGCTAAAATTTTAAACAATTGAGTATCCATTTTTTCTTTAGGAATCTCATTAAATAAATCCTCAAAAATAAAAGTTAAATCACTATTATGTAGATAATCACCTTTAGGTACAACTAAAAAATCTGAAATATTTTTATTATAAAATAGTAACTTATTAAGTTTATCATTATTTAATAAAATATTTTTTACTATTTTAGGATTAATTTTATTCTCTGCTTCTGATATCTCTTCTTTTGCTATATTTTCTTCTTTCAATTCTAATATAAATTCTTTTATTATATCTTCTTCCTTTAATATAATAACTTTTTCAGTATCTTTCTTATTGTAAATTTGGTCTAATTTATCAAAAACATTTAAACATTTTTCCATATTTTCTTTAGTCACTGGTAAATTAAATTCTGACAATGTCTTAACTAATTTCCTCGATATTTCATCATTAACAATATCATATTTATTTAAAATATTAGTTATAATATCTTCCTCTATTTGTCCTTTTTTAATTAAGACACTTACATCTTTTTTATTTAAAATTGGTTTTAATTGTATTTTGTTTTCATCTATAGTTTTTATAAGAAATTTTGTTTTTTTACCTAACATATTTTGAATATCTGATTCACTCTCAGCTTTTATCACTCCACAGCCTGGTAATTTCAAAAAAACAACAGTATCTTCAATATCTATTATATCACCATAAATTATACTTCCTTCTTTTAAAAAATTATTTTTATCATATGAAATATTTTCACTAATAGGAAAAAAATTATTAATCTTCATAACACTTCATCCTAATTATATAATATTTTTTAAAAAACTTAATCTATGAATAGGAGAAGGTCCAAGGTTTTTTATTGCTTCTCTATGTTCCTTTGTTCCATAACCTTTATTTTTTTCTATTTTATAACCTTTAAATTCTTGACCCCAATACTGACACTGTCTATCTCTATATACCTTTGCTAAAATAGATGCACAAGAAATACCATGACATTTCTCATCACCTTTAATAATACTTTTTTGAGGAATTGGCAAATAAACTTCTTCAGCATCTATCAATAAATAATCAGGAACTATTTTTTCCCCATCACTATTTTTTAAATTCAATACAGCTTTTTTCATAGCAAGCCTTGCACTTTCTTTAATATTTATATCATCAATTATTTTAGGTTCTACACTTCCTATTCCTATTGCTACTGCTTTTGCTTTAATTATATCAAATAATTCTTCACGTTTTTTTTGAGTCAATTTTTTTGAGTCTTTTACGCCTTCTATCAACAATTTTTTAGGCATAACTACTGCACAAGCTACTACATCACCAGCTAATGAACCTCTCCCAACTTCATCAATACAAGCTATATAATTATATCCTTCATTCCAAAGAGTTTGTTCTAAATCTAGCAAATTTAATTCCCCCTATTAGGTAATTCCAATGTTATTCTTCCAAGCATGCCTTTTCTGAAATCATCCATTACTAAATGACTTACCTTCATATAATCAACTACTCCACCTTTCTTTATACATCCCCTATGTTTTGCTATTTCTAATATTATATCATGAGTTCTTTTCTCTTCAACATTTATATTGTATCTTTTTTCTATATCTTTTGGATAATCATTTTTAATTCTTTCAATAAAATAATATGCTAAATTTTCAATATCTAATAATTCATCCTTTATGGCCCCAGTATATGCCAAATTTAAGCCAACGTCCTTTTCTTCAATTTTAGGCCACAATATACCGGGAGTATCTAATAATTCTAAATTCCCTCTTATTTTAATCCATTGATTTCCTTTAGTAACTCCTGGTTTTTTCCCAGTTTTTGCTCCTTTTTTACCAGAAAGATAATTTGTTAATGTAGATTTACCAACATTAGGAATACCTATTATCATTGCTCTTATAGCTCTTTTTTTGACACCTTTTTTTTCTAAATTCTTTCTCTTATTTTCAGTAAGCTTATAAGAATATTTAATAATTTTATCAATTCCAGTACCTTCTGCTGCATTTACTAATACAGCAGATTTTTTTTTGTTCCCATAATACTTCATCCACTCTTCATTACCATATTTACTACTTAAATCACATTTGTTAAGAATAATAATTTTAGGTTTATTGCCTATTAAATCATCTATCATTGGATTATCACTACTATATGGGATTCTTGCATCTAAAACTTCATATACCAAATCAACTAAATTTACATTCTTCTTTATAGATTCCCTTGCTTTTTTCATATGACCAGGATACCAATTAATATTCATAATATCACCTGCTTCTTTATAAATAAATATTGGGACTATAATAAGCCCCAATATTTTAATAACGTGATTTTTCTTTAACCCTAGCAGATTTTCCTTGTCTTGCTCTTAAATAATATAATTTAGATCTTTTTGTTTTACCTCTTCTAGTAACAACAATTTTTTCAATTCTTGGAGAATGTAGAAGAAATGTTCTCTCTACTCCAACACCATAAGAAATTCTTCTAACTGTAAAGGTTTCTCTAACTCCCCCACCTTGTCTTTTCAAAACTGTTCCTTCAAAAACTTGAATTCTTTCACGAGAACCTTCTTTAACTTTATAATGTACTTGAACAGTATCACCTGTATTAAATTGAGGAATATCCTTCTTCAATTGTTCATCTTCAATCATCTTTATAATATCCACAGTGAAAACCTCCCTTCTCATAGACGTTCATATCCCATAGATAGAGGACCGCCCATTATGCCATACTCTGTGTATTATAACACAAGTATATTCAAAATACAATATTTATAAATTTTTATTTTTTAGATTCTGATGGAACTACTACCTTTTCATATTCACCTTTGTTTTATTCCATCCATTCATTATAAAGTTCTTGAAGTCTATCTTCTAATTCATCATGATATCCTCTAAATACCACTCTATCTATATTTTCTTCATTAAAATGTAATATACTATCTATAACTAAACCTACTGGATATATACATTCTCCATAATCAAATACTAATTTTTCATTATTTTCTTCTATAATTGAACCTCTACTTAATATCATTACCTTTTCAATACCATCTTTTAAATATACAACACTTCCTATTTCTAACATAAAGTCACTTCTTTTATTTATCTTTTATAATTACAGTTGCTCCTACTAAATGATCTGGGATGTATTGTTGCACTCATTACTAACACAAACCAATCCCCAAATTTTAGCTCCAACCATACTCCCCCCAGTAATTAATCCATTTTCATAACTGCTTGCCCAAATATACCACGTTCTATAGAAAATTCATGCATGACATTTCCTATTTCTCTGAAAAATTTTGGTTTTGCTGTTTTATACCTCCCACATTCTTTGAAAAGCCAATAATCTTTTCATCAAATTTTTCATCCTCTTTAACATCAGGATAATACCCCTTAGATATGGATACTATTTGTCCAAAACTATTCTCTAAGGTTTGGGTATCTTTTGAATTTTTCAAAAATAGAATATATATGCTCAATAGCCACCAAAGCAAATTTATTACTATCTTCCTTTATAGCATCTGCCGTCATGCCATTCTAATTTCTTGTTTTCTTTCTCTATTTTCTTTAATGCTTCTTCTAAGTTATTGATTTTCATCTCTAATACTCCAATATTATTTTCATGGTATCCTATTAGTCCATTTATTCTTCCTAATTCTGACTGTATCATCGAATCCCTCCTATATCATCTAGTCATTGGTAATTTTATCCTTATATAAGTACCATTGTTAAACAACAAGCCATCTCCATAAGATGGTAATTCTTTTGTTGTCCTCAATGGAAATATGTTGCTTGTTCCTTGGTCTCCCATGACTAAACCATCTGTTGCATTTTTAGCAAATTTAGTTATTTCATCGAAACCTTTCATCTTACTAGAGTTAGCAGTTAATATTGTTGTTATTCCAAGACTTGAACCTAATTCCAACAACTTTCCTAATTTTGAAGCACTAGTTCTTGTTAAATCAACAAAATCATCCCAATCATCAGATATTATATATAAAGGTTCTAGTTTTCTACCTATTTCTTTAGGACTTATACCTCTACTTTTTTCTAATTCCTTTTTCATATATTCTTGTCTATAGATCAATTCTTTTTCTAACTCTAAAACAAAATTATCTACCTTTTCTTTACTATCAATATACTCTATATTTTCTTTCATCCTATTTGAATATAACTCCATTTTTTTGGAATCAAAAAGATAAATTTTATTTTCTTTTGGTATCTGCTCTAATATAATTTCCAACATATATGTTTTACCAATACCACTTTCTCCAATTATTACAAAAGGACTCATTTCTCTATCTATACCACATAATTTTACTTTTTCTTTATCCAACCCTAAATATATATCTTTATCTTGCTTTTCATATACCATCATAGTTTTATAATCTAATATCTCTGGTAATACTGGTATTCTTGGAGCTTTAATACCATATGTTCTGGCATTTATTTCATCTATAATATTTGAAATCTTTTTATTATATTCTATTTCATCTTTAAATTCATCCATAACATACATTTGCATCACATTCACCAAATCATTATTCTTTACTAATACTCGTCCCTTTATCTCAGATTGTTTATACTTACTCCTACCAACTATCATATTTACTTCTGATTCATCAAAATTATATCCTGCAATTTTATTTTTGAAATTGCTCAATGTAGCATATTTCATAGCATTTGATCTGGTTAATGTTGCTAATATATAAATTCCAAGAGCCTGTCCATCTCGTGATACTTTTGTAAAAAAGTCTTCCATTTCATATCCTAATTCTTTTACTACATCATAATTGTCTATAACTATCACTATAGCTTTAAGTTTTTCTTCACTTATTTTATTATAGACAGCTATGTTCTGCACCATTTTCTCTGCTAATTTTTTCTTCCTTATATTTAATTCATTTTCTATTATTTTTATAAATTTGCCAATCCTTTCTTCATCATCAATAGTTATATAATCTGCAATATGATTTAGCTTATTTAATGCCACAAGAGCATTGTTTCCAAAATCTAATACATAAAAATTAACATTCTCAACTCTATTTTTTTGTGCAAGAGACAATATTGAGGTTGTTAAAAAAGTAGTCTTTCCATATCCAGAAGATGCTATATATACTATATTTCCTTCATCGACTAAATCAATACTATAATCCTTTTGTTCTTGTCTCTCTGGAATATCAATTCTTCCTATGCTCAATTTTAAATTTAACTCTTCTGGTAATTCATCCTCTAGTTCACATGGAGTAACTATTTGTTTCTTTAGTGGTGGTAACCATGGCTTTTTAACCTTAACACAATTTTCTTTCTCATATACTTCTTTTAAATAATCAACAGTTACATTCAATTCAGTCTGTTGTATTTGTTCAACTTCTCTATTATCACTAAGATCTTTATTTATCAATTCCCCTTGTCCTAAATCATTTATAAGGTAAACTCTATCATCAATTTTTTCCTCTTCTTCCACTGAAACATAATTTACTCCACTCCAAGCTGATTGAAACAATTCATATATTTCATTATTTCCAACTTGCAAATATGCTCTTCCAGGTTGAGTTATATTTGCCGCATCTGAAGTTTTTATAATCTCTTTACTATCCGCTTCATTTTGCACCTTCAATGCTAATTTAAACTTTGAATTGGTCCAAATCTGTTCATCAACTACACCACTAGGTTTTTGAGTTGCAAGTATCAAATGTACTCCTAAACTACGACCTATTCTTGCCGTTGAAACAAGCTCAGACATAAACTCTGGCTGTTCTTTTTTCAATTCTGCAAACTCATCACTTATTATGAACAAATGTGGCATAGGCTCCTTAGCTTTTCCCATTCTAAACAATTTACTATAATCATCAATATGATTTACATCAAAAGCATTAAATATCATCTGTCTTCTTGACAATTCACTTTTAATAGAAGCCAAAGCTCTCATACTTTCACTTCCATCAAGATTTGTAATAACTCCTAACAAATGTGGTAATTTTTTAAATAAACTCGCCATTCCTCCGCCCTTATAATCAATTAACAAAAAACCTATCTCGTATGGGTGATAATTAACTGCAAGAGATAAAATATATGATTGTAAAATTTCTGATTTCCCAGAACCTGTTGTACCTGCCACTAATCCATGAGGGCCATGTGCTTTTTCATGGAGATTTAAATTCACATAATCATTATTTGCCCTCACTCCAAGTGGTACTGCCAATGTTTTATATGCAACATTTTTATCCCATCTAGCTTTAACATCTAGTTCACATGGATGATCAATTTTATACATCTCAAAAAAAGTAATACTTTCTGGTATTTATGATACTATTCCTTTTACATGATCTAATACACTTAAATTTCTAGCCATCCATTCTAAATCAATATCATCAACATGTTGCAATTCAATATTTTGATTTACTAAATCTTTCTCATTTAACACAAGTGTACCTTGTTCCGAGTTTTCTAAAGTTACTATAGTTTCTATGTTCTCTGGTAAATTTGATCTCAAATGACTTGTATATATGATAGAAAATCCAAGAGAATAGCCTTCCTTATCTAAATATTCCATTATAGAATGATCCATTATAAGCTTTGGCTCATCTATTATAAATACAAAATGAGGACTATATGCTTCTTCTTTTTTTGATTCATCTCTCTTTAATTTTCTTTCCTTTAAAATTTGGTGTAGACTCCCCATTACTTGGTCCCTCTTCCTTTCGTTACTTATTGAACCAAGTACATTTATTTGATGAATTTTTGAATGAGGATACCAATTAATCCACTCAAACTCATCTTTATATTTTTCATCATATATAGTTATCAATTCAACATCGTGGTAACTATGAAAAAAAGTTATTTGAGATATAATAATACTCAATTGTTCATGTATATTGGACTTTTCTCCTACAATACCTAAATGTGCATTTTTCAAATCTACAACAATTGGTTTCCCATCAATTATCGAAAATTCTTCTTTAATTTGAGTTACTTCATTTTCATATTCATCTCTTTCAAGAGAAAGCTCATTATAATCTACTTCTATTTTAAAATTTGGAACTCCACTAGTATAGCCTAATGATACTATTAAAAAATCCGAATCATTAAAACTTCTTTCATATATTCTGTGATTATAATTTTTAATCATTTCTTCAATCTCTTTTATATTTGGATAATTATAACTATAAACTTCTTTTTCTTCGTTATAAGCTTCATATATTTCCTTCCTTTTTCTCAATAAATAAGCACCATAAACTTTTCGAATTTTTTCATTAGTCTCTTTATAATCTTTTTTATCGCCTACATATCTTATTATTGAAAATATAGTTGTCACCACAGTTCCTGCCACAAACATTAATACATACAATCCTCTTTTTAATAAAATGCTTATTCCTACCGTTACAATTAACATAACAATTGGAGGTACTACAATTTGTGCAAAGTTTCTTTTGTCCATAGTTTTTTCTTGAGGAGCATTTTTTATCTCAATTGTTTTCCCTTTTAATCTTTTTATAATTCTTGGAGATCTTTTATATTTAGGAAAATTCTCAAAAGGTTCATCTAATGGTGCCAATTCTAATAGTTTTGTTTCTATTTGGCTAATATCTCCTTTTATAATAATTTTATTTTCCAAAATAGTAAATAAATAATTATCAATAAAAACTACATCTCCTGAAGTAATATTATATTTGAAATTTTCAATTATTTTCCCATTTATAAATACAAGACTTTTATCAATATTCCTCTGTGAAATAACCAATTCATTATCAAATATGATACAATTACAATTAATATTTTTTATATTTATATAACTATTTTCTTTACCAATAGTTATATATTTCTTCCTAGCTAAACTTATTTTATTATCAGGATAGTAAAAAACTTCCTCCTCTGAAGACAGTTTATACCACCTATATGGTAATATTTCTTTTTTCCCTACTATCAATCTTTTACCTATCTTTGTGAAAACAAAATTTTCAAAAAACACATTTTTATCTATAGGTAACTCTATATATTTATTTGATTTCTTTAAAATTATACTTTCCATTTTATAAATTTTCCTCACTATTATCATATTTTTCTAATATTGAATCCATATCTTGTTGAATTTCTTTTATTTTAGAATTTTTTTCATCTCCACCTATATTAGTATCTCTTTCTAATTGATCTAACTGCTTCATATAAGCATATAATAGTAATTCATCATCTGACAATTTCATTGCTATATTCACTGAATCATCTAATTCATTCCTTCCCAAATGTATCCAATAATCTAAAATTGCTTCATTACTATTTACAGATACATTTTTAAAAATATTATCTCGCTGTTCTTCAGATAGATTTTCACTTCTTATATATGAGCTTGCTAAAATAAATTTTTGTATTTTATCCATATCCTTTATTTTTATATTTTCCAATGTATCAATAACTTCTATATAATTTTGTTCTATATAGGCTTCACTGCTTTTAGCTGTAGCTCTTTCCAAAGGAAGTACTTTGATATGTATATAAGAAATATAGACTCCAAAAATTAGCAACATTGCTATAGTTACAATTAATAACAATTTATTATTTCGATATTTCTTTTTATCGACCATTATTTTATTTTCTTGTTTATTTAACTTTACTTCTTTAAATTTATTATTTAATACATTTGCAATTTCTTCAATTGAATTAGTTTCCAATATATTTTCCAAAAATTTTTCTTTTTTTAATAATTGCATTCCACCTTTTAGATAATCTTCATATTTGTATTTATCTTGCCAAATATAACCTATAAGGGCTTTATATTGATTTAAAAAATGATTGTTTCCCTTATCTATTTTTATATCTCGTGTCTTTATTTTTATCTGATCATCTTTACTATAGTATAAATTTTCTGGTTCTAAAGAAAATTCATATTCATATACTAATTCTTCTAATTCTGAAACACTAATTAAAAATCTTAATTTTGTCAATAAATCTTCTTTTTTAATATTACTGACTTTTAATAAATTAGAACAATCATAATAAAATATTATATCTTCTTCTTTTTTATCAATTCGCATATCTATAAAATGCCTTTTAGGTAATTGTAGTTTTTTATAATCGTAAATATCCTTAGCATTTAAAGATGATTTTTTAATTGTTTCTGATATGACATTATCCAATACTTATTCCCCCTAAATAATAATTTCCAATATATCCCCTGTGAAAATTCTAGCCCTTTCAAAATTAAGCTGTTTATTAACAAATTTTCCTTGTCTAATGGACTTAATTTTGTAATCTTTTTTATGTAATTTTGTCAACACGTTATTTTCACATAATATATATATCATATTTTCAATTTTTAATTCAGAATTTACCTGTACATTTTTTTTAATTTCATTATCACTCATAGTAATAGTCAATATCAACATCATTTAACCTTCTCCTTTTCAATTTATGATAAAATAACATCACTATTATAAATAAAGCCATAACAATACCACTAATAATATAGCTTTTTTTTGATACTAATTCATCAGTATTATTATTTTCAATAAGCTTTCTATCTTCTATAAATAAAGATTCCTTGGCATTCAAATAAATATTATTATTTTTATTCAACTTCTCTATAAATAAAATATCTTTTTTATCTAACTCTTTATTTTTATCTGCCTTATTAATAGTATTTTGAGTTTTATCAGTAAATAAATGTATATTATATTTATCTGTTAAGGATAAGGAACTACTTTTTTTATCTTTTAAAACTGAAGTATCTATATTTATATCTTGCTCATCCATAAAAATCCTCCTAATTAAAATTAAAGACTAAGAAGCCATTAGGAGAACATACATCCCTAATGGCTTCTTAATCTTATCTCCCACCAATTTTTTGTGAAATTTGACTATCTGTATCTACCATTGCTGCAGATACTTCTCTTAATTGTGTGGCAATACTTTCAATCAATTCTACAGTTTTGTTAAATCCTTGTTCTAATTCATTAAACTGTTCGCAAAATGCTCTGCTACTTTGTCCTTCCCATTCTTCACTAAGGGAAGTTACCATATTTCTCATTTTTGTAACACAACTTTGAAACTCTTCACTTCTATTGTCAAATTCCGTAGCCTTTTCATTCATTTGCTCCGGACTTAATCGAATAATTCCCATTGCCATATTCTTCACATCTCCTTTACATATTATTTATTTACTTTTTATCTATTGATAATATATATTACCAATAAAAAAATTAGCCCCATGCTCATTGCAAATAAGACCTTATGCTTTGAAATAAACTCTATCTTATGTTCATTACTGCTCTCTTCAAAATCATTATCAATTGTTTCCTCTTTCATATCTGAATCATATTCTATTTTTTTATCACTATTTTTCATATTGACAGGATTTACAATAAAATCATGTACCTGAATGTACTCAAGAGACCCTAATCTTGTATAACCGAGCTTCTTAGAAAATGAATTTAAAAGATCCTGATTTGCTTTACTTGTACTATTCTTTATATTTTGTGCATTTTCTAATCCTGCAATAACTTTTTTTTCTGACTTTTCTGTTGCATCTTGCATATTCTCAATTAAAATATTAGTATTTTTTTCACTATTCTCAGACATACCATCTACAAAAGCCAAATATTTTTCGTTATTATTATCAATATAGTTAGATAAATCAACTGTATTGTTGTTCATTACACTCATTTTATTTTCAATTTCCAAAGCATTATCTATTGGATTGTAGACATTTATACTATTGCCATATTTCCCTATTAAGTCTTTTTCTATTGTATTCCTATTATTATAATCTTCCTTTATATTATCAGCTTGTAATTCCAACGGTTTTATTATTCCTGATTTTATTATTTCATTTATTTCGGTATCTTTTATTTTTTCTATTTTACTTATTTCCTTATTAATTTCCTCAATATTTTTTTCTTGATCCTTTATTACCTCTGAAACATCATAATCAATTTTATTTATTTTTATATCGGGTTCAAATTCTTCTATTCTCTCACCTGTATAATTTTGGAAATTTCTTATGTCCTCTTCTTTTTCTTTTATTTTTAATTTATAATTATCACCATCTATACTTTCAATGCCTATATTTATGCTTGGTTTTCCAATACCATAAGATATTTCTAAATTATCCTTGGTTTCAGACATATTAATATTAGTTTCAGGTATTAGATTAGATAAAGATTTTTTTATACAACTTTTATTTTCTGTAATACTATCTTCTATAGCATTATTATAATATTCTATTCCCAATAAAATTTTTTCTATTTCCTTTTGTTTTTCTGAAATGTTTTCTATCTTTTTTTCCATAGCTTCTTTATTATCAAGTAAAGCTGTATTATAATCTCTGATTTTATTTTTAAAATTATTTGCACCATCTTCATAAACTACTTTGCCATTTTCATCTATTAATAAATCTACTTGTCCTACTGCAGAAATCATTGCATTTAATTCACCAATTAAATCTTTTCCTTCATCCCTAAGACCATATATACCATTCAAATTTATCTCAATTTGTCTCTTATATTCATTATCAATATCTGAAATAATATTTTGATTTTTACTTATATAGTTCGAAAAATCAATTTGTTCTGAAGTATTATCAATTCTTTCAAGTTCAGGAATATCTATTATCTCAACTAGATCATTTGGTTTTATTTCTAATATAGCTTGTCTCTCTTTTAAGTCATTGTTCATAACTGTTTTAGAAATATCCTGAGCTGCATGAAATTCCTTCAAAATATTATTTACATATACATAACTTAAATCATTATTAACCTTCTTTTCAAACTTAAGTAAATCATATATAATATCACTTTTTGTATCTCCTTCAAGATCATTTCTTATTTCAAATTCAAATTTTGCTTTTGTGGGATTTGTATTTATACTTGATACACATTTTGAAAAAGTTGAAGGAATTATTATATATGCTCCATATGTTCCATCTTTAAACCCTGAACGTGCATCTCCTAATCCTGTATAAACAAAATTTAAATTTGGTAATTCAATTATTTCTTTACTATAATATTTTTTCTCCTTCCCTACTTCCACTCCATCATCTAAATCCACTACTGCTATTTTATTACAACTTTGACTCTTACATGGTTCTTTAGCTGTAAATTGGTCTTTAGAGCCAACATAATTTCCTAATAAAAAACTTAAAACAATTGCTCCAATTAAAATAGTGACTCTAATAAAATGATGCTGATATTTGCCTTTTCCCATAAAACACCTCCTAACTATTTAAATTTTGAAGTAAATAACTTCCTTGTACTGTAAAAATATGATTACGTTACATATATCAACATTAGATGTAGCCTTATGTCAATAGATATTCCTTATCAATTTTTTTACATAAAAAAACCAGTATCTTCTACCTATACTGGTTCTAAAAACAAATAATTATTTATTTTTTTAATTCAGCATATATCTTTTCTAGCATAGTTTCTTCTTCACTAGTCAAATCTTTTTTTTCTATTAAATCAGGTCTATTCAAATAAGTTAATTTTAACATTTTATATAATCGCCATTTTTCAATTTCTTTATGGTTTCCCGACAAAAGAACTGACGGAACCATGTAACCTTTAAAATCTCTAGGTCTAGTATATTGAGGATACTCCAAAAGTCCATTATAGTGTGATTCTTCTTGAAAAGATTCTTCACTACTCAAAACTCCTGGAATTAATCTAGTTATAGAGTCGATCAAAACCATAGCAGGTAATTCGCCACCAGTTAGAACATAATCTCCTATAGAAACTTCAATATCTACATAATTTTCAATAATTCTATTATCTATACCCTCATAATGGCCACATAATAATATCAAATGTTTTTCCTTAGAAAAACTTTTTGCCATTTCTTGATTATATACCTTACCTTTTGGAGTCAAATATATAACTTTTGAGTTCTCATTTTTAATAGATTTCAATGCTTTATAAACAGGTTCTGGCTTCATAACCATACCTGGTCCTCCACCATATGGATAGTCGTCTACTTTTTTATGTTTATCTTCAGAAAAATCCCTTATGTTTATAGAATTTAAATTAATTAAACTCCTATCTACAGCTCGACCAATAATACTCCATTGAAAAAAGCACTGAAAGATTTCAGGAAATAATGTTAAAACATCTATTTTCATTCTATCATTCCCTCAATTGGATCTATGTTAATTATTTTTTGTTCAATATTTATATTTTTAATAAAATATCCAACTGCTGGTATGAGGTATTCCTTGTTATTAATGCTATCCTCAATTACATATATATCATTAGAGCCAGCTTGAATAATATCTACCACAATACCAATTTCTCTATTCAAAGTATCCAAAACCTTACAACCAATTATATCAAATATAAAATATTGATTATCTTTTAGATCTATTTTGTCTTCTTCATCTACATAAATATATTGATTTTTAAATTTTTCTACATCATTAATATTGTCATAACAATTAAATTTAAGTATAACTATGTTATCCTTATATCTAACATTTGTAATTTCTAATTTCAATTTTTTTTCTCCAAGATAAACTTTTTCAAGCTTATCAAAACGATGCATATTATCTGTAAGAGGTATAATTCTAACTTCACCTTTAATTCCATGAGTATTTACAATTTTACCCACTTGAATAAAATCCATAACATCACCTATCATTTATTTATAGAAAAGGGATTAGCCCCAAGCTAAATCCCTTATTGCAAAATTTCTACTACAACTCTTTTATTTTCTTTTATAGCAGCGGCTTTTACAACAGTTCTTATTGCCTTTGCTATTCTTCCCTGTTTTCCAATAACCTTTCCCATATCTTCCGGTGCAACTCTAAGTTCTATTATAACCGATTGAGTACCTTCCACTTCATTAACTTCTACTTGATCTGGATTATCTACAAGAGCCTTAGCAATCATTTCTACTAATTCACCCATTCCCCTCACCTCCTAGGAATTTATTTTTCAGTACTATTAGTATTTTCTTCTATTTTTTCATATATTCCATTTTCTTTAAACAACCTATTCACAGTATCAGTTGGTTTGGCACCATCATTTAACCACTTCATAGCCTTTTCATCATCTATCTTTACTGTTTTAGGTTCAGCTGATGGGTCATAATATCCTATTTCTTCTATAAACCTCCCATTTCTAGGAGCACGTGAATCTGCAACTATAATTCTATAAAAAGGATTTTTCTTTGCACCCATTCTTCTCAATCTAATCTTAACTGACATTATCTCACCTCCTTATAAAATACTACACAACATCTATTAAAAAAAGGGCATACCAAATTTTCCTTTTTTCTTCATAGTTTTTTCCATATTGTTAAATCGTTTCATCATTTTTTTAGTTTCTCTAAACTGCTTCAATAATCTATTTACATCTTGAACTGTAGTTCCACTTCCATTAGCAATTCTTTTCCTTCTGCTACTATTTATAATGGAAGGATTTTCTCTTTCTTCTCCAGTCATTGATTGAATAATAGCTTCTATTTTTACCAATTCACTTTCATCTACATTTAAATTCTTAACCATTTTAGAATTAACACCAGGCACCATAGCTAATAGTTCATCTAAAGGGCCCAAATTTTTCACTTGATCCAATTGGTCTAAAAAATCATCAAAAGTAAATTGCTGTGTTCTAATCTTTTTCTCTAACTCCAATGCTTTTTCAGCATCTATTGAGCTTTCTGCTTTTTCAATTAAACTTAAAACATCGCCCATACCCAATATTCTTGATGCCATCCTATCTGGATGAAATGGCTTTAGTTGATCTAATTTTTCTCCCATACCTACAAATTTAATAGGCTTTTGAGTAACTGATCTTATTGATAATGCAGCTCCACCTCTTGCATCACCATCTAATTTTGTAAGTATAACACCTGTTACGTCTAATTTTTCATTAAAACTCTCTGCCACATTTACCGCATCTTGACCTGTCATAGAATCAACTACCAATAATATTTCACTTGGATTTACAACTTTCTTAATTTCACCTAACTCATCCATCAATTCATTATCTATGTGTAATCTTCCAGCAGTATCTATGATAATAATATCATTACCATGTTTTTTACCATGTTCTATTGCTCCTTTAGCAATATTAACTGGATTATTTTTATCTCCCATAGAAAATACTGGAACGTCAGCTTTGTTTCCAACTACTTCTAATTGTTTAATAGCAGCTGGTCTATATACATCACAAGCAACTAATAAAGGTCTCTTGTTCTCTTTCTTCAAATTATATGCTAATTTCCCAGCAGTAGTTGTTTTTCCTGCCCCTTGCAATCCACACATTAATATTACAGTAGGAGGCGTTGATGAAACATTAAGTTTACTTTGCTCTTCTCCCATAAGTTTTGTTAATTCTTCATTTACTATCTTTATAACTTGTTGCCCAGGAGTTAAGCTTTCCATTACTTCAGCACCAATAGCTCTTTCCTTAACATCCTTTGTAAATTTTTTTACTACCTTAAAATTCACATCAGCTTCTAAAAGGGCAAGTCTGACTTCCCTCATGGCTGTGTCTATATCTTTCTCAGTAAGTTTACCTTTTCCTCTCAATTTTCCTAAAGCATTTTGAAGTTTCTCAGATAAACTTTCAAATATCATTATACAACCTCCTGGCTATTATCTATTATTTTTTTTGCCACCTTTTCTATAGCCTTAGCATTGTTGACAATGCTATCGTTACTTAAATCTCTTCCTTCATTAACAATCATCTTAACATATTCCAAAATAATATTTACTTCATCACAAATACTTTTAAATTTTTTTACAAGTTTTAATCTATCTTCAAATTCATAAAGATTGCTTTCAGCTCTTTTCAAAGTATCATATACTCCTTGTCTACTAATTCCCAATTCTTCTCCAATTTCACTTAAAGAATAATCGTATATATAATATAATTCTACAACATTATATTGGCTATCACTTAAAAGTTTCCCGTAAAAATCAAAGAGTATTCCTATTTCAACCATTTCTTTAAACATAAGCACCACCCAAAATAGCACTGTCAAGTTTTTAACTTGACAGTATTATTTTAATATACAAATATTTATTTGTCAATATTTATTTTAACTAAAAATTGCTTCTACAAAATCATCTGGATTAAATACTTGTAAATCATCAATTTTTTCTCCCACTCCTATTAATTTTACAGGTAGATTCAATTCAGATTGCAATGCTATTACCACTCCACCTTTAGCTGTGCCATCTAATTTAGTTAAAGCAACACCTGTTATATCACAAACTTCTTTAAATTGTTTAGCTTGCAAAATAGCATTCTGCCCCGTAGTTGCATCTAAAACCAACAATACTTCTTTTTGTGCCTCTTCAAATTCTTTGTCAATTACTCTGAATATTTTATTTAATTCATTCATCAAATTTTTCTTATTATGAAGTCTACCAGCAGTATCACAAATTAACACATCACATTTTCTAGCCTTTGCAGCTTGTATCCCATCATATATTACAGCTGCAGGATCAGCTCCTTCACTATGAGCTACAAGATCAACATTAGCTCTATTACTCCATTCTTCTAATTGCTCAATAGCTGCAGCCCTAAATGTATCACCAGCTGCTATAATAACTTTTTTCCCTTCATTTCTTAAATTATAAGCCAATTTTCCTATAGTTGTAGTTTTACCAACACCATTTACCCCTACTACTAGTATTACTGAAGGGGAAGGCTCTATGTTTAATTTACTTTTATCTCCACTATTGAGTATTTGGCTTATTTCATCTTTTAATATCTTTTTTATTTCATTAGGATCTTTTATTTTATTTTCTTTCACTTGAAACTTTGTATTATCAATTATTTCCATAGTAGTATTGATTCCTACATCTGACGTTACTAATATTTCTTCTATTTCTTCAAATAAGTTCTCATCTATTTTCCCATAGCCACTCAAAAGACTGTCTATTTTATCAGTCATTCCCTTTCTAGTTTTGGTTAATCCTTGTTTCAATTTTTCAAAAAAACCTACTTCTTTCTTATCCTCTTCTGATTTTTTAGTATCTTTTCCTTTATTAAACCATTTAAACATTTCTACCCTCCTTAACTAGCCGCCTCTGAATATTTATCTTTTAATTTAATAGAAACTACTTTGCTAATACCTTCTTCCTCCATAGTTACACCATATAGTATATCACCAATTTCCATAGTACCTTTTCTATGAGTAATAATTATAAATTGTGTATCTTGAGCATAGTCCTTTAAAAATTTTGCATATCTATTTATATTAGCTTCATCTAAAGCTGCATCTATTTCATCTAGGATACAAAATGGAGTAGGTTTTGTCTTCAATATTGCAAATAAAAGTGCAACAGCTGTCAATGATTTTTCTCCACCTGATAGCAAGGATAAACTTTGAGGTTTTTTCCCTGGGGGTTGTGCTATTATTTCTATTCCACTAGTCAATGGATTTTCTTCATCTTCTAAATAAATATCTCCCTCTCCACCACCAAATAGCTCTGAAAATACTTCTACAAAGTTCTTCCTAACTTCATTAAAATTTAAAACAAACTGTTCTTCCATTTTGTCTTCCATTTCTTCTATTACTTCTTTCAAAGATTCTTTTCCTTCTGTCAAATCAATCCTTTGTTTATCCATGAAAACAAATCTATCCTTTAGTTTTTCAAATTCTTCAATAGCAGCTAAATTTATAGTACCCAAATTTCTTATTTTCTTCTTTAACTCTTTTATCTCTTTTTTAGCTTGTATCAAATTAAATACTTCTTTCTTATATTTTAATCCTTCATCATAAGTCATTTCATAATCTTCTAATATTTTGTTATTATAATTTTCTAATTGTACACTATATCTTGTTTCCTTTATTTCCAAATTACTAATTTTCTTATCTAAATAGTTAACTTCTTGGATTATATTATTTAATTTGTCCTGTTCCATATAATAATTATCCATGAAAGAAGTTTTTTCATCTTTTAGTTTTTTTAGTTTAATCTCATTATCTCTTATTTTTGAACTCAAACTCTCTATTTCTAAAAGAATATTTTTTCTTTTATTAGTCATCTTTATTATATTATCAGAAATATCATCTATTTCTCTTTGTTTATCTAAAATATTCTTCAAATTAAAATCAATCTCTTCTTCTAATTCTTTTAATTTTTCTTTAGTTAATTTACTTTTAGTTTCAAAAGAATTTATTTTAATTTTCAAACTTGTCACTTTATCCTTTAATTTGTTTAAACTCAATTTTCTTTTCTCAAAATTTTCTATTTTAATCTTTACATCTTCTTGAATAGATGTATTATCAACTTCTAATTGTTCAATTTGCTGAACTATTTTTTCTCTATTAATATTTATTTCTTCTTTTTCTGATTCTAAGTCATTTATTTCTTTTAATAATTTTTCAATATTTACATTACTTTTTTCATTTTCTTGAATTAAATTTTCAACTTCTTTTTCTAATTTTATCAATTCTATATTTGCTTTTTGTAAAACATCTTCCTTTTTAATAATTAAACTTTTTATTTCTTTTAATTGATCTTTTAAATTTTTAATACTATAATCTAAATCAGACTGTATATTAGTAATTTCATTAATTTCTTCTTCTAGCTTCAAAATTCTAGCTTTCCTATTCAAAATATTCCCAGTATTACTAGTAAAGGTACTTCCACCAGTAATTGAACCTCCTGGATTTAGAAGATCACCATCCAAAGTAACAAACCTATTAGAATAATTAAACCTTCTTGCAGCCTTTATACCCCAGTCTATATTTTCCACAACTATTGTTCTACCTAAAAGATAATCAAATATATTTTTATATTTATCATCAAATAGAATCAAATCTGAAGCTATTCCTATTATTTTAAACTTTTCTATATCTTCTCTCCTTAAATTAATACGTCTTCCTCTTATAGAAGTCAATGGTAAAAAAGTAACTCTACCTAATTTTTTTTCTTTCAAAAAACATATTATCTTTTTAGCATTTTCTTCTGTATCTGTAACAATATTTTGGATACTTGAGCCTAAAGCTATTTCTATTGCTTTTTCATATTTTTTTTCCACCTTCAACAAATCTGCAACTACACCTAATACACCTTTCCCTAAATTAGGATTATTTTCACAAGCTTGCATTACATTTTTAACACTCTTATAAAAGCCCTCATAATCTTTATCCATATTTACTAAAAATTTATAATTTGACTTTTTACCTTGTAATTCTCCTATATTTTCATTCGATTTATTATATAAATTTGACAAATTTTTTTGCAATATATTCTCCGATTTAACCAGTTCCTCCATATTACTTTTTATATTTTTTATTTCTTCTATTTTATGTTTTTTATTAATTAATAATTGATCAATTTTTTTCTCTCTATCTTTATTTTCAAATTTCATATCTTTTATTTCTTCATTTACTTGATGTATTCTCTTATTTATATTATCCTCAAAAGAATTAAAATTACTTATTTTTCCCTTCTTATCAGTAATAGAATTAAATGTATTTATAATATTTCCTTTATTTTCCTCTATACTTTCTTCTTCAGTTAATATTTCATTTTCTAATTTTTCCACTCCATCATGCTCTCTTTTAAATTCTTCTTTTAATAATTTTAACTTTTTATTATAATCTTCATAAACACTCTCTACTCTTTTACTTTCATCAATCAAATTAAATTTGTTTTTTTCTAAAACATCAACCTCTTGTTCCAATCTTTCTTTTTCTTTATTACCATACTTTTCCTTTTCATCAAGTAATATTAACTGATTCCTTTTTTGTTCAAGTTCTTTCTGTACTTCAAATCTTTCATTTTGGATTTCTTCTATACTTTTATCCATTTTATCAATATCATTTTTTAACTCATTATATTTTTCTTTTATAACAGCTTTTTCATCTAATTTAAGTTTAATATCTTCCTCTAGATTATTTTTTTCTTTTCCAATGTTTTCTAACTTCATATTTAATTTATCTATTTCTCTTATAAAAACATTAATATCTAATTCTTTCAAACTCTGTGCCATTTTCATATACTCTTTAGCACGATAAGATTGTTTTTTTAAAGGCTCTAACTGTTTTTCAAGTTCAAATACTATGTCATTAATACGTATTAAATTTTCCTCAGTTTTTGATAATTTCTTTTCAGCCTTTTCCTTTCTAGTTTTATATTTAACTATTCCTGCAGCTTCTTCAAAAATATTTCTCCTATCATCAGGTTTGGTACTTAAAATTTCATCTACCCTACCTTGTCCAATTATAGAATATCCATCCTTACCTACACCTGTATCCATAAACAATTCTTTAATATCTTTTAATCTACATGCAGTTTTATTTATATAATATTCACTTTCACCTGATCTAAACATTCTTCTAGTTATAGAGACCTCTGAATATTCAATAGGTATAATACCTTCTTTATTATCAAAAACAATAGTTACTTCTCCAAAGCCCAAGGGTTTTCTTTTATCTGTACCTGCAAATATTATATCTTCCATTTTATTACCTCTTAATGTCTTCACACTTTGTTCTCCTAACACCCACCTAATGGCATCAGAAACATTACTTTTTCCACTCCCATTAGGTCCTACAATACAAGTAATACCTTTCTTAAAATCAATTACAGTTTTATCTGCAAAAGATTTAAACCCTTGTACTTCTAATTTTTTTAAATGCAAATTAAACACCTCATATCTTCTATACTAAAAGTTTTTTACAATAAAAACTAATTTTAAATCATCAGATTTTTATCAATTAAATATTTCTTAATTATTTCATCAATATTAATCTTTTCATGAAAATCATTCAATCTAATATTTATATTTCTCTCTGGCATGTTCTTCCCATAAATTTTAATCTTTTTAAATTTATATTTTTCTTTTAAATAATTAATATTAGCTGATTTTTGACCAGAAATACTAGAAATTTCTTTTTTATCTCCCTCTATTATCAATGTTTCTCCAAATACTTGTTTCTTTTCAATACTATCAATATAATTTTTTAAAACAATTCTATATATATTCGACTCAACTAATTGTCTAAAAGAAGGATGAAATGGTCCTGCTATTACATCTTCTCCTAGAGTAATCTTTTTTGTTGGTTGAAGTCCAACTCTTATAACATTTATATCATTATATTCAAATAACATAAGTAAATCTGTAGATATATTGACTGCTTCATCTAAAGACAATGGGGTGTATTTGTCATCTAAATAAAGTCTTTCTAAATAAGTATCTTTAATTACCAAAGTAGGATATATTCTTACACAATTTGGACCTTCTTTTATTATTTTTTGAGCAGTATATATTGCTTTTTCCCTAGTATCTTTAGGCAATCCTATCATCATTTGAAGACCCAATTTAAAATTATAATCTTTTATTAACCTAACTGCTCTATAAACATCTTCTGATGTATGTCCCCGTCCACTAGCATTGAGAACACCATCATCAAGAGATTGAACACCTAATTCTATAGTATCAACTCCATATTTTTTCAAAAGGTTAAGTCTTTCACTATCAATATAATCAGGCCTTGTAGAAAGTCTAATTTCATCTATCAAACCTTTATTTTTATAATAATAAGTTACACTTAATAAACTTTCTTGTAAATTTTTCTCTATACCTGTAAAGCTACCCCCATAAAAAGCAACTTCTAATTTTTTTCTATTATGAGGAATAGTTTTTAAACATTCCTCAATTATTTCTTCAACTTTTTCTTTTGTTACATTAGTAGATAATCCTGTAATTCTTTTTTGATTACAAAAAACACAATTATGAGGACAACCTAAATGTGGTACAAAAATGGGAATAATATAAAAATTATTACTCATCACAATCACCTATCTTCTTAAGAGCTGACTTAGCTGCCTTTTGTTCTGCTTCCTTCTTACTCCTACCTTCACCTTGCCCACACAATTTCCCATCAACCATAAGATTTACATAAAATATCTTATCGTGATCAGGACCTTCTTCTCTTGTTACTAAATATTCAACCTTAGATTTTTTATTTTTTTGCAAAACTTCTTGAAATTTAGTCTTATAATCAGTAAATATATATCCAAAATTTTTTGCCTGTGATATCTCTCGTTTTAAAATATCTATTATAAATTTTCTAGAACTTTCTAAACCTCCATCTAAATATATAGCACCCAACAATGCCTCAAATGCATCGGCCAAAATAGAATCTCTATTTCTACCACCAGTTGATTCTTCTCCTTTACCTAATAATAAATAATCTCCTAAATCCATTTTTCTAGCTACATATGCTAAAGAAGATTCACATACTATAGATGCCCTAATTTTAGTTAATTGACCTTCAGAATCATCAGGAAACTTTTTATATACATATTCACTGACTATTATATTCAATACCGAATCTCCAAGAAATTCTAATCTCTCATTATGAGTTAATTTTTTTTTATATCTATTTTCATTAGCAAAAGAACTATGAGTTAAAGATTGATTCAATAACTTTTTATTCTTAAAAAAATAACAAATTTTTTTCTGAAAATCCGTTAGTAACATATCTCTTTCTCTATTCACATGATTCCCTCCATAATAACCGTCATATATTCATAAGATCTCAAACCTTCCGAGATTTTTTATAATAATATTAATCTAAACCTGTAATTTTCCTAATATATTCAACTGCATCTCCAACAGTCTTTATATTTTCTATTTCCTCATCTTCTACTTCTGAATCAAATTCCTCCTCAAGAGTCATTACTAATCCTACTAAGTCCACTGAATCAGCATTTAAATCATCCTTAAATGAAGTTTCTAAAGTAATATTCTCTTCTTTTACATGAAATTGCTTAGAAATAATCTTTACTATCCTTTCAAAAACCATATAATACACCTCCCATTGCATTATAACATTTTATTAATATCCTGTTCTATTTGATTTATGACATCTTTTTCAATAAAAATTTTATTTTGCTTTATAGCATTTTTAAAAGCTAAAGCATTAGAACTTCCATGAGCTTTTACTATAGGTTTCTTAACTCCTAAAAGAGGTGCCCCTCCATACTCTCTATAATCTAATTTTTCTTTAAATATCTGTAATTGTGGTTTTAACATTAATGCACCTGTTTTAGCAAAAAAGCTTTTTGATATTGCATTTTTTGCCATAGAAAAAACAGAAAATGCCAGCCCCTCAGTTAATTTTAATACTATATTACCAGCAAAACCATCACAAACCATAACATCTGCTATGCCTTCTGGAATATCTCTTGCTTCAATATTTCCTATAAAATTTAAATCAGTATTAGAAATAAGTTTGTAACTATTTTTTGTTAATTGGTTACCCTTTTCTTTCTCTGTTCCTATATTTATTAAGCCCACTTTAGGTGAATCTACACCTAAAACCTTCTCGCTATATACTGAACCCATTATAGCAAATTGTTGCAAAAATTCAGGTTTGCAATCTACATTTGCTCCTGCATCCAATAAAAATGAAAAACCCTTTCTTGTAGGATACACCGTCGCTAATGCTGCTCTATCTATACCCTTTATCCTTTTTACTATGAAAAGACCACCACTTAACAAAGCCCCAGTACTTCCTGAAGAAACAAAGCCATCTCCTAAACCATCCCTAAGTGCTTTCATTCCTATTACCATAGAAGAATTTTTCTTCTTTCTAATAGCCATTGCAGGTTCATCTGCATTAGTTATTTCCTCTGTAGCATTTATTATTTCTATTTTATCCTTATGATAATCATATTTTATAAGTTCATTATTAATTGCATCTTCATTTCCTACAAGTATTATTTCTACTCCCAACTCTTCGATAGCTAAAATACTACCTTTAATGACTTCACCAATCCCCTTATCCGCCCCAAATGTATCTACAATTATCTTCATATTTCCCCTCCTACACATAAGTAATACTCTGATATTAAATATATATTACCTTTTAAAAAAATGCAACAATATCAATAAAAAAATAAAAAAGATAGTGAGTTCTCACCACTATCTTTTTCATATTACTCTACTTCTATTACTTCCTTATTTTTATAATAACCACAAGATCCACATACTCGATGAGGTAACTTAGGTTCGTGACATTGAGGACACTCAACTAAAGTAACTTTTGACAATCTATATGCAGATGCTCTTCTTTTATTTTTTTTCGATTTAGAAGTTTTCCGTTTTGGTACTGCCATTTAAAACACCTCCTTGTACTTTTTACAAAAGTTCTTTCAATTTAGCTAATCTAGGATCAATATCTTCTATTACACAATCACATTCTCCAGTATTTAAATCTTTTCCACATTTTGGACAAATACCTTTACAATTTGATTTACACAATGATTTCATAGGTAATTTCAATATTATTTCTTTTATAACAGCATCTTTAATATCTAGTTTTTTATTCTCATATCTTATTATAACCTCATCAGTATCTTCAACTTCATCTATACTAGCAATATTCACAAGTTTCCCTGACAAACTTGTCTTTATTTCTTGTTCAAATTCCTTCAAACATCTTGCACAATTTTCTTTATACTTACAAATAATTTGTCCCTCAATAAATAAATCTCTTGAAACTTTGTAAATATCACCTGAAACCTTAATAGGTTGAGTAAAATACAAATCTCTACCATTTGCATCAATTTTTTCTAAGTCTATTGCTTCATCAAAGTGTATACTTACTGTAGTTTCATCTAAAAGATTTGATAAATCAACTACCACTGTACTCACCTCTTTATTAACAAAACATATTATACAGAGGTATAAATAATTTGTCAAGAATTTTACTGTTTTTCAACTAATGCTTTTGTATCTCTTGCAATCATTAATTCTTCATTTGTTGGTATTACAAGTATCTTTACCTTTGAATTGTCTTTACTAACTATAGCTTCTTTACCTCTAATTTTGTTCTTTTCTCTATCTAATTCAATTCCTAAACATTCTAATCCCTCACAAATACGTTCTCTCATAGTGTAAGAGTTTTCCCCTATACCTGCTGTAAATACTAATGCATCAACTTCGCATAATTCAGTAAAATAAGCTCCTATATAATTTTTAACTTTATTACAAAATACATTAAGAGCTAACTCAGATCTTTCATTACCTTCTCCAGCTGTTTCCTCTAAATCTCTAAAATCACTACTTACTCCAGATATACCTAAAACACCAGATTTTTTATTAATCAGTGTATTTATACCTTCACAATCTAAATTTTCCTTATCCATTAAAAATGGGATAATAGCAGGATCTATATTACCTGTTCTTGTACCCATAGCTAACCCTGCTAATGGAGTGAATCCCATACTTGTATCCATTGATTTGCCATTCTTTACTGCACAAATACTAGAACCATTACCTAAATGACATGTTATAACATTTAAATCATCTTGTGCTTTATCTAGCATCTTAGCAGCTCTTAAAGATACATACTTATGAGATGTACCGTGGAAACCATATTTTCTAATACCATACTTTTCATATAATTCATATGGTAAAGGATAGATATAGTTTGCTGCAGGAATTGTTTGATGAAATGCTGTGTCAAATACTGCAGTCATTGGCGTATCTGGCATAAGCTCTTTACAAGCTTCAATCCCCACTATATTAGGTGGATTATGTAAAGGTGCCAAATCAATACATTCTTCTACAGCCTTCATAACTTTATCATCAATTAATACGGATTGAGCAAACTTTTCTCCTCCGTGAACAACTCTATGACCTACAGCTCCTATTTCATCTAAAGATTTAATTGCACCATGTTCAGAATCTACAAGTGCATTTAAAACAACTCCCAAAGCTTCTTTGTGATTCTTTAATGGCTTTTCTATAACATATTCTTCTTTACCAATAGTATTTTGTTCTACTCTTGAACCTTCTATTCCTATTCTTTCAACTAATCCTTTTGCTAAAACTTTTTCATCATTCATATCAATTAATTGATATTTTAAAGATGAACTTCCACAATTAATAACTAGAATATTCATTTGACCAACCTCCTAATTCTTATCTCCACTAATAATCATAGTATTACATATTTGACAAAAAATCAACACAATTATTCTATGTTATAATATAATGAGATTATTATTTCATAAAAATACGAAAGGATGTTAATGTATGAAAGTAGTTGGATTAATAACTGAATACAATCCTTTTCATTATGGTCATAAATACCATTTAGAAAAATCAAAAAAAATCACTGGGGCAAATTATAGCATAGCAATAATGAGTGGCTCTTTTGTTCAAAGAGGAGAACCATCTTTTATTGACAAATGGACAAAAACAAAAATAGCTATAGATAATGGTATTGACTTAATATTAGAACTACCTGTTATATTTTCAACCCAAAGTGCTGAGCATTTTGCTTTTGGTGGAATTAAATTATTAGATTCCTTAAATATCGTAGATTATATTTCTTTTGGTAGTGAAACAGAAGATATCAGTCAATTAAATAAAATATCAAAAATATTAATAAATGAGCCAAAATATTATAATAAACAGCTTGTTTCTTATTTAAATAAAGGAAATTCCTACTCTATAGCTAGAAGCAAAGCCTTAAATGATTATGTCAAAAAAGAAAAAATTTCTCTTTCAGAATCAATAGAGAACATTATGAAAGCCCCTAACAACATATTGGGAATTGAATATTTAAAAGCTCTTCATAAAATAAATTCTCCAATAAAACCTATATTAGTTAAACGTATAGGAAGTGGATACAAAGAAAAAAAATTAAGTAATAGTATTCCCAGTGCTACAGCTATTAGAAATGAAATACTTAATAATAATCTATCTACTATAAAAAATAAAGTCCCTACAAAAACTTATTTTTATTTAAATAATTACTTAAAAACATATGGTTCTTTTAATACTTTAGAAAATTATTCTCAAATACTAGTATATTTGTTGAGAACTACCACTTCCAAAGAAATTAGCCAAATTGTAGACGTAGAAGAAGGATTAGAAAATCGAATAGTTAATCTAAGTATGAAATACAATACGCTAAATGAAATAATTGATAATATTGTATCAAAACGTCATACAAGAACTCGAATACAAAGAATTTTTATCCATTTATTGCTAGGAATAAAAAAAGAAAATTTTACTCAATTAAAATCTCAATATCCAAAATATTGCAGAGTTTTGGGAGCAAATAAAAAAGGTCTTTATCTTTTAAAAAAGATAAAGGAAAATTCAAATATACCTATCATAACAAAATTCTCAGAAACACAAAAAATAAATGAACCAAATTTTAGAAAAATGATTGACTATGACAAAAAAGCAACAGATTTGTTCTTTTTAGGATTAAATAATGAAAAAAAACGTTGGGCTAATAAGGATTTTTATATATCTCCTTATATAAAAGTTTAATAATTTTCTTTATTATTTAATTTATACTCTTCTATAGCAGAAATTATATTATCAATTTCTTTAGTAGTTACATCATAGCCAATTTGAAAACATTCATCTACCATTTCAAATTTAGAAGACTCTATATGAGACAATGGAAGTTCTAACAATATATCTGCATAAGCTAAATCCACTTCCAATATTTGTTTTGCCATAACATCAATAGATTGTTGAATAATATCAAAAACATGAAATAATTTACTTTGATACTCACTAAATCCTACATCTACTGCAATTACAAAATCTGCTCCATTATCTTTTAATACCTTTACAGGAACTCTATCTACAACTCCTCCATCTACAAGTATTTTATCATCTTCTCTCACAGGTTCAAAATATCCTGGAATTGAGATACTAGCCCGAATTGCTTTGTATACAGGACCTTTTGTTATAACAACTTCTTCAGCACTCTTTAAATCTGTAGCAACTATTATTAATTTTTTATCTAATTCTTCTATTTTTCTACTTCCTGTAATTATTTTTAATATTTCTTCTATTCTATCTCCCTTCAAAACACCTCTTCTAGGAACAGTAATATCCATCCACATTTTTTTATCGATTTGAATAGCTAATTTTCTAATCATATCTGGAGATATACCACAACAATACAAACCTCCTATTAGAGCCCCAGCACTACTTCCTGAAATTAAATCCACTTTTATTTTATGCTCTTCCAAAGCTTTCAATACTCCAATATGAGCCATACCTCTTGCTGCACCTGATCCTAGAGCCAATCCAATCTTAGGCATATAATTCATTAACATCACCTCTAAATCTTTAGTCATATAAATAATTCATTTATTAATATACTATAATAAATGGAGGTGTGTACTATATATATAACTAAAAACAATTTTAATAAAAACAATAAAATTATTACCATATTGGCATTATGGTTTTTAATAAATATAACAATTTTTCCCAAAACCGCCATTGATGGAGCTACAAAAGGTTTAACAACTTGGTTTAATATTGTAATTCCATCACTATTACCTTTCTTCATCATATCTGAAATACTTATAGAATTAGGTTTTGTAGAATATATTGGTACCCTACTGGAACCTATTATGATACCAATATTTAATGTCTCAGGTATGGGGGCTTTTCCTTTTGCGTTAAGTGTAATATCTGGTTATCCAGTAGGCGTAAAACTTGTATCTAAATTAAGACAAAAAAACAATATCTCTAAAAATGAAGCTGAAAGATTGCTTTCTTTTTCGAGTACTTCTGGTCCATTATTTATGCTTGGTGCAGTATCTACTGGAATGCTCAAAGAGCCTGCTCTAGGATCATTAATTATTTATCCTCACTATCTTGCTGCTCTTTCTTTAGGAATTTTATTTAGATTTTACAAAAAACATACATATATATATAATTTAAAAATAACAAATAAACATTCCAATACTATTTCTTCTAAAAATAATTTAAATATTGGATTATTACTATCCAATAGTATAAAAAATAGTACAAGTTCAATTATCACCATAGGAGGATTTATGCTGCTTTACTCTGTGCTTTTAGAGATACTATACATATCAAAATCCTTCAATTTATTAATAAAATTAATAACATATATATTACCATTTAATATCAATTCTGAAGTAATAAAAAGCTTTTTATCTGGAATTGTTGAAATAACTATTGGTTGTTCCAAAATAGCAGAAACAAACATTCCCCTCCCCTATAAAATATTCATTATAAATTTTTTTATTGGTTGGAGTGGACTTTCTATCCACAGTCAAGCTTTAAGTTTCTTATCTAAAACCGATATTAATAGTAAATTGTACATATTTACAAAATTTCTTCATGGTTTATTATCAACTTGTTACAGTTACATATTATATAAAATCCTATATAATAACTTAATTTTTCAATACAATACTAAAGAAACATTTAATTTTCAAGTTACCTCATTTTCAAAATGGATAAATATATTGGCTCTATCAACACAAAATTTAATCTATGTAATAATAGTAGTATTAATATCAGCCGTTATTATAAATATTACAGTAGAGTAATCACTTAATTCCCCTTAGTTCTTGTCTATTAGCATCTAATATTGCTATTAATTTCTTCAAATTTTCTTGAGTTTCCATTAAAATATTATCTGCATATTCCATAGCACCTAATCTTATATCCTTTGCATTATTTTGTGACACAGTTAATATTTCTTCAGCTCTTTCTTTTGCTTTTTTAGTAATTTCATCTTCTTCTATTAATTCTTCTAAATAATTAGATGCTTCTTGAACAATTGTATCAGCTTCCTTCTGAGCTTCTGCTAAAATTCTTTGTTTTTCTTCTTTAATCCAACTAGCTTGTTTCATCTCATCAGGTAATCTTAATTTTATTTCTCTAATTACTTCTAGAAGTTCATTTTCATCTAACATCAATTTACCTGAAAAAGGCACTGTAGAACCATTTTCTATAATTTCTTCCAATTCCTCAATTAAATCAATTACCTCCATTTATATATTGCCCCCCTTTATAATTTTTGTTTAATTGCCTTTTCTACTATTTTAGGTACGAAACAAGATATCTTTCCATCAAAGGTTGCAATTTCTTTTACAATACTAGAACTTAAATACGCATACTCACCACTAGAAACCATAAATAAAGTTTCAATTTCATTATTTAATTTTCTATTAGCTAAAGCCATTTGCATTTCATATTCAAAATCAGACACTGCACGTAATCCTCTAACTACTGTAGTAATATTTTTTTGATTTGCATAATCAACTAATAATCCTGAAAAAGTATCAACTTCTACATTATCATATTCTTTTGTTACTTCCTTTAAAAGATGTACTCTTTCTTCTACAGTAAACATGGTCTTCTTTGCAGTATTATTAAGTACTGCAACTACTACTCTATCAAATTTTTGTGAACATCTCTCAATAATATCTAGATGTCCATTAGTAACAGGATCAAAGCTTCCTGGATATATTACAGCCAATTTAACTACCTCCTTCATTGAGAAATGTTTTTATAAAAAGTCAAAGTCTTATCTCCATAGGTTCTATCGTCTATTTGGTTTAAATATTTAATAGTATCTTGAAGAATATTTTTTTTGCTGTGCTCTACAATAACAATTCCATTTTTTTTAAGAACATTAGTACTACATAACTTCTGCAAAACTGCATACTCCATTTTTTTTGAATAAGGAGGATCTATATAAATATAATCAAATTTTAAACTTTTCTTACCAAATATTTTAATAGCAATAAATACATCTTGTTTATAAACAAAAGCTTTATTTGTAAAATCAGTAATTTTCAAATTTTGTTTTATTGTTTTTATGCTTTCTATTGAATTATCAATAAAATAACAATTTTGAGCCCCTCTACTTAAAAATTCTATTCCTATAGAACCAGAACCTGCAAACAAATCTAATACTATTACATCTTTATCAATTTGACCTAAAATATTAAACAAAGATTCCTTTACTCTATCCTGAGTAGGCCTTATATTCAAACTTTTTGGAGCTTTCAATCTAAAACCCTTCCTATCACCTGATATAACTCGCAAATAATCACTCCTCATCCTTCCTCTTATTATATATTACCACATATACATCTAACAATAAAATAATATTAATTAAAAATAATATGTTTTATTTTGTCTTCAAACATATTCAATATCTTCATCCTTAAAATTTTATATTTATTAGATTTTAAATTAGGATCTTCCTTCAATATTTCAAATGCTTTTTTCTGTGCTACCTTCAATATAGCCATATCTGTAAATAAATTTGCAATCTTTAAATCAGGTATTCCATGTTGCCTTGTACCAAAAAACTCTCCAGGCCCTCTCAATTCCAAATCTTTTTCAGATATTTTAAATCCATCTGAAGTTTTTTGCATAATTCTCATTCTTTCTCTTGAAATCCTACTATTGCTTTCATTAATCAAAATACAATAAGATTGATACTCACCTCTACCAACTCTGCCTCTTAACTGGTGTAATTGAGCTAATCCAAATCTCTCAGCATTATAAATTACCATAATATTAGCATTAGGCACATCTACACCTACTTCAATTACTGTAGTAGAAACAAGTATATCTATTTCACCTTTTTTAAACTTATTCATTATTTCATCTTTTTCTTTTCCCTTCATTTTACCATGAAGTAAGCCAAGATTAAACTCTTTAAAAGTTTCATTCTTAAATTTAAAATATATTTCCTCAGCTGCTTTAAGATCTAATTTATCACTTTCCTCTATTAAAGGACTAACTATATAAGCCTGTCTTCCTGCTTTCACTTGTTTTTTTATAAACTGATTTATCCTATTTACCATATTAAGCCCTACTGCATAAGTTTCAATATCTTTCCTACCAGGTGGTAATTCATCTATAATAGAAATATCTAAATCTCCATATAAAATTAATGCCAATGTTCTAGGTATAGGCGTTGCAGTCATAACAAGTATATCAGGATTTTTTCCTTTTCCACTAAGAATTGCTCTTTGTCTAACTCCAAATCTATGTTGTTCATCAGTAATAGTCAGCCCTAAATTACTGAATTCTACATTATCTTGAATTATAGCATGAGTCCCTATTAATACATCAATTTTCCCATCTTTTAATTTCTTTAATATTTCATCCTTTTTCTTATTTGATAAACTCCCCACTAATAATTCACAAGAAATATCCTCTTTAGCTAACAACTTAGATACCGATTCATAATGTTGTGTAGCTAGTATTTCTGTGGGAGCCATCATAACTGATTGATAGCCTGCTTTACATGCTTTTAACATGGCTATTACAGCTATTATAGTCTTACCAGAACCTACATCCCCTTGAACCAATCTATTCATTTGCTCTTCATTTTCCATGTCTTCCTCTATTTCTTTAAATACTCTATACTGAGCTTTAGTCAAAGTAAAAGGAAGTTTTTTTATAAAATCATCTACTTCTTTAATTTTAGGAAAGGATATTCCCGTATTGTCCTCTCTTGTTTTGTTTTTAATTAAAAAAAGCCCTAATTGTAAAATTAAAAGCTCTTCAAATACTAATCTATATCTAGCCTTCAAATAAGTATCTTTATTCTTTGGAAAATGAATATTTAAAATAGCTTCTTTTAAAGGGATTAATTTTAATTCTTTTCTTATTTCAATAGGAAAAGTTTCCTCTATTTCTTGAATAAAACCTTTCAATGCATTTTTAATTATGTATAACATTTCATTATTGGTAATTTTATTTGTAAGAGGATAAATAGGAATTATATTACCAACTTTTTTACTATTGGAATTTTCTTTTTCAAAAACAGGATTTTGAATTTGAAGTTCCCTACCTCTCCTATTTATTTTACCATTAACTATCAATATTTCATTATTATTGAACCTATCAGCTAAATAAGCCTGATTAAACCAAACTAAATAAGCATAATCTGTTTCATCTCTAACAGGGATTTTCAATATAGTTAGATTTTTTCTTGGTCTTAATACACTGGGATAACCTGCAACTTTAACTTTGAGACTCACTTTTTCACCATTAACACATTGAGATATCTTTTTAAATTTTCTTCTATCTTCATAATCTCTAGGGAAATAATAGATTAGATCTTCTACAGTATAAATATTTATTTTTTTTAATTTAGCTGCTCTTTTGGGTCCTACTCCTTTTACATATTGAGCAGACATGGATAATTTATCCATTATTTCACCTCTCATAACAGATCATCCCCTACCATATGGTAGGGGAATATTTTATTCTACTGAAAATATAAAATAATACAGTGGTTGACCACCAAATACCAGTTCTACATCACAATAGTCAAATTCTTCCTCTAATAAATTTAATAATTCCATGGCTTGTTCTTCTTTTATATTTTTACCATAAAAAATTGTAATAAGAGAATCTTCTTCATCTATTAATTTCTCAATTAACTCCAATGATACCTTCTTAATATCATTTCCTATAGATTTAATTTCTCCTTTAGAAATTCCCATTATATCATCTTTTTTTATTTCCATATCATCTATTTTAGTATCCCTTACTGCAAAAGTAACTTCACCTGTTTTTACATCACTTATTGCCTCTTCCATTGCTTTTATATTATCATCTATATCTAAACTACTATTAAAAGATAATAAAGCAGCTACACCTTCTGGAATAGTTTTAGTCGGTATTATATGCAAGTTTTTATCACTAAGTTCCTTTGTTTGTTTAGCTGCTAAAACTATATTCCCATTATTAGGTAAAATTATTATATTATCTGCATTTACCTTTTCTACTGCTTTTAATATATCTTCAGTACTAGGATTCATAGTCTGTCCTCCTGGGATTACATAGTCGACACCTAAATCTTTAAATACATCAGAAATACCATCCCCTATAGCAACAGTAATAAATCCATACTTTTTATTTACATCTTCTTCAACACTTTCTACTTCAGCCGTACTTTCAGCATCAACTACTAAACTCCTATGTTGATACCTCATATTATCAATTTTTATATCATTTAGCTCTCCAAGTGTTAAGGCTTTTTCTAAAACTTCTCCAGGATTATTGGTATGAACATGAACTTTTATTATATTATTTCCACCTACTACTAATAAAGAATCACCATATAGTGATAATTCATCTCTAAATTGATCAGGATCTGCTTCTGTTCCATTTATTATAAATTCAGTGCAATAACCAAACTTTATATCTTCAACATCAATCGATTCAACAGGACGTATATCTGCCATTTTTTCTTCTGATAAAGATTCAAATTTAACATCACCATCAGTAATTAGTGCCTTATATGCACCAATAAGTACAACCATTAAACCTTTTCCACCAGCATCAACAACTCCTGCTTGTTTCAATACCGGTAACATTTCAGGTGTTTTATTTAATACCACATTTCCATACTCTATTATTTTTCTCATAAATTTTATAATATCTTGTTCTTCTTTTGATAAATTTAATGCTTCCTGTCCAATTTCCCTTGCTACTGTCAGAATAGTACCTTCAGTGGGTTTCATAACAGCTTTATAAGCTGTATCTGCAGCAAGTTTAAAAGCATTAGCTAATACTTTTGTATCTACTTTATTTTGATTTTTTAATCCATTGGCAAATCCTCTAAAAAGTTGAGATAATATTACTCCAGAATTTCCTCTCGCCCCCATTAGAGAACCATTACTAGCTGCAGAAGCAACTTTCTCAGTACTAATTTCATCAATATCTAATATTTGTTTTATAGCAGACTGCATTGTTAATGACATATTTGTACCAGTATCACCATCTGGAACAGGAAATACATTTAATGCATCAACTTCCTTTTTATTTAATTCAAGATTATTTGCAGCACCTACAAAACACTTTTTAAGTAAAGTACCATCCACATATTCTATATTCAACTATAGTTCCTCCTTACTACTTGTGTACTCTAATCCCTTGTACAAATACATTCACTCTTGATACCTTTAATCCTGTTAAATTTTCTACATTAAATTTAACTTTCTCAATAATATTATTTGCAACAACTGAGATTCTCACACCATATTCTAATATTACATATAAATCAATTATTATCTCTTTATTCCTTGTGTTCACTTTAACACCTTTAGCTAAATTTTCCCATTTCAATAACTCAAAAAACCCATCTGTTGTATTTTTACTTGCCATACCTACAATTCCATAGCCTTCCATAGCCGAAAGCCCTGCTATAGTTGCAATTACATTGTCATCTATACTAACACGACCAATTTCATTTTCAAACCTAGCTGCCATTTCACATCTCCTCCTTGCATATATTTCTTCACATAATTATATATTACCCTATTGATATAAATAGTTCAACTAATTATAATATATTATTAGTTTAACAAAAATAAAATATTGTTGCATTTATTATACTCATTGTGTTAAAATTATATATATTATTTTTTATTTTATTTGTTACAAAAGTTATACTAATCAGTTGTTTTTTGTTAATTGTGACTAAACAAGGAGGTGTTTTATATGGCAAAAGTATGTTCCGTTTGTGGAAAAGGGAAAATTTATGGAAATAAAGTATCTTTTTCAAATAAGAAAAGCAATAGAAATTGGACTCCAAATATTCGAAAAGTAAAAGCTATAGTAAACGGTTCTCCAAAAAGAATTGACGTATGTACTAATTGTTTAAAATCAGGTCGTGTAGAAAGAGCTTTATAATAAAAAAGGTTTTCAGTAATTACTGAAAACCTTTTTTCATATTCTCTTCAAACAATAAATTCCTGTTAAAATAAAAAATAGCCCTATTAAAAAAAATATAAAACTTAAAGGTACAATTTTCAATATAATTAATACTCCTATAAATATAAAGAATACTCCTAATATTTTTTTATATTTATATTTAAAATAATTTTTTTTCACATGAATCCACCTCTAATACATTAAATCTTAATATATATTATTCATTAATTTTTCAATAGTGACAAAAGAAAAAAGCCCTGTTAAGGCTTTTAATCTTTTGATATAACTATCAAACATCTTCCTTGTTTGATAGTTATTATACCTGTTTCTTCAACTATTCTATTGCTTATACCATAAGAGGAAGCAAAAGTAAATTTTTCTTCATTAGTTTCATATTCAAAACCCTTCAAAGTTATCCTTGCTCCTTCATTAGTTATAGGAATAACAGAGACAAATGTATTTTCTTCTTTTTTTAATTTTAATGTACTGTCATTGATAAATATAGTATTTTTTTCACCAATTATCTTACCTTGAATTCCCCTATCTAATAAATTATTAAGCAAAAGTATATTTGCCAATGTATGATCTATTCTAGTTCCCAATACTCCCATAAATATTATTTTGTCTACATTTTTAGATATTAAATATTCCACTGCTAATTCAGTATCTGTAAAATCCTTTTCTCTAGGAAATTTACTTATTTCAATTTTAGAATTTTTCAATTTATTTAAAGTCTCTTTCTCAATAGAATCCAAATCTCCTATAATTAAATCTGGCTTTACACTAGTTTTAATTATATGATTTGAACCACCATCAGCACATATTATATAATCTGATGTTTTAGCTACTTTTTCTAACATTTTATAATTTTTAATTTCTCCACTTGCTACAATAAGCCCTATCATACAATTCCTTCCATTCCTTTATTTTTCTATTTTACTTAATGGTTTCCACAAAAGCATCAAAATAATCGATGAAATAATAAACTCAGGTATTAAATAAGTACTATTATAAATAATAGAATGAATCCATGGATTTCTTCCTGCTTCTAATGCAGCATCTTTGAAAAATATAACCCCTGCCAATAAATGAGAAATCATTCTTCCACAAATTGCTAATAAAACTCCTAATACTACTTTAAAATAATCCTTTCCCCTCATAGTTTCACTATTTTCCATTGAAGCTATTCCTGCTAATCCTAATAAACCAAAAGCAATAGGGTAATCCAATAAAAATTGTACTGGGTGAACAATCCATGGACTTAAAATACACTTAAGTATTCCATAAACGGCCCCTACAAACATTCCAGAACCTATGCCCCATCTCATAGCAAAAAACATTATAGGAATCATACTCCCTGCTGTTACTGAACCTCCTTGTGGAGCTTCGTATACTTTTATTCGACTTAATAGAAGTGATAAAGCAATCATTACTCCACCTTCTGCAAGCATTCTTGTACTCCATTTTTTATTAGACATTCTAATCGCCTCCTAAAAAAATAATAATCCATTACCTGAACAGATAATGGATTATTTTCTACTTATAAAATACCACTTTCCTACGCTAGTATTACCTAGTTCAGGTTTTAAAGGGTCGGAATATATTCACATTCCCTCTCAGCCATACAGGCTCCCCTAGTGTAAAAATATTTACTTTAATTACTATTTAATTATATCACAAATATATAATATAACAAGTCTACAAAGCTTTAAATGTTCGAGTACTCTCTATTACATCATTAGTACCAAAAATTCCAGAACCTACTACTAATATATCTACTCCCCAATCTATTATTTCATTAGCATTATCTAGTTTTACTCCTCCGTCTACTTCTATTTCTACATTTAAATTTCTCTCATCAATAATTTTACTCAATTTTTTAATTTTTTTCTCCATACTAGAAATAAAAGATTGTCCACCAAAACCAGGGTTTACTGTCATTATAAGAATCATATCTACATCATCTAATATATATTCTATAGAACTTAAAGAAGTGGACGGATTCAATGCCACTCCAGCTTTAATACCATAGCTTTTAATATTTTGAATAGTTCTATGAAGATGTATTGATGCTTCTTCGTGGACAGTAATAATATTAGAACCTGCTTTAACAAAATCTTCAATATACCTTTCTGGTCTATCTATCATCAAATGAACATCAAAAGGTAAAGAAGTGGTATCCCTTAACTTTTTGATAACAGGAGGGCCAAAAGTAATATTAGGGACAAATATGCCATCCATTACATCCAAATGTATTAAATCTGCTCCCCCTTTTTCTATTTTATTAATTTCATTTTTCAAATTACTAAAATCTGAAGATAAAATTGAAGGTGAAATCTTTGCCATAATCAATACCTCCTTGTGTCTTTTATTTCATTTAAAAACTTTAAATAATTTTCATATCTAGTTTTGCTAATAATTCCTAATTCCACTCTCTTTTTTACTTCACATTTAGGTTCCTTATCATGTAAACAACTTCTAAATTGACATAAATAGTTGATATCTCTCATTTCCTTGAAATACTCTCGTATCTCTTCTTCTTTTTTAATAAAACTTAAATCTAATGCACTAAAACCAGGTGTATCTAGTACATATCCTCCTTTTTTAAATTCCAATAACTCAACATGTCTTGTAGTATGTTTCCCTCTTTTAGTTTTATTGCTTATTTCTCCTATTTCTAATCCAAAATTAGGTTGTATTGCATTCAATAAAGAAGATTTACCTACACCTGAAGGTCCAGCAAAAACAGTAACTTTATTTTTTAAAACCTTTTCTAATTCATCAATTCCTAATTTATCAACAACACTAGTAAAAATTATTTTATATCCTATTTTCTCATATATCTCTTTAATTTTTAATAATTCACTTTCCTTAGCCAAATCAATTTTATTAATACAAATAACAACATCTAAACCTTCATATTCTATAAAAAACAAAAATCTATCTAAAAGCCAATAATTAATTCTAGGTTTCTTAATGCTCATAGTCACAACTGCTTGTTCTACATTAGCAACAGGAGGCCTCAATAACTGAGACTTCCTGTCTTTAATTTCTTCAATATATCCAGTATTATCTTCAGGATTAATTCTTATCAAAACCTTATCTCCTATCAAAGGAGTTACTTTTTTCTCCCTAAATACCCCTCTAGCTCTACACTCATAGATAGCTTCATCTGTTTTTACATAGTAAAAACCACCTATGCCTTTTATAATAATACCTTCGAGCATTATAGACCTCCAAGCATCTTTTTATGCTTTTGAGTTTTGTGATTTCCCCCTAAATAATTATTACCTAAAAAATCAATAAAAGAACTATCTTCAGAAATTTGTTGTACATCTTCTCGTTCATCATCAAAATAAAGTTCAATATAAGCACCTGGTTTTCCTTTCAATTTAACTCTCATTTCTTTTCCATTTGCATCATGTTCCTTCTCATATACTGTTTCCCTTACACCATCTTGACATCTATCAACCCTAACTTGAACTTTCTCATCTTCATAATCTGGTAACCTAAATTTAAATATAACTCGCACTTCTCTATCAGGATCTTTAGGTTCTGGTTCTTCTTCTCTTTCTGGTTCTCCACTACTTACACGTAAAGTCACTACTGTGTTCTTTTCTAATTGAGTTCCTGCTTTATAGTTTTGCCATGTTACTAAGTTTTCTGGATATTCTTCACTTGGTTCAGTAATTACTTCACCAACTGCTAAACCAGAAGCAATTATTGCATTCTTTGCATCTTTTATATTTCGACCAATTAAATTTGGCATTGTTGTCAATATTTTTTCTGGCCCTTTACTTACAACAATATTTACTGTTGCCCCCTCTGGAACTTCAGTATCTGGTTTAGGATCTTGCTCTATTACTGAATTAGCAGGTACACTATCACTATGTCTATAATTAACAGAACCTTCCTTTAAACCTGCATCTTTTAAAATTTTCCCTGTTTCTTCTAAAGTTTTTCCTGCTAAATTCGGTACTTTTACAAGTTTCTTTCCCTCACTAACTATAACATCTATTGGATAGCCCTTTTTTACCTTTTCTCCTGGCTTTGCACTTTGAGACATAATCTCACCTTTATTATACTCTGAACTATATTGCCTATCCTTTACATTAAATTCTAATCCTAATTTTTCAACCTTCTCTTTTGCCACATCCTCTTGAAGTCCTAATAACTTTGGAACTTCAATTTCCTTAGCAAATAAACCTCTAGCTTTAGAAATAGCCATAAACATCCCTGTAACCAATAAGAAGGCAAGCAAAACTCCTAAAACAACATGTTTTTTATTTTTTTTGTTCCCCATATTATCTGGACTCTTATCTTTACCAGTCTGTTCTTCTTCATTTATATCTTCTAAATTCTCATCATCTATTACTGGGATTATTTGAGTTGCTGAATCACCTATATCATCATCCTTAAAAATTTCATTTTTGCCACTTGAATAATTCACTTTTCTTAAATCATTTAAAAGTTCATTAGCATTTTGATATCTTTCAGCTGAATCTTTCTTCAAACATTTATTAATAATAGCTTCTAAATTACGTGGTATAGAACTATCTATTTCTCTTAAAGGAATTATTGGCTCTTGAACATGTTTTAATGCAATTGATACAGGACTTTCACCCTTGAATGGAACAGTCCCTAGTATCATTTCATACATTACTATACCTAAAGAGTATATATCTGATCTTTCATCAGTATAGCCTCCTCTAGCTTGTTCCGGAGAAAAATAATGAACAGATCCAATAACACTTGAGGTTGTAGTCAATGTGGAAGAAGTTGCTGCTCTGGCAATTCCAAAATCCGTTACCTTAATACGATTATCTTTAGTTACCATTATATTGTGAGGTTTTATATCTCTATGAATAATATTATTTTTATGAGCATGTTCCAATGCTTCTGCTATTTGAGTTGAATAATATACAGTTTCTTCCGCTGACAATTTACCTTTTTCTTGTATTATTTCCTCCAATGTTTTTCCATCAATATATTCCATTACAATATAATGTATATCGTGTTCTTCTCCCTCTTCCACTCCAACATCATAAATCCCCACAATATTAGGATGAGATAAACTTGCTACAGCCTGAGATTCTCTTCTAAATTTTTTAACAAATTGTTCATCTGAAACAAATTCATTTCTCAGGACTTTTACGGCTACATATCTATTTAGCAGTTTACATTTTGCTTTATAAACTATGCCCATACCACCGTCGCCGACTTTTTCTATTATTTCATATCTGCCACCTAATACTTTACCTATCATAACTTCACCTCTAATCATACAATTTTAATAGCAATAACCGTAATGTTGTCATAACCACCATTTTGGTTTGCTAATTCTACTAAATCGTCACAGGCTGTTTGTATATCCTTCCTAGTTGAAAGTATTTCATTTATCTGGCTATCATCAACCATATTTGTGAGTCCATCTGTACACAATAATACTATATCTTCTTTATATATTTTTTCAACAACTATATCAATATCTATTTCTTCATCGGTACCAACTGCTCTAGTGATAACATTTTTTTGAGGATGACTCTGAGCTTCTGCTTCACTTATACTACCATTTTTCAACAATTGTGCTACTAAAGAATGATCTTCAGTCAGCTGTGAAAATTTTCCTTCCCTCAATAAATAAGCTCTACTATCTCCAATATGCCCTACAACAATTTTATCTCCTAATATGTATGTCATAGTAATAGTAGTACCCATACCTAGATATTCTTTGTTTTTTTGAGAACTCTCATAAATTTTTAAATTTGCTGTTTCTATTGCCTTTTTAACCAATAAAACAACTTCTCTTTCTTCATTTATACTTTTATTACTTTTAAAAAATCTTTCTTTCATCACGTCAATGGCCATCTTACTTGCAACTTCCCCTGCTCTATGTCCTCCCATACCATCTGCTATTATAAATACGGGGATATCTTCCTTTTCTGATACATAGTATGAATCCTGATTAACTTCTCTTAACTTACCTATGTCAGTACTTATCCCTACATGCATGACATCACCTCACTAAACTATTAGCATTAGACTTTTGAATATAACTTCTTCTAAGTTGCCCACAAGCAGCATTTATATCTGAACCCATTTCTCTTCTTACAGTTGCTGATATGCCATTTTTATTCAATTTCTCTTTAAAGATTTCTATATCAGCATATTTCGGTCTACAATTATTAAATTCCTTTATTGGATTTAAAGGTATTAAATTAATATGGCATAATTTCCCCTTTAAAATTTCTGTAAGTTTTATTATATCTTCTTTTCTATCATTAAATCCTTGAATAAGAGTATATTCAAAAGTTATTCTTCTATTTGTTTTACTAATATAATAATCACATGCTTTCATTATATCCTCTATAGAATATTTTTTCCCAATAGGCATTATTTTTTGTCTTATTTGGTTAAAAGGAGAATGCAATGAAATTGACAATGTTATGGGAATATTTTTATCTGCCAAATTATAAATTTGAGGAACCAAACCACAAGTAGATATTGTTATATTTCTAAAACTTAAATTTCTTCCATTTTCATCATGAATAATATTTAAAAATTTAATTGTATTATCATAATTATCTAAGGGTTCACCACTTCCCATAAGCACAACATTGTTTACTGGAACTCCTAAATCCAATTGAATATTATAAATTTGACTTAACATTTCACCAGAAGACAAATTCCTCACTAAACCTTCTTTTGTTGATGCACAAAACTTACAACCCATTTTACAACCAACTTGTGTAGAAATACATACAGAAATTCCATGTCTATATTTCATAGCTACACTTTCTATAATATTATTATCTTCCAAAATAAACAAGTACTTTTTTGTATCATCTAATTTTGAATCAAATCTTTTAGCCATTGAAATATTATCTATAGTATATTCTTCTTCTAGCTTGTCCCTTAACTCTTTTGGTAGTACAGTAATATTCTTTATTGATTTACACATGTTTTTATGAATAAAGCTAAATGTTTGAGCTGCTCTATAATCTTTTTCTCCTATACTTTCAAACATTTTTTCCATTTCCTTTAAAGTCATAGATTTTAAATCTATTTTTTGCAAAAAATCACTCCCTAAAATACTTATTAGGTTATTATATCACATTAAATAAATTTTATAGACTGTTTTTTCTAAACTTTGCAATAAAAAATCCATCTGTATCATGTATATGTGGAAATAATTGTATAAACCCTTTATTACATGTAGGTATACCTTCTAGACGACAAATTTTTTTAGAAAAATCTACTAACTTAAAATTTTTATTGTTTTTCAAAAATTTATTGATCAATTCTATATTTTCTTCTTTCTCAATTGTACAAGTACTATAAACTATTTCACCTTTACATTTTACATATTTACTTGCATTTGATAATATTTTATATTGAAGTTCTTTTAAAAATTTAATATCTTCTAATTTTCTATTCCATCGTATTTCAGGTCGTCTTCTTATAAGTCCTAAACCTGAACAAGGTGCATCAACCAAGCAATAATCAAACTTTGAAATATATTTTTTATTGAGAATAGTTGCATCCATTTTTGTAGTCTCAATTATAGAAATATCCAGCCTCTTTTTATTATTTTCAATTAATTTTAATTTATGCTCATATATATCACCGCAAACTATCTTGCCCTTATTATTCATAATCTGTGCAATATGAGTTGCCTTACCGCCAGGGGCACTACAAAGATCTAAAACAAAACTGTTCTCTTCAGGATCCATAATTTGACCTACTAACATACTACTTTCATCTTGTATAGTAAATAAACCTTTTTTAAATTCATCTAATTCAGTAATTTTAATTGGATTTTCTATTATTAAACCATTCCTAGCATAAATAGTTTCTTTTACCTTATATCCTTTGTTTACTAAAATATCTTTTAATTTATCCTTATCAATCTTTAAACTATTCACTCTAATATTTAATTTGGGTGACGTATTATTAACTGCACATAATTTTTCAGTAAACTCTTCACCATATTCTCTTATCCACCTATCTACTAACCACTTTGGGTGAGAATATTTTATAGATATATATTGAGCTTTGTCTTTTTTATCAATATCTAACAAAGTATTTTTATTTCTTGATATATTTCTTAACACACCATTTACATAACCATAAGTACCTTTATGAGAATATTTTTTTGCTAAATTAACTCCTTCATTTATAGCTGCTCTATCAGGAATACTCTCCATAAATATAATTTGATACACTCCCATTCTAAGTATTTCTAGTATAACAGGTGATATCTTTATTAATTTAATTTTAGAAAAACGACTTATGACACAATCTATATACAATCTATTTTCTAATACTCCATATACTAATTTTCTAATAAACTTCTCATCTTGCATTGTAATTTGACTATTTAAATATTTATTTATTGCAAGATTAGAATAAGCACCTTTAGTATTTACATCTATTAATATTTTTAAAGCTATATTTCTTCCATTACTAACCATAATATTCCTGGTTTGTTCCTAAAATAATATTCTATTTTTTAACACTGCCAGGACATTCACCACCTTTCCTTAATTTTTAAAACTATTCATTTCTTATAATTATTTTACATTAAATGAACGCATCTTTCAACATTTTTTACCAATTGCATATATTTTACTTAATCTTTATTATAAACTAAAAAGCCAAAAAAATAAGAGGTGTAATCACCTCTTAATCTCTTCGATTGGAAAAAGCCATTAATCGTAACAATTGGCCTAAAGCAACTAATGTAGCTGCTACATAAGTAAGTGCTGCTGCACTTAATACTTGTTTAGCAGGTTCAATTTCATTAACTGGAACAATTTCTGATTCTAATTGAACCAAAGCCCTATTACTTGCATTATATTCTACAGGCAATGTAACTACTTGAAATAAAACTACTGCTAAATAAAGAGCAATTCCCACATCAATTAACTTTGGACTAATTAAAAAACCAAGCAAAATTAAAATCCAAACAAATCTAGCTCCTATACTAGCAATTGGTGCAATATTGTTCCTCAAAATCAATGGAAAATATCCTTCTGCATGTTGTATTGCATGACCAACCTCATGAGCTGCTACACTAATAGAAGCTATAGAATTACCATTATAAACACCATTTGATAACCTAATAACTCCAGTTCTCGGATCATAATGATCAGTCAACGTTCCACTTATAGGTTCAATCCTTACATTGTAGAGACCATTTCTGTCTAATATCATTCTAGCTACTTGACTTCCAGTATACCCAGAATAACTTGGTACTCTCAAATATCTACTAAATGATGTGTTTACTTTTAATTGAGCATATAATGAAAAAAGTATAGCTGGAATAAGAAATGCCATTCCTGGACCATGTAAAAATAACATAATAGTCCTCCCTTTCTAATATATTTAACTCTATATTAATAAAATCATTTTATCCTAAAATTATACCTGTTTCAAATTTATTGCCCTTTAGATATTCTTTTACTCGAAGTTTTTTCTTTCCAGGCATTTGAATCTGTTTAATTTCTATACAGCTATCACTACAATTTACATATATTCTATCTTCGGAAACCTTTACCACTTCGCCATTTTTTCCTTCCTTAAATTTGTCAATAATATTGACTTCATGAATTTTCATGTTCTTATCTTTATAATAAGTGTAAGCACTTGGCCAAGGTTTTAATCCTCTAACCTTATTTTTTATATTTGCACCACTATCATTCCAATCTATTCTTCCCATATTTTTAGTTATTTTTGATGCATAAGTTGCTTTATTGTCATTTTGAGGTGTCTCTTTAATATTTCCATTTTTTAATTTTTTTAAAGTATTAACTATAAGTTTGCTTCCTAGAAAAGATAATTTATCATGAATTATTTGTGAATCATCATTTTCTCCAATTTTCACAGATTCTTGCAATAATATTGGGCCTGAATCTAAACCTTCTTCCATTTTCATAATAGTTATACCTGTTTCCTTCTCACCTTCTATAATAGCCCAATTTATAGGTGCTGCACCCCTATATTGGGGAAGTAACGATGCATGTATATTGATACAGCCATATTTAGGTATAGTTAATATATCTTGCTTTATAATTTGACCATAAGCTGTAACTACAATTATATCTGGTGCAATTTTTTCTAAAATTTTTACACTCTCTATACTATTAATATTATCTGGCTGATAAACATCCAATTTAAAATGTTGAGCTTTTGATTTAACTGGTGTTGGATGTACTTTTTTGCCTCTCCCTCTTGGTCTATCCTTTTGGCTGATTACTAAAGGTATTTCAAATCCTTCATTGTACAAAGCCTCAAGGGGAGGAACTGCAAAATCTGGTGTTCCCATATATATTATTTTCATATATTATCACCTCAACCCTTACTATTCCACTTCAATTTCTTCAACTATTTTATCTATAAATAGCACACCTTTTAAATGATCAATTTCATGACATAGAGCCCTTGCTAAAAGTCCTTCTCCTTCTAATATTTGTTCTTTTCCATCTACATCTAAGTATTTTACCTTGACTTTTTCAGGCCTTTTTACTTTACCAGCTCTCCCTGGAATACTTAAACATCCTTCTATATCAATAGATTCCCCATCTTTTTCTATAACTTCAGGATTTATCAATTTCCAAAGACCTTCTCCTACATCTATTACAACTGCTTTTCTCAATACTCCCACTTGGGGAGCAGCAAGTCCTACTCCTTCATTTTCATACATTGTTTCTGCCATATCATCTAATAAAGTTATTATTCTGTCATTTATATTAGTAATATCTCTGGATTCTTTCCTAAGTATAGAATCATTTACACATCTAATTTGTCTAAGTGCCATAACTCATCCTCCTATAGTATAGAATTTGGATTAACATCTATATTAAATTTAACATTTTTATATAATTTATCATTATTGTTTATATATACCCTACTTATAAGGGATTTTAACATTTCTAAATCATTATCCTTACACTTTATCAATATTTGATATCTATAATTATTTTTTATTCTTTCTAATGGTGCTGGACTAGGTCCATATATATTTTGTACAATCCCCATTTTGTTCTGTTTTTTTAAATACTCAACTATTTTATTATATACAATTTTTGACATAAAAGAAACTCTCTCTTCATCTTTTCCATAAAATAATAGACTTATTAAATTTGCAAAAGGAGGAAAAAGAAATTCTTTTCTCAAAAGTATTTCTTTTTCATAAAACCCTTCATAATCATGTTTCTTAGCTAACTGTATACTAAAATGTTCAGGATTATAAGTTTGAACTATAACATTACCTTCCATATCACCTCTACCTGATCTACCTGCAACTTGAGTTACTAATTGAAAAGTTCTTTCAGAAGCCCTATAATCCGGTAAATTTAAACTAGTATCTGCAGCAATAATTCCTACTAAAGTCACATTGGGAAAATCTAAACCTTTCGATACCATTTGAGTTCCTATTAAAATATCAATTTTGTTTTTTTTCATATTATCTAAAATTTTTTGATGACTACCTTTTCTAGTGGTTGTATCCATGTCCATCCTAGATACCCTTGCCTTAGGAAAATATTTTTTAATTTCCTCTTCCACTTTTTGAGTACCAACCCCAAAATATTTTATATATTTACTTTTACACGAGGGGCATACTTGTGGAGGCTTTTTTGTTAAACCACAATAATGACATTTTAATATATTTTGTTGAAAATGATAGGTCATAGATATATCACAGTTACTACATTTTAACACATATCCACATTTCCTACAAGAAACAAAAGTAGAATAACCTCTCCTATTCAAAAACAAAATTGTCTGTTTATTTTGCTTTAAATTTTCTAATATTCCTTCAAACAATTTAGAACTAAAAATTGTTTTATTCCCCTTTTCCAACTCTTCCCTCATATCCACTATATTAATATTAGGTAATTTTTTTTTATTTATTCTATTAGGTAATTTTAACAAATGTATCTCATTATTTAAAGATCTGTAATAAGTTTCAATAGAAGGAGTTGCAGTTCCCAATACTAAATAAGCATCTTCCAATTCACATCTCTTTTCAGCCACTTCTATAGTATTGTATTTAGGATTCATACTAGATTTATAACTATTTTCATGTTCCTCATCTATTATAATTAATCCTAACTTTTCAAAAGGAGCAAAAATCGCAGACCTAGCACCTACAACAATTTGCACTTTACCTTCTTTGATTCTTCGCCACTCATCAAACCTTTCACCAAAAGAAAGCTTACTATGTAGAACAGCCACATTAGCTCCAAATCGCCCAACAAATCTTTCTACTATTTGAGGAGTCAAAGAAATTTCAGGTACCAATACTATTGCTTGCTTGCCTATAGCAATAACCCTTTCTATCAATTGAAGATATACTTCGGTTTTCCCACTACCAGTCACACCATGAATCAAAAATTTATTATCTATACTATTATTTAGTATATTATTAAAAATAGTATCAACACAATATTGCTGTGCATTTGATAATTTAAAACTTTCATAGTTTTCTATATCAGTAGGAATTGGACTTCTCAATACCTCTTTATCTATTATAGAAACTATACCCTTTTGCTCCAAAGCCTTTACAGTTGAATAAGATGTATTCATTACATTAAGTAAATCTTTTAACCATATACCTTCTTTTTTCTTTAAGTACAGATATTTAATAATCTCTATCTGCTTATAAGCTCTTGTACCTATCTTCGTTATTTGTTCCTCTAAAGAACTTATTCTATCATTTAATAAAACAAATTTTTCATATTTTCTACTTATTTTTGTATCTATTTCAAAATAAGTACTAACCAAATCTTTTTCTTCCAAACTATTAATATATCTATTTACATTTTTATTATTTAATATAGTTTTCATTTCTTCTATTGGAATACTTTTTTTATTGTTCAATAACTTTATAATTTTCAATTCCATACCAGTTAATTTTTCATATTCCACAGTTTTATTAGGTTCCAATTTTATAAAAGAATTTATTTCTTTAAAATCTCCCGGAGGTAAAACTGCATTGAAAGCATCTAAATATGGTGATAAATAATACTCACTCATCCACAAACTTAATTCTATCAATTCTTTTGATATTAAAGGTTTATCGTCTAATATTTCTTCTATATACTTAAGTTTTGTAATATCTCCATTATAATATTCTAATTTTATTATTATGCCTTTTATAAATCTATTTCCCCTGCCAAAAGGAACAACTACTCTCATACCTTCCTTAACATTATGTTTTATGTCATCTTTTACTAAATAAGTAAAAGGCTTATCTAACTTTGCAACTCTATTATCTATAATTATTTTAGCAGCTAATTTTTTCATATATAATCATTCCTTCTTGTTGAAAAATTAAAAGCTAGATTACAAATCATCTAGCTTCAATTATTTTTTCTATCTTATCCAAAATAACTTTTGCCAATTTTCGTTTACTCATTAAAGGATAATTTTCTATACTGCCTAATCTATCTATTATAGTCACTATATTGGTATCTGCTCTAAATCCTGCATTCTCTTTTGAAATATCATTTGCAACTATAAAATCAAAATTTTTTTCTTTTATTTTTTCTTTTGCGTACTCTTTAATATTCTCGGTTTCAGCTGCAAAACCCACCATAATTTGATTTTTCTTAATCTTACCTAGCTTAGCTGCTATATCAGGATTTCTCACATACCTTATTTCTAATATATCATCGTCTTTCTTCTTTTTCTTTATTTTTGTTTTACTAACCTTTTCAGGCCTATAGTCTAAGGGTGCAGCTGCTTTTATTAGAACATCTGAAGTCTCAAAAACTCCTTCAACAGCATTTAGCATTTCAATTGTTGTATTCACATTTATAACTCTTACATTTGGGGGTGGTGAAATATTTGTTGGTCCAGTTACTAAAGTTACATTTCCACCTCTTTTACTAGCTTCTTCCGCTAAAGCATATCCCATTTTCCCACTTGAAAAATTAGTCATATATCTTACTGGATCTAACGGCTCAATAGTAGGACCAGCCGTTACCACAATTTTTTTATCCAACAAAGTTGAATCTCTAAAAGAATTTACAATATATTCCACAATATTAACTGGTTCAGCCATCCTTCCTTTTCCATATATACCACAAGCAAGTCTTCCAGTACAAGGCTCTATAAATTCATAATTCATTCCCTTAAGTTTATCTATATTAGATTGTACAATAGGATTTAAATACATATTTGTATTCATTGATGCTGCAAAAACTACTTTTGCTTTAGTAGCCATAATCACCGTTGTTAACATGTCATCTGCTATACCATTGGCAATTTTCCCAATAATGTTAGCAGTAGCAGGTGCAATTAAAACTATATCTGCTTTGTCTGCTAAAGCTATATGCTCTACATTCCATGTTTTAGGTTCATCAAACATATCTATTGAAACATAATTTTGTGAAATAGTTTGAAAAGTAAGTGGTCCTACAAAATTAGTAGCTTCTTTTGTCATAACAACATCCACATTGGCTCCCATTTTTTTTAATCTACTTACAACATCTACTACTTTGTAAGCTGCAATTCCACCTGTTACCCCTACCAAAACATTTTTATTTTTTAACAATTTATTCACCTACTTGACACTCTTTATATTTGGCTTTTTATAAGATATTTTATCTTGATTAAATTCTTCTATTGCTATAGTAACTGGCTTAGCAGATTCAGTTTCTATTTTAGGTTTTGCACCATCTACCAACTGTCTTGCTCTTCTAGCAGTTACCATCACCAATGTATATTTACTATCAACTTTTTTTGTCAACTCATCAATTGATGGATATAACATAACAGAATACCTCCTCTATAAAATTATCTGTTTTATAAAATCTTGTTGCCTAATTGCTCGATTCTTCTCAGCACTAATAATGGCTTCAATTTTTTCTACTGCTATCAATACTTCATCATTAACTATTGCATAATCATATTTTGTTGCAAATTCTATTTCTTTATATGCATTATTAAGTCTTCTATCTATATCATCTTGAGATTCTGTTCCTCTTTTAACTATTCTATTTTTTAATTCTTCTATTGAAGGTGGCAAAATAAATATAAATACCCCCTCAGGATATGTCTTCTTTATTTCTAAAGCCCCTTGAACATCAATCTCTAAAATAATATTTTCTCCCTTACTTAATTTTTCAACTACATATTCTCTAGGAGTCCCATAATAATTACCATGCACGCGAGCATATTCTAAAAATTCATTGTTTTCTACCATATTTTTAAATCTTTCCTCATCAATAAAAAAATAATTTACTCCATGTGCCTCTCCTTTTCGAGGTTTTCTTGTGGTAGTACTTATTGAAAAATTAATATTTTGATTTCTTTTCAAAAGTTCTTTACAGATAGTACCTTTTCCTGAACCAGATGGTCCAGATATAACTAACAATAAACCCTCTTCCATATTATCCCTCTTTCTCATTTATATCAGTATCTTCTGTTTCTTTGCCATTCAACCTATGAGCAACAGTTTCTGGTTGTACTGCTGATAATATAATATGGTCACTATCAACAATAATTACTGCCCTAGTCCTACGACCATAAGTTGCATCTATAAGCATTTTCCTATCTCTAGCCTCTTGAATCATTCTCTTTATAGGTGCTGATTCTGGACTAACAATAGCAATTATTCTATTGGCTGATACTATATTCCCAAAACCTATATTAATCAATCTAATTGACATTCCAACTTTCCTCCTTATTCTACATTTTGAATTTGTTCTCTTATTTTTTCTATTTCACTTTTAATTTCTACTACATTCTTACTAATTTCTAAATCACTGGCTTTTGAGCCTATAGTATTTATTTCTCTATTCATTTCTTGAACTAAAAAATCAAGTTTTCTACCTACTGGTACATCTTCATTTAAACTATCACGAAACTGATTTATATGACTATGTAATCTTATAACCTCTTCATTAATATCACATTTATCAGCAAAAAAGACTATTTCATTTTCAAGTTTTTCTTCATCTAATTCATATTCTTCATCTAATAATTTTTCTACTCTTCCTTTAAGCTTCACCTTATACTCGTCCACCACTAATGGAGATCTTTTTTCTATTTCTTTTAATTTTCCTTCAACAACTAATAAATTAGACTGGATATCTTTAGATAATTCTATACCTTCTTCTTTACGCATATCTATTGTTTCATTTAAAGCTTTTTCCATTGCTTTTTCCAAACAAAACCATACCCTTTCTTCATTTAATTCTTTCTTTTCAAATTTAATAACTTCCTCATTAGCTAATATATGATTTAAAGTCACCTTATCCTCAATACCCAATTCCTTATTTATAATTTCTATAGCCTCAAAATAAGATTTGGCTAAAGGCACATTAGTTTTAATATCTATATCTGATTGATCTAAATACTCTAAATTTATATATACTTCAACTCTACCTCTATTAATCTGATCTTTTACCCTTTTTTTTACTTTATCTTCTAAAAAACTTATATGCTTAGGTATTTTCACAATAATATCATTGTACCTATGATTAAGAGTTTTCATCTCCACTAAAAAACTATATTTATCATCACTAAATTCACCTCTACCAAAACCTGTCATACTCCTTATCATATTTTTTCCTCCTTAAATAACAATAACAAAAAACATACTATAAATATTCCTATACTGACTATTATACTAGTCAATCCCTCAAAAATCTATGAAATGTTACAAAAATTTAATATTAGATAAATTTCAATAACTTTCCACTTGTGTTTTTAGTTTATTTGTCTTGATTAACATGATATACTTTATATACGAAAAATATTATTGGAGGAATTATTATGGCATTTGACGGAATAGTTACAAGAGCACTGATAGAAGAATTAAATAATAAAATTCTTGGTGGCAAAATTAATAAAATATATCAACAAGAAAAAGATGAAATTCTTTTTTATATTTATAACAATAAAACAAATTTCAAATTACTAATTTCTTCTAGTAGTAATAATCCAAGAATTTATCTAACAAATTATTCAAAAGAAAATCCCCAATCTCCCCCAATGTTTTGTATGCTTCTTAGAAAGCATCTTCAAGGAGGAACTATTTCAAATATTGAACAATTATCATTAGATAGAGTTATATTTATTGATATAGACTCTTATGATGAAATGGGACAATTATCAACTAAAAGATTAGTAATTGAAATAATGGGAAAACACAGTAATATCATTTTGTTAGATAAACAAACTGGTAAAATTTATGACTCAATTAAAAGAATACCAAAAGATATTAGCAGAGTCCGACAAGTATTACCTGGTTTAAAATATGACAACCCCCCTACACAAAATAAAACAACACCTTTTGCAGTAGATAAAATTACCTTTTTAGAAACTGTAGAAAATTGTAGAGGAAATATGCCTATTTTTAAATTCATATATACAAATTACATTGGAATTAGTCCATTGATAGGTAGAGAAATTTGTTTTATTGCCAAAATAGATTCAGATAGAACTATTGACAGCTTAAATAAAGAAGAAATAAATACATTATTTTATACCTTTAAAAATATAGTGAATAAAGTTGAATACTTAGATTTCAAACCTACTTTAATATACAAAAACAACTCTTTAGTTGCTTTTCATGCCTTAGATATAACTCAATATGGCAATTTAAACAAACAATCTTTTTCTTCTATTAGCAAAGTACTTGACAAATACTATAGAGAAAAAGATATTTATGATAGAATAAATCAAAAATCTCATTCTATTAAAAAAATATTAGAAATCAAATTAGAACGTTCAAAAAATAAGTTGGCAAAAAGAAAAGAAAAAATTAGAAAAGCTTCTAATAGGGATGAATATAAGATTTTTGGTGATTTAATCTCAGCAAATGTTTATAAAATTAAAAAAGGAGACAAAGAAGCTGAAGTAGAAAATTTTTATGATGAAAATTTAAAAAAGATAAAAATACCACTAGAACCTAATTTATCACCAGCTAAAAATGCACAAAAATACTATAAATCTTATACTAAATTAAAAAATGCCCACAAACTCTTAAAAACACAAATACCAAAAACTGAATATGAAATAAAATATCTTGAAAATGTTTTAATGAGTATAGATAATTGTACTGAAATTGAGGAATTAGATGAAATAAAAACTGAACTTATAGAACAAGGATATATAAAAAGAAAAAATAATAAAAAGAAAAAAAATAATCAAAAACAATCTAAACCTCATCATTTTGTATCTTCTGATGGATTTCATATTTATGTGGGAAAAAATAACAAACAAAATGATTATTTAACTTTAAAATTTTCTAATAAAGATGATTTATGGCTCCATACTAAAGACATTCCTGGTAGTCATGTAATAATTAAAAATAAACAAAAAGAATTCAGTGAAACTGCTATAAACGAAGGTGCAATGTTGGCAGGGTATTATAGTAAAGGTAGAATGTCCCAAAATTTGCCTATAGATTATACTGAAGTAAAGCATGTAAAAAAACTTAAAGGTGCTAAACCTGGAATGGTTATCTATGAAAACTATAAAACAATATATGTAACTCCTAAAAATGAATATATTGATAATATTAAAAAGGTAGAAAGCTAATTTTCTACCTTTTTTCTTTAATAACAACCTGATCAACATTATCTGTTTCATAAAACTGAACACTAACTATTTCAGTTCTTGAAGTAGGAACATTCTTCCCCACATAATCTGGCCTTATTGGTAGTTCTCTATGTCCCCTATCAATTAATACTACTAATTGAACTTTATTAGGTCTACCTCTATCCATCAATGCATCAAGAGCAGCTCTAGCAGTCCTTCCAGTAAATATAACATCATCAACTAAAACTACAACTTTATCATTTATATCTACATCAAATTGATTATCTTTTACTATAGGATTTTGACTTATTTCTGTTAAATCATCTCTATAAAAAGTTATATCTAATGTTACTACTGGTACTCGTACATTTTCTATTTCGTAAATCTTTTCTCCTAATCTTTCAGCAAAAGGTACACCTCTAGTTTTTATACCTACTAAAACTAAATCTTTAGTACCTCTATTTCTTTCTATTATTTCATTAGCAATTCTAATAGTAGCTCTTTGTATAGATTTATCATCTAAAATCAAAGCTTTAGTTCTCACAAAAAACACCTCCTATTCTTTCTTAATGCAATAAGTATGTTTTCAAAATAATCAGGTACATCTGATACAAATTCCATATACACATTTTTAACCGGATGAATAAAACCTAGCTCTCGTGCATGAAGTAATTGACCTTTAATTTTAAACTTATTTTTTCTATTTGAATAAGTCATATCACCTACTACAGGATGGTTTATATAAGCCATATGAACTCTTATTTGATGAGTCCTGCCTGTTTCCAATTCCACTTCTAATAATGTATAATCATCATATCTTTCTAATACTTTAAAGTGGGTTATAGCTTCCTTACCATTCTTTTTTACTACAGACATTCTTTTTCTATCTACTGGATGTCTTCCAATAAGTGTATTAATAGTATCTCTATCTACTTTTACATTGCCATGAACTAGTACATAATACTTCCTTTTTATATTTCTAGCCTTAAATTCCTTAGCTAGTATTTCATGGGAGTAATTATCTTTTGCAATTATCAATAAACCTGAAGTATCTTTATCTAATCTATGAACAATTCCTGGACGCATTAATCCATTACAATCAGATAAATGTTCAAAATAATAAAGAAGTCCATTGACTAACGTGCCTGAAAAATTTCCATTGGCTGGATGAACTACCATGCCCTGGGGCTTGTTTACAATAGCAATATTTCTATCTTCATAAATAATATCCAAAGGGATATCTTCAGGTTTTATTTCTATTACCTTGGGACCAGGAAAATTTATTATTATTCGATCTCCTGTTTTAACTAAATATTTAGATTTTACCTTCTTACCATTTACTTTTATATATCCATTTTTAATCAATTTTTGAATATATGTTCTAGACTCTCTTTTTACTCTATTAGCTACATAAACATCAAGTCTAATATTACTTTCATTTTCTTCAACTTGTATTTTTAATGACTCCATATATACTCACCTAAACCTCGTATTTATTAAATATTACCATATAGATTATAAGTACTGTAGCTACTACAATAAAACTATCAGCTATATTAAAAACAGGAAAATTGTAATTTTTTCCAATTTTAATACTAATAAAATCTATAACATAACCAAGCCTTATTCTATCAATGAAATTTCCCAATGCTCCTCCCAAAAACATAATTAAAGCAATTCTCATAAGATTGTTTATTTGATTATATTTATTAAATAAAAATGCAATAATAATTATAAAAACTAATAAAGTTATAATAATAAAAAAAATCTTTTTGTTTTGTAACATTCCAAAAGCTGCTCCATAATTTTCTACATACATAAATTTAAGTATATTATCTATAACAGAAACACTAGGTTTATCTTTAAGATATTTAGTAGCCATAAATTTTGTAAATTGATCCAGTGCTAAAATTATTGGCATTATTATATATAACAAGTAAATCAACTCCTCATCTATCCCTTTTACATATCTATATTGTAAATGATTATAGTATTTTTTACAATAAAAATGCTAGTATTTATACTAGCATTTTAGTTAATAAGCTATTAGATTGTAAAAATACTATCTTATTCTAAAGAATCCTTATAATAATCCTCTGATATTTTTTCTACATCCTCTACAATTCCTTTTTCCACTTCATCGAATACTCCTTGATTGTCACCTGTAGAAAAAGAAGGATCTTTTTTAATTTCATTAAATCTAGCCAATGCTTGATAACTATCTTCATCATCAAATTCCACATTTTTTCTAACTCTATAAAAAGGCTCAATTGTCTTTTCTTCTACTGGTCTAAATTGATCATTCTTATCTAAAGAATTTTTTTGTTTGGCACAATCAGTACAAAATTTCACATAAGGAATTAGTTCTAATCTATCTTTATCTATTTCACTACCACAAATGTCACATAAACCAAAAGTATTATCTTTTATTTTTTCTAAAGATTGTTCTATTTCTAATATAGTATTTCTTATTTTGTTTTTTAATCCCTTATCCTGTTCCATCATAAAAATTTCTGTTCCTAAATCAGCAGGATGATTATCATAAAATGATAACTCACTATAATAATCTTCCATAGCTTCCTTTTTATCTTTACTGTCCATTTTTATGAGTATTTCCTCTAAATTCTTTTTTTCTTCCAATAGTCGATTTATATAATGATCTTTCATACTTTTCTCCATTCTGACCTCCATTTACAAATTATCTTGAACTATTTTGACTATTTCAGTAATAAAATCTCCTATAAGGGGAAGATTTAATTTGATTAATAATTGTAAGAAATATACAAACAATGCTCCTAAAGCCGTAAACCCTATGGCCATTCCAAAACCTCTTGCTAGACCTTGTATAAAATTTACATAAATTAATTTTTTTCTATTGTTAATCAAATCTATATATTCAACAATTTTAGTCTTTTCTAATGTTAGTGCTATCTTATCTAGTTTTTCTTCTATATTTTCTTCTTTTTTTTCCATTTAACTCCCCTTATATTAATGTCTCCATAATTCAAAATAATAATCAACTATATTTTGTAAAAACTCATTATTCTATTTTTTAAGCTCTTTGAACAATTTTTCAAATTCATAAAAATTTAATGATTGCTCACCATCTGATAGGGCTTCTAATGGCTCTGGATGTATTTCAATCATAACACCATCAGCCCCTATAGCCAATGCAGCTTTAGTTGCTGGTAATATAAGTTCTCGCCTACCAGTTCCATGACTAGGATCAACTATTATAGGGTACTGGGAAAGAGATTTAATTATTGGTACACTTACTAAATCTAAAGTATTTCTAGTATAATCTTCAAAAGTCCTTATGCCTCTTTCACAAAGTATTACTTTATTATTTCCCTCTACTTCAATATATTTTGCTGCCATTAACCACTCTTTTATTGTAGAACTCATCCCTCTCTTTAATAAAACTGGCTTGTTCGTCTTTCCAACTTCCTTTAAAAGCGAATAATTTTGCATATTCCTTGAACCAATTTGTATTATATCTACAAAATCACTAGCCCTTTCTATATCTCTAGGATCTATTATTTCAGACACAATTTGCAATCCATATTTTTGTTTAATCTTTTTCAATATTTCTAATCCCTTAATACCTAAACCTTGAAATGACGAAGGGCTAGTTCTTGGTTTATAGGCTCCACCTCTTATTAGATTAATACCTAAATCTTTTAAAAACTTCCCTGTTTTATCCATTTGTTCTTCGCTTTCAACTGCACATGGTCCAGCTATTATTATAAAATCTTTTCCTCCTATTTCAATACCTTTTCCTATATTAACAGCTGTAGTCATTTAAATACCTCCATTAATCATTGCCATTTTCTATTGTTAACTTCACAATAAAAAAGGGGCTAAGCCCCTAAATTTTCTTCTTCCTCCGTATGTGATTGCGAATCAATAACTTTATTTTCTTCTTCATTATGTGATCGCAAATCAGTTTTGCTCTTTTCTTCTTCTTTTTCTTCAATTGAATCATAAAAATCTTCAATTGTAATTAATTGTGATTCTATAAAAGATTTAAATTTTGTCTTAAAAACAAATATTTCTTTTTTTAAAAATTTATATTGCTCTTCAATATCTCTTACTTCTTCGTAGGCTCTATTAATAATTTTTCTAGATTCTGCTTCTGCTTCTTCAATTATTAATTTAGATTTTTGTCTTGATGAACTAGCCAATTCATCTGCAGTACTTTGAGCAACTACCAATGTTTCTTTAAGAGTTTCCTCTAATTCTTCATATTGTTTTATTTGATCTGCTAAAACTACTAATTTATCTTTTAGTTCTAAATTCTCTCTATAGACCTTTTCATAATCCATAATAACTTCATCTAAAAACCTATCTACCTCAGCTTCTTTGTATCCTCTAAAAGCTGTCTTAAATTCTTTATTTTGAATATCTAAAGGTGTCAACATGTCAACTCACTCCATTTACTTTAAAATTCTAACAACTGCTTTCAATCTACCTTTATTACTTATACCTTGAAAAGCATTTACTGTAAATCTACCATATCCCCTCACTGATATTATATCATCTTCAAAAATTTCCACAGAAGATTTCTCTATTGGCTCCCAATTAACTTTTACTTTTCCCTTTTCAACTAAAGCAGAACTACTTTTCCTTGACAAATTATATGCACTACTAATTAATGCATCTAATCTATTAGAGGATAATGTCACATATTTTTCTTTAAATTCTATTTTATTAGGCTTTAATTCCTCTACACTTATTTCTTTTACTTTTACATTTTGCTTCCCAACTTTTTTTAAATTGTATAGTATATAATCACTTATCTCTTTTTTAACAATAACCTGAACTTGCTCTCTATGTATTAAAATATCCCCTATTTTATCTCTATTTATTCCTAAACCTAACAATGCACCTAAAAAATCCTTATGATTTAATTTATCAATGCTACCTTTTATACTCAAGGCTGTAACATAATCCTCTGTATTGTCCATATAAATATAATCAGGGTATATAATAAATAATTTTCTTTCTGCTTCTAAAATTCCACCTTCCTCAGTATAAGATATATCTATAAATCTATTTAATATAGAAATTGACAACCTTCTTTGATATGGATCAAAAAAACTGGTAGATTCAATTGAATGATTTTTCATTACAGTTTCTATTTTATCTAATAAATTTCTCATAATTAATATTTGGTTGTCATCAGTTATAAATTCTAAATACTTTTCTTTGTTTTTTATCACCTATATCACCAAAATTTATAAAAAAATAATTCTAAATATTAAAGACTGTAATAATCTCAATATTAATAATGCAAGAAGGGGAGAAAAATCAAACATTCCTCCACCTAATCCTATTCTATACAACAACTCTCTACAAGGAGCAAGTATAGGTTCTGTCATTTCATAAATCAATTCTATTATTGGATTGTTCCTACTCAAAGGTAAATATGATAATAATACTCTTATAAAAATAAATATTTGTATTATCTGTATCAATATACTAATTGCCTTATATATAGCTTGCATATACATACCTCTTATTCCTTATAATTAAGTTACCAATTAAAAGCATTTGTATTGTCTATATCATCTTTCATTTTACCTACTATCTCTACATTATCAGGTGCTAAAATAAATATATCTTTAGAAACTTTGTGGATTTTTCCACCTAAAGAATATATTCCACCATTAATAAAGTCAAATACTTGCTTTTTCATAACTCCTTCTACATGTTCTAAATTGACAACTACTGTATTTCTCATTTTTATATCATCAACAATCTTAGGTGCATCTTCAAAATTAATTGGTTCATGGACTACTAATTTCATATTAGCATTAGTATGAATATTTACGACTTTATTATTTTTTCTTGAAGCTTTTGTTTCAACGGGCATCTCTAATTCTCCTTTGTCTAAATATTCATAATTTTCGTCCTCATAATCATCTTCGTACTCATCAAGATCCTCAATTCCCATAAAATATTTAACTTTATTGAGAAACCCTGACATTAGAATCCCTCCCTTTTATTTATATTTCCTTTCACCAAACAATGCTGTTCCTATTCTAACCATATTTGAACCTTCTTCAATTGCTATTTCATAATCATTAGTCATCCCCATGGAGAGGTATTTCATTTCAACATCCTTATAATTTTTATCTTCTATAGTATCTCTTAATTTCCTTAAATCTCGAAATACATATCTTACTTCTTCTGGATTTTCAGAATAAGGTGCTATAGTCATTAAGCCTTTAATTTTTATATTTTCCATTGGAATTATCGATTCAATAAAAGGTATTACTTCTTCTACTTTTAGGCCAAATTTGCTTTCTTCTTCCGCCACATTTACTTGAATTAATGCTTCAATTATTTTATCGGCTCCTTTTGCTCTTTTATTTAATTCTTTAGCAAGTGATTTTCTATCTAAAGAATGTACTAAGCTTACCTTATCTAAAATATATTTTACTTTATTACTTTGGAGATGACCTATCATATGCCATGTAGCATCATCACCAATTTTTTCATATTTTCTTTCTAATTCCTGCACCCTATTTTCCCCAACATTCTCTATCCCTAAATCAAGAGCTTCTTGAACTGTTTCAATATCTACCGTTTTAGTTACGGCTATTAATGTAACTTCGTCCTTTTTTCTACCTACTCTATCTAAAGATTTCTCAATATTCTCTTGAACAGTTAAAATATTTTCACGTAAATTAATCATAATATTCATTGCCTCCTTATGTCAATCTACAATTTGTCCTTCTCTTATTCGACTTGTATTCAATAATATTTCATCATAAGTTGTTACTGTTTTTTTAACTTTATCACTTCCTTCTATATTAACCATATGATTCTTATCTCCCTCGTCAACTATAGCATATTTATCATCTTGACCCAATATTTTTATAGGTCTAAATCTAATTATACCGCTTATATCTTTTACATATACACCATCAATTCCGTCTTGCTTGCAAATTACCTTTTTTGGTACTCTAAGCCCTTCAGGTATATTTTTAATTAGATCAACATTAACATATCTTTTATCATAATATTTATGAAAAAAATCATTAAATTTTATTATCATAATAGCTTTTCTTTTGTTTTTATCAATTTTTACAATTTTTCCTTCTATTTTTTCTTCTTTATCATCTATAGAAACAAGTATATTACTACCTTCTTCTATTTTGTCTAATTCTCTTATATCATCAACCTTAACCATTAGGTACCACTCAAGATTATCAATAATCTTGAAAACCGGTTCCCCTACTTCTAAATTCATTCCATCTTTTATCTTCTTTACATCTGATTGGATTTTTCTAAAATTATCATAATTATAGTTTAATACATCATTTGCAGAAAAAACATCTTCTAATCCATCTACATTATACGAAATTATTCCTGATTCCTGTGAATAATAAGTTATTGCATTATCTGATATTTCTTTTAATAATCTATCTCTCTTCTCTTTAAGATTTTTAAGACTTTGAGCTGCTAAGGTGTTATCTCCTTCTAATATTTGCTGCTTTTCAAAATATAGATATAGTTCATTTTCTAATAAACTTGCTGTTTCATATTTTCCCTCAAATATTTTTGTTTGTAACTCATCTACAAGTACATCAATGTTTTTTAAATTCTTTTCCTTATCCTCTTCTAATAACTTACTATCATTTTCAATGTTTTCTAATGATTCAATTTTTTTATTAACCTCATCTAATTTTGTTTTTAATGTGGAATTATCACTTATTGAAGAAAGTTGCCCAATTTTTACTCCTACACCTACTCTGTCTCCTTTCTTTTTATTAAGAGATACCTTTCCTTCACAATCAGCTTTATAAACTTGTTCTTTTTTTATAATTATTCCCTCTGTTTCAATTTTTTCTTCTACAGAACTTTTATCTGCAAGGGTAGTTTTAAATGTTGAAGCATATAATATGGGTATACTTCTAAGTATTAAATAAATAAATATAAATATAATTAATGAAATTCCAAATCTTTTTTTCTTATGTCTCTCACTAGACATTAAAACCACCCTTCTTTTTATCGATAAACTAAGAGTTCGACATTATTTAAATTATCCCTTCTTGTTTAGTAAAATTAATTACTAAAGTTTTAAAAAAACTTCCCATATTTGCTTATTATTTTAAACCTTATAATGTTTTCTATATTAAACTTTTTCACCTCATCATTATGGGTAACCATTAATATAGATCTATCTTTTCTTTTAGCTCCAATAATAATTCCTTTTAATTTTTTATTTCCTCTTAATAATACTTTTACCTCATCTCCAGCCTTTATTTTATTACCATCTAACATAAACTCTTTAATATCTGCTTCTTTTATGTGCTTTGGAGTTACAGATTTTTTATTAATAACAATTATGTTGTTTTTTAAATATATTTTTTCTTTTATTACTACAAAAATATATCCTAAAACACTTAATATAAATAGCATAAATAAAATAATCTTTATATAATACAGAACCAACTCGATACCTCCATATCTTTGAATGCTTATAAATAAGTATATCATAACATAACAATTACTTAAACACTTAAAATTTCATTATATTTTTAGCTATAATTTAAAATTTAATAATAAATAGCTCTACAATTATTGTAGAGCTAAACATATAATCTATATTTTATTTTCACTCGTTCCATTTTTCTTATCATCTTTTCCCCAAATACAAATAAAAAGAAAGCTGTACCGAAAGCATGAACACTATCATAGGGCACGCCTGAAACATAAAGTATTGCTAAAGATTTCAAACTCATAGTAATTTTAGAAGCTGGTATTGCACTGGCCATAACCATAGTAGCAATATTCATTATTCCTCCATATATTATAAAAGTTGCTAAAAAGCCAAAAATTGATAAAGTTATATCATCAATAGGCAACCTTTTCCTTTGTATAAGAAGCCCTACTAAAAGACCTATGGCTCCAAAAGCATATAACCACCACCCCATAAAAGTTCCTGAAGCCTTAGTAAAAGTATATATACCATAACCTATTGATATAGATATTATTATACTTAATACTGGACCAACTATAATTTGAAAACTCCTTGATTTTGCTTTATCTACTTCAGTCTTATTGAATATCAATCCTGATAAAAATCCTAGTATTCCCCAACAAAACATCTGCCATGGTGTCCAAGGACCATGTCCAGCAAAAAAATTAACTAAAAATCTTGCAATAGCACCTACTAAAAAACCAGCCTCTGGACCAAAGGATATTCCTGACAAAATGACCATTGCAGTTCCTGGTTGAAAAGGAGTTATCATAAAACACATTAAATTTCCAATAGTAGTCAATGCTGACATAACTGCTATCATTACTATTTCTCTAGCTCTTGGACGTCTCTTCTCAAATACCATAAAAAAAGGTAACATAGTATAAAATATAATAAGTAATCCTATAAGTTTATACCTCTTATCTTCTAAGTATCTAATCCCTATAAATATAGTAATAGGAATAATAACAAATATAATAAAAGCTGTCACCTTTGTCCTTTTTTTATGTGCTAACCTATAGCGTTTTGGATCATATTTTGCTCGCATAATTGAATCACATCCTCACAGGTTATTGCATTCTCAAATAAATGTTTAGACATACGATTAGAAGCTGTAGTATAAAAGCTATTACCAGTAAAAAGCTCCCGTGGTGTATCCTGTGAAATCACAGTTCCATCAAACAACATAGCACATTTATCAAAATATTCAGCACAGAACTCTATATCATGACTAACCATAACTATAGTTACCCCTTTTTGCTGAAGTTTTTTAAATATAGTAGCTAAAACTCCTTTATAAAAAGGATCAAGTCCTTTTGTAGGCTCATCTAATAATATTATTTTAGGATTTAATAATAAAATTTTTCCTAATGCAAGTCTTTGTTGTTCGCCTCCACTTAAATCATAAGGATGCATCTCAGATAAATGTGATAACCCCAAAAGTTCTAGCATGTTTTTACACCTATTAAGTTTTTCATCATCTGTAGCATCATTATCCATAACCATATCTAATAATTCTTCCAAAACACTAATTTCCGTAAACAATGACATAGGATTTTGAGGTAACATACATAAATTTTCTGTAAACAATTCTTTATATTTATATTTTTTTATTTCTTTTCCATTTATCTTAATTTTACCTCTATAAAGCCTATTAGCACCTGTAATAATCTTTAAAAGCGTACTTTTCCCTACACCATTTCCTCCTATTATAGAAAATAACTCTCCTTTATTTATAGTAAGAGATAAATCTCTTATTACATCATTACCATCCTTACTATATCTAAACCAAGCATCTTTTATTTCTATAATAGGTTCTTTTTTAGAAGACTTTTGTACACAATTTAATTTTTGAACTCTTGGTTCATCCCCCAACAAATTTGTCAACCATACTCTGCCATCTCTTACTGTTATAGGGCATTGACCCTTTGGATATACCTCAGAATATACCTTCATAGCTGTTGGAAGTCCTTCATACATAGGATGTTCCTTGCCTTTTGAACTTAAAAATTTTCCCACTTCTAGAGGAGTACCATAAGCTTGAGCTTCCCCCTCTTCCATTACAAGAACTTTATCTGCTATAGGAAACACCTCTTCTAATCTATGTTCTGACAATATAATAGTTGTACCTAATTCCAAATTTATCTTTCTCAGAATTGATATAAATTCTGTAGATGCTATTGGATCCAACTCAGATGTAGGTTCATCTAATATAAGAACTTTAGGATGCATTGCCATAACTGAAGCAAGGTTTAATAACTGTTTCTGTCCACCCGATAATTCAAAAACACTCTTTCTAAACCAAGTTTGTATCCCAAAAAAACTAGCCATTTCAGCAACACGTCTTCTAATAACTTTAGTACGCATTCCCAAACTTTCTAATCCAAAAGCAAGCTCATGCCATACCTTATCAGTTACAATTTGTTTTTCTGGACTTTGATGGACAAATCCAATTTCTGATGCACTTACAAAAGGACTCAACTCATATATAGATTTTCCATTATAAAGTATTTCTCCAAATAAGTCCCCATCAGGTGCCAACTCCTGTTTTATTAAGCGAAGAAAAGTACTTTTACCACAACCTGATTTTCCACAAATTAAAACAAACTCTGAAGGATATATATCAATATCTATATTTTTAATTGCTTTTTTTTCACAGATTGGATATGAAAAACTTACATCGTTGAACTTAATGATTTCCATTTATATTCCTCCAATAAATCAATTATCACAGGTATCATAAGTAGAACAAAATATGCCAAATACACATTTATAGACCACAAATTTATTTTTTCCATAACAATATCTGGATAATATATTATATTATTCATACCACAATAACATCCTAGTGCAACAATAACTGATAGAGAGATTATAATAATTAAAGTTATTGCATCCCTTCTATCAAATCGAAATATACTAAAACTTGAACGATGAGGAAGCCCATATCCTCTAGCTCTCATAGAATCTGATATTTCTATAGAATTCTCTAATGACCATGTTATTAGTATTGAAAATTCTCTAATAAACTGTTTTGCTCTTTTAAATATTCCTCCCCGAGAAGAATCTCTTCCAATATTTCTTTGTCCTTCTGAAATTTCCTTGAATTGCTCCTTTAAAAGAGGAATAAATCTAAAAGACATTGACAAAACTAAAGAAAGAGAAGGAGTTATTCTGCCAAAAAGGTATACAATTTTATCTGAAGTCATTATATGATTAAGACATCTAAACCACATTATGACACTTACCATCATAGTACCAGCTGCTATGCCATATATTATAGCTTCTAAAGTTACAGCATTATCATTTAAATAGAAAAGTACAGTAACCCCTTTATGAACAAACAAAGGATTCACAATTCCCATAATACCTATTATAGATACTACAAGCTTAATATTTGACTTTAATGCACATGACCCTTCTAAAAGCATAACGTAAATAAAGGAGGTGAACAATGTAATTGCAAGAAATATAGGATGCATTGAAAGCATTGTAAATATAATTACTGCTAAAAAATAGCAGAAATTCACAATAGGATGATATGTCTTAAAACCAGTCTCCATATTATACTCCTCCTCTATTCATTGTCATATTTCCAATAATCTTGATCTCCTACATCTTTCCCAAGATTACAAGTATAAACCCAAGAAATAACTTCTCCATTTGTCTTGCCAGGTCTATCTCTATTTTTTCCTGAATTAACAATATACCGGCTACACCCATATTCTGGGAACCATCCATCTACCTTATACATCCATCCACTTAGTTCTCCACCATCAAATTCATATAAATGATTTATTCCTTCTACATAGGCACCACTATATAATGGATCATTTCTAAATTCCATTTGTATCCCTTTACTTCTAGTGACTCGTTTTAATACATCAAATACACATTCTCCATCTTTTACTTCTACTCTTGTTTTTGGTAAAATTATACCATCTTTAGGAATATATTTTTCTTTCCCTTTTGGAAGTCTATCCATATTGTTTAATATTGTATCGCAACGAATTTCTATAATACAATATTTTTTTTCTCCTTTTGACTTATTAGTAGAAGTATTTTGAGATTTCCCATTTTTCTTCTTAGTACCATCATTAGTACTAACAGTATTTAATTTACCGTTTTCTGTATTATTTTTATTTTCATTCTTTTCTAATTCATCTTTCTTATCTTTTTCATCTTTCTTATTTTTTTCATCTTTAGCATCAGAATCATCTATTATTTCATTTCGAGCTAACTTTGCTACCTTTAGCTTTTTATCTGATATTACCCAATCTCCACCTTCATCTACACTAAATGTAGTATTACCATCTTTAAATTTTAATTCAGATTTATAAATTAAATGATCAGAAATATCATCATATTTATATAAATATTTTTTCCCTTTTTCTAAAGATATTTGAAGCTTTATATTTGATTCTACTGGCAAATCACCATTATGACGAAAGGATAATATGGTAATATTCATATTATTATCTTTAGCAATCTGTTTAATAAAATCTTCATATACTGTATCTTTTTCTATATCCAAATTTATAGGTTTTATTTGTTTAATTTTACTTCCATGTATATTCCATACTGCTTTTTTATTAGTCTCTAAGTCAACTTTATCTTTAAAAGATTTATTTTCTTTTTTTAACTTTTCTACATCACTCTTAGATAAACAATTATTGTTGTAGGAGTTTTTAAATTCTTTAATATCCTCTCTTATCTTTTTATATTGTTTTCTAAGATCATCAATATCAGGAGCCTCTGTTTCTATCAAAGCTTCTGCTTCTGCAACACTATTTTTCATTTTTATAATATTATTCTTTGAATAATCACCTTTATCATTGCCCAAATTAGCTTCTGCTAATAATTTATTTGCTTTTGATATCTGTTTAGAAATAGCTTTATTATAATCCGATGGTTCAACAGATAATCTATAAAGTCCACTTATTACCGAAACAATTAATATACTAATTAATATTATTTTTCGTATTCTTTTTCTTTTCATAATAACCCTCCACTTCAAATCATGTCATACCAAATACAAGGGTGTATTTTAAAACACTACAATTTCAAAAATCGTTTTCTTATGTGAGTTGATTGTCTCTCCTATGAGTAGGAGAGACAATCAAAAATAAATTTTAATATAACTTTTTATCGTTATGTGAAAACAACACTATTCCCATCAATATGAAAACTACAGCAATAGCTGAGTAATCTTTTGAACCTGTCTTAGGCAAATTACCATCCTCAATTTTATTTGTTTTATTATTATTGTTATTGTTATTATCAATCTTAATATTTCCATGTTCTTTACTATTATCTACATTCTTTGTGTCTTTCAATAATTCAGAAACAACTTCATAATTTTCAATGTATTTATGCTCTGATTCTGGTATATATTCATAGTAATATTCTACTTCATCTATAATATCTTTTATTTCATTTACATTGTTTTTATTTACAGAAACTTTCTTATCTCCATCCATTAATTTTTCACTAATTAATGCATTTGTATAATCAATTACAGCTGGAACAAAGTATTGCTCATAACTATTAATAGTAGCTAAATCATCTGAAGTAAGTCCTTCCATAGCTTTAATAACATTGTCTATCAATGGCTTACTATTAATATTAATTGGTACAAACATTAATGTATCCTTAATAAGTTTGTCCACCTTATCTATTTGATTTAATACTTCATTAAGTCTTTTTTCTGATTTTTCTAATTTTGAAATATTTGTTACTAATTCCTTGCTATCATCATCTAATTCATCATATTTAGCCCTTGCTGCTTGTATTTCAACTCTATCTACAGATGTTATCTTATCTACTGGTCTTATTTTATCTATAGCTTCTATTACTTTCTGTGCAGAGAATTCATTTCCTAATTTATCTATCTTTTCAATTGCTTTTAATAATTTATCCCTATTAGTAACTTCAATTTTATCTTCATCAGAAAGTTTATCGTAAGTTGCTTTTAAAGACAAAACTTTACCTTGATCATCTAATGTTAGATCTTCAATTTTAGGTAACGAATTTATACCATTTATTAAATATTCTATAGGATCAACATTTTCTAATATCTTTTCTAGTTTATCAATATTAGTAACTTTTTCTTTATCTGCATCACTTAATGCCTCATAACGCTCAACTATACGTTTTATTTCAACACTATTATAATATGGAGAATCAGCTAGATCTGGTAATCTATCAATTTGATTTACAATATCTTTAGGACCTATACTTGTATCATTTTTGTTTCCAAAACAATAAAGTATTCTAGCATCATTATAAAATACCATATTTCCATTAGGTGCAATTGCCATACTTTGTGAAGCATACTGTGGTTCTCCCACATTAGGTACTTTTTCATATTTAGGCTCTGTTTGACCTATACTATCTCTAATAATATACATTACAGACATTTCTTCATCTGTTCCAGCATTCTCTGGTGCATAAGGAACAAGGTAAATATATACTTCCTGATTATTTTCTTTTGTTGCATATGCTGTAGTCAATATAGGAGTACCTTTTGTTTTAATTTCATCTATTCGATATATTTCTTCCATGGTATTTGCATCTATTACATGGAATGGTTCTTGACTACCCATAGTACGACCACCACCAGTTAAATATAATCTATCATTATAAATAACTGGACTAGCTTGAGTTCCTCCTCCATCTACATCAGAAATATAAGCTTTCATACTCTCCCTATTAAAAGATCCATCATTATTCATCTCAAAAGAACGAACTACAGCACCCTTGCTATGATCAGTAGCATTAATATATATACGATTATTTTTTGGATAATAAACAATTGTAGATGAAACTACTTCTTTATTTGGTAAAATCATAGAATCAATTTCTTCACCTGTTTTTGCATCAACTGCTCTTACTGTACTTCCTTGTCGTCTCATCTTACCTTGATCTGCAAATATAATTGCTCCATTTACAAATGCAGGTCCTGCATTTGTTCCAAACCCTAAAGTCGAATCTGTTTCTATAATCCATGCTGGTTCCACAACTTCATCTGGTCTCGAAGGATCTACATCAGTAGTTTTAAAAGCTGCATATTTACCATTAGTAGTTCTTGGTCCAGTATAAACATAACCATCATAATAAAATACTTGAGCTTGAATTTGTGCACCATCTGCAATTGATTCAGTAACAAATAATTGCTCTAAAGTATCTGCATCATATGCTATTAAATACGTTTTTCCTGGCTTTCCATCTTTTCTTGTCTCATGTCTTGGAGCAAAAATTTTACCATCACCATAAGCTAAATTTATAAAGAAAGCAGCATCACCAGGTGCTGGTGCAGTCTTTACTACTTTTCCAGTTTTAGTTTCAAACTTTATAAGTTTTTCAAATATATAACAATAAGTATAATCCCCTACTATAATAGGAGTACCTGGTGTAGTTACCCAATCTCCCTCACCTCGAGATTCACTATATTGCCACTTCAATTCCATTTCTGCAGCAGTTCTTGGAGTTTTTGCATCAGATATTCCTTGGATTCCATAATTCCCCATAAATTGTGGCCAATTTAAGGTTGTATCTGATTCTACTGATCCATTTGAACCTTCATCATCTATTGGTTCCTCTGGTCTTTCTTCGTCTATCGGTTGCTCTGGTTCTTCATTATCTATTGGTTCCTCTGGTCTTTCTTCAATTGCATTTTGAAGTTTTACCAAAGCATTATCAACATTTTCTTGAGAACTTACTATATCTTCTAATTGTGTCATTGCATTATCATAAGCAGATTTTATTTTTTCATCCTCAAGAAGTTTATCTTTTTCTTCTGAACTATTTATTTCACCTACTAATTTTGTAAGTGCATCTTTTTTAGCAATAGGAACAAAGTCTGCACCCCATTTATCAGCATTTTCTCCATCTGCAGGATTAGCTCCTATATCCCTTCCAAGTCCTACTATTGTAAATTGCCATCTAATAACATCCCCATCTCTTGGTTCAACTCCGGAGGCAATAATATCTGGAAATTTACCATTAACACAATACATCCATCCTGAAGCTTCAGGGTTATAATCATATTGGCTAAGCCAACCTGGCTCACCAAGACGGCCAATTTCATCCAAGTCTTCATGAACATTATCTAATATATGCTGTGGCCAATTTGGTTCTCTAGTTTCATTATCCCTTACTGCATCTAACCAAAAACCTCCATATGCACTAGCAGGATTATAATCAGCATTCTCTTCACCAATTACTCTTATTGTCACATCAGCTACAGTATCTCCTTCATAAAAGGGAACTTTCACAGGTTCTCTTATATAACCTAATCCTAATGCAAATTTTTCAACAGATACAGTAACATAACCCTTAAGTTCTTTTTGTTCTTCTGGTTTTTCTCCTTCAGCAAATATGCCTGTAAAACTAGTAAACACCATAGACATAACTATTGCTAAAGTTAAAATTCGTTTAAACAATTTTGATTGTTTTTTCATTTTTCACTCTCCTTTTAATTTTTGGTATTCATTGTACTTATAGTTGTTTATCAACACAAATTACTTTTTAAAGTTTTATAGATTTTTTAATTTCTTCAACCCTAATAGGTCTGCCATCCTGTATTATTACTCTTAGTTCACCAAATCCAATATCTTTTATTATTTTTATTATTTTTTTTAGTTTTTCTATTTTAGGGTCAAATTTTTTATCATCTGTTCGCAAAATACCCCCCCTCTTTAATAAATTCAAGTCCCCTTTTTTAAAAACAACATAAAAAAATCCTACACATAACGGTAGGATTTAATAAACTATTTCATATAAATATATATATTTTAATCAGTCTAATTTCCCACCGAAATTATAATCAGAAATTCTATGGCAGGTCTCCTGACTTAAAGCTTCAAACCCAATACTCCTATCTTCCCAAAATATAATATTTTAGTGATATTATCGGAATATTAGTAGCTTTTACAGTAGCGGGGGCTGTTAAGGTTTTTCACCTTATTCCCTATTAATGCTAAGCAACCAATAGAATATATTTTGTTGTGCTTTGTCATATTTTGTCGTATCTTTAGTCAATTGTACTATATATAAATATGTTTGTCAATTATTTCATAAATAAAAGTAGTTTCTTCTACTGTACATCTCAATATATAATAACAAATTTCTAAAGAATATATAATGTTTATCAATTGAATTTTTTATAAATTTTCCCCAAAATAGTAGCTAGTAATTATTATGATTTTTTAATCATTACAGTCTTACATTTTGGACAAATTATAGATATTTTACCCTTTCCCCTTGGCACACGGAGAGTTTGTTTACAATTAGAACATTTATAGTATTTATAATACTTTAAATCTTTTATTCTTTGTATTTTATTTTTTATCTTATTTCTTATAGTATTCCATCCATTTAAAAATTTCATATTTTCCTCATATCTTTTTGCTACATTTTTAGAAAATATTCTGTAAAAAATTATTATTGAAATAATTATGTTAAATATACCAAATATCTTATTATTTACAAATCGAAATAAAATAGAAAGAACAACATTAATCCCCATTAGTACCAAAGTTAACTGATCTACTCCATATCTACCTAACATAAACTTTTTAAACCAACTCATAACAAAACCTTCCCTCTAGCTTATATTTTTATATCTTTCTATATTGTCATCACTTAAAAATTCATATGCATTATTTATATCTTGAAACATTTTAGTTGCATTAGGTGATTTATTTAAATCTGGATGATACTCTTTTGCCTTCTTTCTATATGCTAATTTTATTTGATATTTATCTGCATCATATCCAACACCTAACAAATCACAACTCTTTTCATATTTACTTTTAAATTCAGTAACTGGATTAGCATAAGTATTTCCAGTATTTTGACCATACCAATCATAATCATATTGACTACTATTTCTTCTTTGAGAATTTTGGTATTCATACCATTGTCTAAATCTTTCTTCCCACTGTCTCTGTTGGTCAGACCAACGTTGTCTTTCTTCTCTTCTTTTCCTTTCCTCTTCCATCCTTCTATATTTATCTTTATATTCATCAAAAGATTTAAATTGATAATTTATTCCATCTATTAAATAATTAGCACGATCAAATAAAAACTCCGTTATTATATACTTCACATATTTTAAATAAGATACAAATTTAGTTCCCAATATTGGAAACACAACAAAAAATAATATAATCAAAAGTATAACTGGATGCATCAAAATAGCAAATGTAAAAGGACCGAAAAACATAAATAACAATAAGCATCCTCCCATACCTATTAATGCAGCAAAACCACTTGCTATACTTCTAACAACTGTCACTATAGTTTCTACTACCATTATTAAAGCACTTAATATTGCTGATATAACTTTAGCAATTCCATACAATATTTTTCCAAATATTTTTTTAAATATATTTTTCAATTATTAAACCTCTCTTTATTTTATAATAATATTTTTATTCAAAAACTTATTATGCTAATTTATTATATCATATTATAAAGTTTAATAATTATCTATATCTTTGATATAATCAATTTATAGTATGAAATTTATTAAAAAAGAAGGGAAAATAATATGTATGATATTTCTAGAAAAAATGTAGTTTTCAAAAAAGAAGATGAAAATATTTTATCTTTCAATAGTCCATTTCCTTCTGGTGATAAATATGTTGATAAAGGAAAGGCCTTATTATATGAAGGACTCGGAAAAGAAGGTATAGTATTTGTACATGGTTTAGGTAGTAGAAATTTTAATTATTTGAAATACTATCCTGAAAATTTAGTCAAATATAATTACACTACAATAATGCCCGTATTGCCCTATCACTTTGAAAGAATGCCAAAAGATAAAAAAATAAATTTTTTATCTGGTACTGCAACTGACATTGAAAAAAGATTTTATCAATCAGTTGTTGATATACTATCTTGTGTTGATTACTTAGAAAATATTGGTATGAAAAAAATACATATTATGGGTTTTAGCTTTGGAGGTATGATAGGCACCATAGCTAAAGCCTTGGATAATAGACTAGATAAGGGGGTATTTATAGTAGCTGGGGGCAACTTTTTATATATAACTTGGAAAAGTGTTGCAACCAAAGTACTTAGAGTTCGTTATGAAAATGAAGGAAGTTGCAATATAGAAAGGTGCCATGAGTTACATAAAGATTTTGATAAAAAGGTTGAAAATTTTAATAACCTAAATGATTTAAACAATCTCCCCACCTGTTTTAGATATGACCCATCTTTATTCGCAAAAATGATAACTCCAGAAGAAGTTCTTATGATCAATGCAGCTTTTGATCCATTTATACCTAAAAAATCTTCTAAAGATTTGTGGAACAAAATGGGACGACCTAAAAGATATATGCTCCCTTCTGGACATATTACTTCGTATTTGTGGTTTAAAAAATTTATATTAAAAAAATCAGTGAATTTTTTAAAACATAATGACTAACATTAATATATTAATTTTTTAAAAAATCTACTCATAATAATCTTTTGTCACCTCTCATTTTTCTCATAATATACTATATTGAGGTGATAATAATGAATTACATTTACAATAACTACTATAATTGTCAATATTGTCAACCCTATTATAATCAATTAATTGAAGATCTAGCTGAATATATTCAAGACGAAATGCAAGATGCTGCTTATTACCAAAAGTTAGCTAAACTTGCTCCTACTAATAGGGCAAAATCTATTATTCTTGAATTTAGTAAAGATGAAAGCACTCATGCTAAAAATTTTCAAGAAGCCTACAAAATGCTAACTGGTAATTACTACACACCCCAACCTTTAGAACCTATAGTTATTAAAAATTATAATGATGCTTTGAAAATAAGAATACTAGCAGAAACTAATGATTATAAAAAATACGGTGAACAATATTTAAAAGCTCCTAATAAATACTTTAAAGATTTATTTTTTACAACAAGAACAGTAGAAGCTCAACATGCTATGAGAATTCCTATACTTTTCGAAGAAGAATTAGAAAACTAATTGAAAACCATCAATACTTCTAGTAAATTTAGATGTACAAAACTCTTAATTACTAGAAGTATTTTTTATCTATTTATCTTAATTTTTAAATCACCTAATATTTTTCATCTATATACCACTATCCTGTAAGAGAATTTTTAAATCCTCTCGACTTTTTCTAAAAAATTTGGTAAAATGATTAAGAAAGCTAGTAGATAAAATTGATAAAATGTTAGGTTTTTAAGGCTAATGTTAGAAGAATCTTAGAAATTTTCCAATAAATGTTATGATTTTTTTAAACAAAGCAAATCCTTTAATCCTACAACCTAGTAATCAACAAGATTACAAGAATTTCAATTTAATATCGGGATGTGGCGCAGTTTGGTAGCGCACAAGTCTGGGGGACTTGGGGCCGCTGGTTCAAATCCAGTCATCCCGACCATTTTATGTTTTTGTATATTATTATAATGTTGAAAAATAGCCATTCTTAGTTTTATGATTTTTATACATTTGGTTATATTTTGCTAAAAGTGGCACAAAAATTGGCACGATTTTTTAGTTTATTTTCAGTATATATTTTAATTAGAAGAGTTGGTATAAAACTTTCTAAAATGGAGAGAGAGGAAACCTTCTCTCTTTTGTTTTTTATACATAAAAATAGGTAGAATATAAAATTCTACCTAAAAATTATTAGAAATATGTGTTTTCTATTCTAACCCTTGTATTTATGTTAATCTAAAAGTAATCCACCATTTCAGTTGAAAACTTGTCCATCTTTAAAATATAATACCCTATAAATAATTTTTTAGGGGGAGATGAAAGGTGACAAGACTGGACCAAAAAGCAGAAATACTAATGAAATATTTCAGAGAAAACAAATCACAAAGAGCAATAAATTGAGAGTTAGACATTTCTAGAACTACAGTGCAAAAATATATTAAGAAGTTTGAATCTAAAAATGAGGCACTACGAGAATTAAAAAAGGATGAAAATCATAACAAGGCTGATATACTTCTTCTAATTGAAGAAATAGGCATCTTAAACCTAAGTATGATACAAGTAAAAGAGCCAAGATAAAATTAGCAGTGCTAACAGCTGCTTTAATAGATAGGATGGCCCATAAATCTTATGTAATTAACATTAATGGAAATTTTTATAGAATAAAAGAAACTAAAGAGTGATTAGAGAAAAGTAATTAATTTTTTATTTCAACTGGCCCAGTTTTCGATTAAAATATGGTATAGTTTTCACTTGACAAATACAATAGCTATTGCAAAAAACTATAAATTCACATCTTCGTTAAATAATAGCTTTATTAATTTTTTATTTTAAAATTTATCTATAAATAAAATATAATATTATTCGTAATAATTTAAAATTCTTAAAAAGAAAAACCATCCCTTAGGATGGCTTAGATTTTAATTCATTTATTCTCTCTTCTGTTAAACCTGTCGCTTCTATTATTTGTTCCATTGAAAGATTCATTTTTATTAATTTCCTTGCTATTTCTATTTTTCCCTTCTCCATTCCTTTCTCCATTCCTTTTTTCATTCCTCTTTCCAGTCCCTTTTTTTCTACA
>CAYUTQ010000002.1:0-129072 GCA_964447805.1 uncultured Clostridia bacterium
AAGAAATTTTTAAATAATTTTGATTTTTAAGTAATAATAATTTGACAGATACAATATATTATTATATACTGTGTAGTACAAAACTTAATAAATGCCTCACTTTTTCACAGGTGAGGTAGAGGCGCGGTATTTAAGAGACTTTAGTGGAGCTTGAGAAGCATTGATGCTAAGGAGGAGGAAATATCGCCGAAACAAATAATATTTCTCAAATATTATTTGTTGGGCCTACAGTTAATAGCTGTAGGACTGTCTCAATAAACTTCCCAGTTTATCGAGTTGTGCTATCTCATTTGGGAAAGAGGGGAGCATGGGCGGATATAAAGACCTGAGTTCACCTCAGGTCTTTTATTATCTAGTTTTAATTCCTAATGAGAATAGTACTACCTTATAAAAGGTAGTTTTTTAAATTATAGGAGGAGATAATATGACAAAAAAATTATTATGGGTAATAGCAGTATTAGTTTCAATAGTTGTGCTATTAACAGGATGTGGCTCAAGTGGAAATTTGGAAAATGTAGAAGGGCAAAAAACAGATGATAAAATATTTAGGGTAGGTCTTGAATGTGGATATCCACCATTTAATTGGACTCAAATGGATGATTCTAATGGTGCTGTAAAGATTGAAGGTAATGAAGAATATGCTGGAGGATATGATGTGGAAATTGCTAAAAAAATTGCTGAGGGATTAGGAAAAGAATTAGTTATTGTGAAAATTGAGTGGGATGGACTTGTACCAGCACTAACTTCAGGTAAAATTGATGCTATTATTGCAGGTATGTCACCAACAGAAGAACGTAAAAAGACAATAGATTTTTCTGACAATTATTATAAATCAGATTTAGTTATGATAGTTAAAAAAGGTGGAAAATATGACAATGCGACTTCTATCCAAGATTTCAAAGGAGCAAAGATAACAGGGCAGTTAAATACATTTCATTATTCAGTAATAGATCAAATTGAAGGTGTAATCAAAGAACCAGCTATGGATGATTTTCCTGCTATGAGAGTTGCTCTTGAATCAGGAATGATTGATGGATATGTTTCAGAGAGACCAGAAGGTATTAGTGCTGAATCAGCTAATAAGAATTTTAAAATGGTAGAATTTACAGATGGCTTTACAACATCAGATGAAGATACAGCAATAGCTGTAGGACTTAAAAAAGGAAGTAAATCCATTGATAAAATTAATGAAATATTGAAAAATATTTCAGAAGAAGATTATATAGAAATTATGGATAATGCTGTTAAAAATCAACCAGCAACTGAATAATATTTTTAAAGGAGAATAAATATGAGTTTTGATTGGATAATAAAAATTTTTTCAGAGAACTGGCCAATGTTCATTCGTGGGGCTGGTGTAACTCTTTATATATCTATTATTGGTACTGTTTTAGGATTTATTATTGGTTTATTAGTAGGAATTATACGTACTATTCCAGAACCTCAAAAAGGAGCAAAAAAAGTTATTTTCAAAGTTGTTAATGTTATTCTTTCTATTTATGTAGAAATATTTCGTGGAACACCTATGATTGTTCAAGCAATGGTAATTTATTATGGTTCTGCATTGGCTTTTGGTGTAGATATGGATAGATTATTTGCAGCAATTTTTATAGTATCTATTAATACTGGAGCTTATATGTCAGAAATTTTCCGAGGTGGTATTGTATCTATTGATAAGGGTCAATTTGAAGCTGCAGAGGCTATAGGTATGAATCATATTCAAACTATGAATAATATAATATTGCCTCAAGTAATTCGTAATATTTTACCAGCTACAGGTAATGAATTTGTAATTAATATAAAAGATACTTCAGTACTTAATGTAATATCTGTAACAGAATTATATTTTCAAACAAAGACTATTTCAGGAAATAACTTTAGGTATTTTGAATCCTTTTTTATAGCTTCTATTATTTATTTTGTAATGACTTTTACTGTAACAAGAATTTTACGTTTTATTGAAAGAAAAATAGATGGGCCAGAGAATTATATTATGTACGCTAATCAAATGCAGGTAGAAACACCAGAAGATATACTACGTAAAACAGATGTAGCTTAATGGAAAGGAGGGGTTAAATATAAATGGAATGTATGATTGATATTCAACATTTGAGTAAGTCTTTTGGAACTAATGAAGTGTTGAAAGATATTGATTTTTCGGTAAAAAAGGGAGAGGTTGTATGTATTATTGGCTCCTCTGGTTCAGGAAAATCAACTTTACTTCGATGTATTAATCTTTTAGAAAAACCAAGTGGTGGTCAAATTATTTATAAAGGGAAAAATATTTTAGATCGTGAACATGATATTTATGAATATCGTACAAAATTAGGTATGGTTTTTCAGCAATTTAATTTATTTAATAATCATAATGTATTAAGTAATTGTATGGTAGGACAAATAAAGGTATTAAAACGTTCCAAAGAAGAGGCAGAAAAAGTGGCAATGAAATATTTAAAAGTTGTAGGAATGGAGCAATATATTAATGCTAAACCTAAGCAGTTATCTGGTGGACAAAAGCAACGGGTAGCTATTGCTAGAACTCTTTCTATGGAACCAGATGTTATTTTGTTTGATGAACCTACATCGGCTCTTGATCCGGAAACTGTAGGGGAAGTTCTTAAAGTTATGAAGGAACTTGCAGAAATGGGTCTTACTATGTTAATAGTAACCCATGAAATGGAATTTGCAAGAGAAGTAGCTGATAGAATAGTGTTTATGGATAAAGGAGTTATTGAAGAAGAAGGAAGTCCAGAGAAAATTTTTAATAATCCAACAAAAGAACGTACAAAGGAATTTTTAAAAAGGACTTTAAAATAAATGATGTAGTATGATGCTAATTTTTGAAAATATAGATGATTTGTTTTGTGTTTATAATTTAACTATGAATATGAGAAGATAGGTGATTATCTAATTATATTTAAGAGTAGACTATTTCTAAGTTATTAGATAATCAAAATTTACAACGGTATTGTATAATGAAAAAATTATTGAAAAGGAATATAATGGTGGGCGATATTGGATTCGAACCAATGCTCCCCACGATGTCAACGTGGTGCTCTAACCGGCTGAGCCAATCGCCCAATATTAATTACCTGTTTATGCTATCATAAAACAGGTAATTTTTCAATTATAATAATTCTCTAATTAATTCCTCTTTAGATTTTGGAGAAATATAAGATATAGGAATATCAAATATAGAAAAGGCACCTTTTTTGCCATCAAGGGCCATTTTATAAGCTGCTCGTGCAAAAGCAATTGCAACAGAAGAGGTAAATTCAGGATTGTGATCTAAAGATAGATTAAACTCTATTTTTTGATTATGGTTTTTTCCAGTTTTACCAGTGTGAATTACAGAGCCTCCATGGGGCATTTTAGTATGTTTTTTTAAAAATTCTTTTTCATCAATAAAATGAACAGTAGTATCATAACCTAAAAAATAATCAGGCATATTTTTTATTTCTTTTTCAATTCTTTCAGTTTCATTGAAATCGTAAGGTACTACATAACAAGTTCGAGTGTGTTTTTCTTTGTTTTCAAGATGTGGATTATGGGCCATTTTTACTTTTTCAATAGCTTCTTTTGATGGTATTGTATATTGAACAGCATATTTTACTCCGTCTATTTTTCGAATAGCTTCTGAATGGCCTTGACTTACACCTTCTCCCCAAAATGTATAGCATTGTCCATTAGGAAGTATAGATTGAGCTAATAGACGATTAAGAGAAAACAATCCAGGATCCCAACCAATAGAAATTAGACTTACTTTATTAAATTTTTTAGCATTTTTGTCCATTTTTTTAAAATATTCAGGTATTTTAGCATGATTATCATAACTATCTACAGTATTAAAATGTTGTATTAATTCTGGACCTTGTTTGGGAAGGTCATTGGCAGAACCGCCACATAAAATCATAACATCTATTTCATTTTTATAATTCAATACATCAGAAATATGTATGACCTTTGAATTTGTATCTATTTGAGAAACATCTCTTCTAGTAAAAATACCTTTAAGAATAAAATCTTTATTTTGTTTTAAAGCTAATTCTACCCCTTTACCTAAATTACCATATCCAACTATACCTACTCGTATTTTGTTTTTCATACTTCCACCTCTGTTTTAGAAAAATTCTAAGATTTAACTATTAATAGTTTAGCATAATTTATCTTATTTATCCATATAGGCTGTTATATAAAATATTTTAATGGAGTGAGAATAAATAGAATTATTGTGATATGATATAACCATGTGTTTATTTTTATAATTATGCAAACAACGATACATTGTTGTAAATAATTTATCTGTAGAGTTGTTTTAAAATTATTAGAATTAAAGAAAAAATTATATAAAAGAAATTTTTCTAGTAGGTTAAAAAAATACTATATAAGTTAGAAAAAGTTATGAATATTAATAATATTATTGTGTAGAAAAATATTTTTAAGGATTCTAAAAAGTCTGTTAGAATGTCAAATTATGCAGAAATAGCCATAGAAGAAGGTGGTTATCAGGAATTAAAAGAAAACTTTCAAATAATATTATGTATTTAAGAGTTTTAAAATGGTAAAAGCATTATAATATTAATTGATATACATATTTATACATTTACATTACTTTAATATAATTATATAATTTGAGTAGACTAAAATTGCAATTATCTATTTATTATTGGAGGAAATTAGATGAAAGAACTTATATTTGGTGTTATTGGTGGAACAGCATTACTTATGTATGGTGTAGATATGATGGGTGATGGTCTTGAAAAAGCTTCGGGCGATACAATGAAAAAAATATTAACTGTTCTAACTGGAAAGGTTTGGAGTGCTTTTTTAGTTGGTATTTTTTTGACTGCAATTGTCCAGAGTAGTACTGCAATTACAGTATTAACTGTAGGTTTTGTTAATTCTGGACTTATGAATCTTCCTCAAGCTATAGGAATAATTTATGGTGCTAATATTGGAACGACTATAACAGCTCAACTTATGGCCTTTAGTTTTAAATTTAAGTTAACTGATGTGGCTCTTCCAGTATTAGGAATAGGATTTGCAATAAATAATATTGCAAAGAACAAAAAGATTAAAAATTTAGGACAAGCATTAATGGGATTTGGAATGATGTTTTTAGGACTAAAGATACTAAATGGTGGAGTACCTTTTATGAAGGAAAGTGAGTCTTTAAGATATTTCTTTACTCATTATGCATCAATCCCAATAGTTGGTATATTATTAGGAGCCTTTGTAACAGCCATGGTACACAGTAGTGCCGCAACAATTGGACTTGTTATGGTTCTTGCTAAAGCAGGGCTTTTAGATTTACAATCTGCAATATGTATAATGTTAGGGGATAATATAGGAACTTGTTTGACAGCACAACTTGCAAGTTTAACAGGAAATATTAACGCTAGAAGGACGGCATGGGCTCATACTTTTTATAACTTATTTGGAGTTGTAGGAACAGGAATATTTTTACCTATATTTATGAAGTTTATTGTTTTTATAACTACTATTATTCATCCTAAAGCAGATATAAGTGCATATATTGCTAATTCTCATACATTGTTTAATTTAATAAATTCGTTAATATTTCTACCTTTAACGAAATACTATGTTGGCTTTCTTAATAGAGTAATAAAACCAAAGGATGAAATTCATATGGAAGAAGTATATCTTGAGAAGTTATTATTAGAAACACCTGTAGCAGCCTTAGAAGCTTCTCGGTCTGAAATAATTAGAGGCATTAATATAGTAGAAAGAATGATTATAAATGTAATGGAAATAATATGTACAGGAGATATTCAAAAGATGTCTTCTATTGTTAATGATGAGGATACTATAAATAAGATGCAAAAAAATTTAACTAAATATATTGTTGAAATTTCGAAAAAAGAATTGACAGAAGCTCAATCTATTATGGTACCTGCAATGATAAGTAGTATAAACAATATTGAAAGGATAGGAGATCGTATTATAGATATAACTGAGTTATGTAAAACCAAAACAGATAAGAATCTTCCTTTTTCTGAGAATGCTGTTGAGGAATTAAAAGAAATATCAGAAATTATAATTGAAATGTTTGATGAGACTATTATTGCTTTGAAAGATAAGAATGAAGAAAGTATCGAGAAGGTTATTGAACTTGAAAATAGAGCTGATGAGGTAAGCGAAAAATTTCAAGCTAATCATATAAAAAGGTTAAATACTGGAACTTGCAATATAGATTCAGGTGTAATCTATATTGACATAATAGGCCATTTCGAAAGAATTGCAGATCATATATATAAGATAGCAATGTTTACGAATGATGAGTTGTTTGGAGAAAAAAGAAAAACGAAGTAGCACAAGGGGACAGTCCCCTTGTGCTCTAATCACAATTAATTTAGGTTGAATATATCCTAAGACAGGAATATAGTATAAGTGTAAGGAAGGTGAATATTTTATGAAAATTAATATAAATAATTTAGTTTCTATTTCAGAGGCTAATCAAAACTTTTCAAAGGTAGCTAGATTAGTAGATGAAAATGGAGCTGCAGTAATTTTGAAAAACAATGTACCTCGCTATGTATTAATAGAATATAGTCAATTGCAGAAAGAAGAAATACTAGGTGATGAAGAAGTAGATGAAGTAGCTAAAAGAATATTATCTAAACATATGAATGCATTTGAGGAATTAGCCAAGTGAAAAGATTAACTAAAATTCAAATATTAAAAATGCATAGCCTTCTCGTTCAAGAAACAGGTGGAAGTGATGGGATTAGAGATGAAGGGTTATTAGATTCTGCTTTAAATTTACCATTCCAGAGTTTCGATGGAGAAGATATTTATAAGACTATTCAAGTTAAAGCAGCAAGGCTAGGTTTTTCACTTGTTAATAACCATCCATTTGTTGATGGAAATAAGAGAATTGGGATTTTAGCGATGTTGGTTTTTCTTGAAATGAATGGTATTGAGATTATATGTACAGATGAAGAATTGATTGAGCTTGGATTAGGTGTAGCAGATAGCTCAGTAAGTTATAAGGATTTGTTAAATTGGATAATTGATCACAGTTAATAAGAAGCTTGGCATAATATGAACATACCAAGCTTCTTATTTTATTATAATTTAAATAGATACATGTACTATCAAATAAGTTTTGCTAACACAAGGGGACAGTCCCCTTGTGTTCTGCTGTTCCTGTAGCTAATTATAGATAAAATAAATATAGTGATTAGGTATTATTAAAAATTTACATAATTATAGAAAGTTTTTATTAATAAGGATAAAATACATATGTGTAGTAAAAAGGCTGAGAGAGAATCTCAGATATTTTTATAAAAACATTGTTAAAATTTATACAAAATTTACTAAAAATAAATAGGAGTGGTGAATATGTCTGATTTAAAAGAAAAACTTTTAAACGAATTAGCTGTTTCTGTAGTGGAAATGGATGAGGATAGGGCAGCAAAGACAGCAAATGATTTTGTAGAAAAGAAATATGAGGCCTATGAAGGAATAGCAAAGGGTTTAGCTGTAGGAATGGATAAGGCTGGTGAACTTTATGAGGAAGAAGAATATTATATTCCAGAACTTTTAATGTGTTCAGATGCTATGTATGCAGGAATGGATGTTTTAAAACCTCATATAAAACGAGAAGATACTGAAGAAAAATATAAAGCTGTAGTTGGAGTTGTAGAAGGAGATACTCATGATATTGGAAAAAATTTATTTAAAATAATGTTAGAAACTACTGGATTTGAAGTTTATGATTTAGGCAGGGATGTACCTCCTATTGAATTTATCAAAAAAGCAAGAGAATTAGATGCTGATTTAATAGGATTATCAACTTTAATGACTACTACAATGGATAATATGGAAGTGGCTATTGAGTTATTAAAAAAAGAAGGTATGAGAGATAATATAATAGTTATGGTTGGCGGAGGGCCAATTTCTCAAGGATTTGCAGATAAAATAGGTGCCGATGGATATGCAGCAGAAGCTTCTCGAGCAGCAAGATTGGCAAAAGAATTAGTAAATGGAAAGAGAGGGAAGAAGAGTGAGGCAGTTTAAAGATGAAATGACACCTATGGAAAGAGCTATAGCACTTTCAAAAGGAGAACCTGTTGATAGAATACAATGTAATCCTAATTTATCAAATGGTATAGCTAGAGTATTAGGCTGTAAAATTTCAGAATTCAATCATAGTGGTAGGATCTTAGCAGATGCGGTTATTGCAACCCATGAAAGATTTGGTGGAGATGGTGCAAAGGTGTTTACTGATCTTTTCATTATAGCAGAAGCTATGGGTGCGAAAATGAAATGTCCAGAAGATGAGACGGTGGATCTTTTAAAACCTGCTATTGGTGATATTTCTGAAATATCAAAATTAGAACCTATTGATCCATATAAAGACGGGAGATTGCCAGTTCATATTGAAGCTATGAAATATGTACAAGATGAAATAGGGGATGAAGTTCCTTGTACAGCTTTAGTTGTAGGACCTTTTACATCTGCTTTCTTTTTAATTGGAGTAGAAAATATGACTAAAATGATGATTAAAGATCCAGAGTCGGTTCATAAATTATGTAAAATTTCTTTGGAAAACTGTATAAGATTTGCAGATGCTACAATAGCACAGGGAATAGGTATAAGTATTGCAGAACCTATGTCTTCTTGTACAGTAGTTAGTCCAAAACATTTTAGAGAGTTTTCGGCACCTTATTTGCAAAAATTTATAGATTTTATCAAATCTAAAGAAGTTGGAACGTCTATACACATTTGTGGGAAAACAGATAATATATGGGAAGATATTGCTAATATAGGTATAGATGCTTTAAGTATAGATAATGTTGCAGACCTTAAGGCATGTACAGAAACAGTAGGAGATAGAATGAAAATTATGGGGAACGTGGATCCTTCTTCTATAATGTATTTAGGAACAAAAGAAGATGTGAGGAAGGCTACCTTACAATGTGTAAAAGATGGATATAAATCTCCTAAAGGCTATGGAATTATGTCAGGATGTGGGCTTCCAGTAGAAACTCCAATGGAAAATATTGATGCTATGATGGATACAGCTGCGGAGATTGGATGGCCAATAACAGATGAAAAATTAGAAGAATTAATGAGTTTTAGTAGATATGAATAAAATTTGGAGGGAATGTAATGACTGATAAATATTTATCCCCAATGGAGAGATTATTTCGTGTTATAAAAGGAGAGAAGGTAGATCGTCCTCCTTGTATTTGTCCTGGTGGTATGATGAATATGATAGTTGAAGATGTAATGGATGTAACAGGTGTAAAATGGCCAGAAGCTCATAGTAATGCAGAAATGATGGCAAGGTTAACTATGGGAGTATATGAAAATGGAGGATTTGAAAATTTTGGCGTTCCTTTTTGTATGACTGTGGAAGCAGAATCTATGGGGGCTACAGTAGGTTTGGGGACTAAGGTAAATGAACCTAGAGTAGTTAAATATCCTATCAATTCAGTTACAGAGTGGAGAAATCTTAAGGATTTAAATATATATAAGGGAAGAACAAAGACAGTTTTAGATGCTATTGAAATTTTAAAAAGTAAAAATTTAGATGTACCTATTATAGCTAATTTAGTAGGACCTGTAAGTACAGCTTCTTCTTTAATGGAACCAACAATATATTATAAAGAGTTAAGAAAAAAGCCTAAAGAAGCACATGAATTTATGGAATTTGTTACAGATAACCTTATATATTTTGCTAAGGCTCAAGTAGAGGCTGGAGCAGATATAATAGCTATTTCTGATCCTAGTGGAACAGGGGAAATTTTAGGGCCAGAATTATTTTTAAATTTTGCAATTCCTTATTTAAACAAAATAGTTAAAGCTGTTAAGGAAGATCTTCCTGGTGGGGTTATTATTCATATATGTGGAAAGCTTAAAAGTATATACGGAGAACTTAAACTATTAGAGAGTGATGTTATAAGCTTTGATTCTATTACTAGTGTGTCAGAGGTAGTGAAAAATGTGGAGAATAAGGCTATTATGGGAAATGTAAGTACTTTGGCTATGGAAAAAGGTACTTTTGAGAGTGTAAGAAAATTGGCTATAGGTTGTATAAATAATGGTGTAGATATATTATCTCCAGCTTGTGGTATTGGGGCGAAAACTAAATTGAGAAATATAAGAACATTAGTAGAAACTGCTAAAGATGCAAAAATGGAGTGAGAAATTTATGAATATATTAAAGATACATGGAAGTGATATAATTTACAATTACGAAAAAGGAGAAAAATTACTTGATATATTACAAGACAATGAAATTTCTATAGAAAGTCCTTGTAGTGGAAAAGGATATTGTGGAAAATGTAAGGTACAAGTATTAGATGGAAATATAAATGAACCTACAGAAGAAGAATTAAAGCATCTTTCCAAAGATGAGATTAAAAAGGGTATAAGACTTAGTTGTTTTGTATATCCAGAAGGAGAAATAAGAGTAAAGTTATTAAATAAAAAAGAAGAAAAATACAAAATTTTATCTGATGGTTTTATTCCAGATATATTATTGGAACCTGCAATAAGAAAAGAGGTTATTACTTTAGAAAGGCCTACTTTAGAAAATAATTTTTCTCATGAGGAATTATTGGAAAAAACTATAGGGCAAAGATTAAATTATGAAAATACTACATTTTTACAGGCATTATCTAATGTATGTAAAGATGAAAAAGCAACATTAATTTATTATGAGGATAAGGTTATAGGAATAGAATCTGGTAATACAAAGAATAAGCTATATGGTGTTGCAGTAGATATTGGGACAACTACAGTTGTTGCATCTCTTATAGATTTAAATAGTGGAATGGAGATTTCTTCAGAAACTTCAATTAATCCTCAAAAAGAATATGGCTTAGATGTATTATCTCGGATAGATTTTATAAAAAGAAAAGATAATGGCCTTTATTTATTACAAAAGGCTATAGTAGATTGCTTAAATTCTTTATTTAATAGTTTATGTAAGACTAATAATATAGATGTTGCAAATATATATGAAGTAGCTGTAGGAGCTAATGCTACTATGATGCATATATTATTAGGTGTTGATACTAATACAATAGGTAAATCTCCTTATGCAACAATCTTTTCAAGAGAAAAAAATTTATTGGCTAAAAGTATTGGCTTAAATATATCACCTTTTGGAAGACTTTATTGTTTACCTGGAGTGTCTAGTTATATTGGTGCAGATATTGTAGCAGGTGCTGTAGTGGCAGATTTAAAGAATACTAAGGAGAATGTATTTTTTATAGATATTGGGACAAATGGAGAAATGATATTGTCTAGAAGAGGAGAATTAGCTTCCTGTTCTTGTGCAGCAGGTCCAGCTTTAGAAGGAGCAAATATATCTTGTGGAATGAGGGCGGCAGAAGGTGCTATAGAGGCTATACAATTTAATGAGGACGGGGTTTCTTTTGAAGTAATAGGAGATGTAGAACCTGTGGGAATATGTGGTAGTGGTATATTAGAAATTATATCGGAATTAAATAAGAAAAAAATTATAAAAAAATCAGGGCGGTTGAAAAAACGTGAAGATTTAGAAAAAGAAAATCGTCATATATTAGCACAACATTTAATTGAAGAAGATAAAAAGAGAAAAGTTATAATATGTGAAAATGAAGAAGGGACTATATCTATATCACAAGGAGATATTAGACAAATTCAATTAGCTAAAGGAGCTCTTTCTTCTGGCTTTTATGCTCTTTTAGATTATATGGATTTACCTATGGAAGAGCTAGATAGCATAATTATAGCAGGACAGTTTGGGAAACACTTGAAGATAAGTAGTTTAACTGGTGCTGGAATTATACCTGAAAAATTAAAAGATAAAATAAAATATATAGGAAATTCTTCTAAAACTGGAGCTATGATGTGTTTAATGTCTAAGAAAGCAAGAAAGGAAATGGAAGATGTAGCTAACCATATAGATTATTTTGAATTATCTACAAAAGAAGGTTATGAAAAACTATTTACCAAATGCTTAAGTTTCAAATAGGAGGGGTTGGATGACAGCGGTTCATGTAATATCAGGGTTTTTAGGGGCAGGAAAGACTACTTTTATTAAAAAAATATTAAAGGTTTTTCAAGATAAAAAAGTAGTTATTTTAGAAAATGAATTTGGTGAAGAAGCTATAGATGGAGATATAATCAAACATGAAGGTTTTGATGTAGTAGAATTGGAACAAGGTTGTATATGTTGTAGTTTAAAAGTAAATTTTATGGAAGGATTATTAAATATAGTGAACAATATAAATCCAGATCATATAATTGTAGAGCCTACAGGTTTAGGACTTTTAAGTGAAATAATAAATATTATGAATAATAATAAAATTAAAGAGAAATGTACTTTAAGTTCTTTGATAACTGTTATAGATAGTGTTAATTATCTTGATCAATTAGAAGGGTTTGGAGATTTCTTTCAAGATCAAATAAGATATGCTTCTACTTTAATTTTAAGTAAAACAACAGAAGTTAGCTCTGATATTATAGATGAAATTTTAATTTCATTAAGGGAAATTAATAAAGATGCTTATATTGTTACAGATAATTGGGATAATTTTTCATCTGAAACATTAAAAGCTTTATTAGATGGAGAATTAAGTAAGGATATTGAAAATATTCAATTTATGGAGAATTATGAATTACCTCATGATATAAACAGTGTTTCTGTTAATATTCAGAATCATTTATCTAAAAATAAATTGGAAGATATATTAAATGAGCTATCTACAGGAAATTTTGGTGAAGTAGTAAGAGGAAAAGGGTTTATCAAAAATGAAGAAGATATTTTACAGTTTGATTATGTAAATGGTAAATATATTATTAATAAAAGTAGTTTAACAAACATAGAAAAAGTATGTTTTATAGGTAGAAATTTAAAAAGACAAGAAATAAAAGAGCTTTTTGGTTAATAGGTAAGGTGATGAAATATGGTAGAAAATACAGATTTTAAATGTGTAAGTGACAATTTAGAGGAGATACCTGAAGAAGTTGTAGAAAGTATTGGAATTAATTTTCCAGAGATCCATACAAAAGCTGAATATATAGCTTCTTTATCGAGAGAGCTAAAAAAATATAAAAAAGATACTTTGTGTAGAGTACCATTTTGCAATACTGTAGAAGCAGAGGCATTAGGAGGGAAAATTAAATTAGGTGATGCTAATGCAGGCCCTAGGGTAGAAAGTTATGTTTTTAATTCTGTGGAAGAAATGCAACAAATTGGGGAAATAGATTTATCGAAAGGACGGATAAATGAAGTTTTAAAGGCAGTAGAAATTTTAAAATCAGAAGGTGAAACGGTAGTACTAAATGTAGAAGGACCTTTTACAATAGTAACTTCTTTGGTAGATTCAAGAATATTTTATAGAGCCTTAAGAAAAAACAAAGATATAGTTGATGAGTTTTTTAATGTTTTAGAAAATAATATTGTGAAATACATGAATGAAGGAATAAAAAGAGGAGCACAAATAATATCTTATGGAGATCCAGTAGGAGCTTTAAATATTGTTGGGCCTAAAGTATTTAAAGAATATAGTGGAAAGTCTGCTTTTAATATTTTAAAAAATATAGAGGGAAAATTAAATGGTAGTATAATACACCTTTGTGGACAGATTTCTTCAGCTTTTCAAAAAATGGATTTTATTGAAACATATCCTATAAAATTTGATGAGGGTACAACTTATGGTGAAGCTATAAATTATATATTAGAAAATAAAAAAGATATACATATTATAGGACATAATTGTATTAAAAGGACACCTTTGAAGTTAAAAGATCCTATTTTGTGGGCTATAAAGTTGAAATAGAAGGGGATTGATATAAATGTTGAAAGATAAGATGACTCCTATGGAAAGAGCTATAGCTTTAAGTAAGGGTTTAGAAGTAGATAGATTGCCTTGTAATCCTAATGTAGCTAATGGTGTTGCTAGAGTTTATGGATGTAAAATTTCTGAATTTAATACAGATGGAAAAACATTAGCTAAGGCACAAATAGCAGCTTATCGTAAATTTGGTTATGATGGAGTACGGGTTTTTACAGATCTTTTTACATGGGCTGAAGCTATGGGAGCAAAGGTAAAACTTCCAGATGACTATACTGCTGATATTGTTGGACCTGCTATAGAAAAATTAGAGGATGTTGAAAAATTGGAACCAGCAGATCCTTATAAAGATGGTAGGTTGCCAGTTCATGTAGAAGCTATGAAATATTTAGTTGATGAAGTAGGAGATGAAGTTCCTTGTTCTGGTGGAATAGTAGGACCTTTTACAAATGCTTTTTTTTTAGTAGGCGTAGAAAAAATGACAAAACTTATGTTTAGGGAACCAGAAATTATTCATAAATTATGTGAAGTTTCTCTTCAAACAGCAATAAATTATACTCAAGCAATTATAGATTGTGGATTGACACCAACAATTTCTGAACCTATGTCTTCATGCACAGTAGTTAGTCCAAAACACTTTAGGGAGTTTTCTTTACCTTATTTAAAAAGATTAGTGGAGTATATAATCTCTAAAGGAAAAGGAGTTACTATGCATATTTGTGGTAAAACTGATGATATATGGGAAGATGTAGTAAGTACAGGAGCTACGGGCTTTAGTATTGATAATGTAGCAGATTTAGAAAATTGTAAAAGTATTGTAGGGGATAAGATTAAGATAATGGGAAATGTAGATCCAGCATCAATTATGTATCAAGGTACAACAAAAGATGTGAAAAGAGAAGTTATTAATTGTGTTAGGAAAGCTTATGATTCACCTAAGGGATATATCGTAATGTCAGGCTGTAGTTTACCTGTAGAGACTCCTTTTGAAAATATAGAAGCTATGATGGATATTACAAGAGAAATAGGTTATCCTGTAAAGGAAGAAAGATTAGAAGAATTACTTATAGAATATAAATAGAAGAAAAGGGCTGTTTTAGAACAGCCCCTTTTATATGCAGTAATAAAAGAAAAATTGACTAAAAATTATACTATGGATATACTATGGATATAATTGTAAAGGGCAAGTAATAAAGGAAAGAGGGGTGTTGGTTATGAAAAATAAGTACTATGCAGTTAAAAAAGGGTTAAAAACAGGAATTTTTAATAGCTGGGAAGAATGTGAAAAACAAGTTAAAGGTTTTTCGGGGGCAGAATATAAAAGTTTTTTAACTAAAGAGGATGCTGAACATTATCTTTATAATAGTAAACCTAGTACTAAAAGTAGAACTATAAGAAGTTTAGATTCTAATGCAATGATTGCTTACATAGATGGAAGTTTTGATCAAAATAGTGGTTACTATGGTTATGGAGGAGTAATATTTACAGATGGAGGGAAAGAGACCTTTCAAGGTAAAGGAAATGAAGAAGAAATGGTAGAAATGAGAAATGTAGCTGGAGAAATAAAAGCTTCAATGTTGGCAATGAAGAAAGCATTAGAAAAAGGCGTAGATACTTTATATATATATTATGATTATGCAGGTATAGAAAAATGGTGTACTGGCGAATGGAAAAGAAATAAGGAGGCTACAAAAAAATATAAAGAATATTGTGATATTGTAAAAGAAAAATTAAATTTAAAATTTATAAAAGTCAAAGCTCATAGTGGAAATAAATATAATGAAGAAGCAGATAAACTAGCAAAAATAAGCCAGAGAAATTGAACAGCCCCCTGTCAATTAGACAGTGGAAATAATAAAAACAATCTTAAACAGCTAAGGCTCGATATTCCATCGGGCCTTTATCAATGCATCTACTTACCCTTAGACATACTTTGTGTCATTCCTGCTTTATCTAATCTCCTTTTGAACCCATAAGATGTATATTGAAATCCCTTATTGCTGTGAATCATTGGACTAGCTCTAGGGTTCAAATTTAAAGCTAAATCCAAAGTCTTAAACACTAGTGGCTTATCGTTTCTGTGTCTAATTATATAAGTCACTATGCTATTGTCATATAAATCTAATATTGCACTTAAATATGCTTTTTTGTTAGGTCCATATTTAAATTCTGTAACATCTGTAACCCATTTTTCATTTGGCTTTGATGCTGTAAATTCTCGATTTAAGATGTTTTCTAAAACAAATTGTGGTGTTGATTTTATATATATTTTTTTCTTCTTAGGAATTACAGATTTTAGTCCTGTTAGTTTTATTAAACGATATATTCTTTTATAATTATAGTTTTTATTTAATCTATGATTAAGATTCATAGTTATTCTTCTATATACTTAGATTGCGTTTACTTCTTCATAATTCTTTTTCATGTTCCATTAAAATTTTCAGCTTTTCTTCTACTGTATGCTTTTCCCTTTAGATATAATACTACTCCCCCTAAGGTATCAAATTTTCATTTTTTAATCTGTCTACCTTAAAGAGAGCATATCAAATAATCCCAGCTGACTTATTAATATCCTAATTTGTCTGAAAGAGAATCATCATTTTCAACCCAGTTTTTTACTGGTATAACTCTATATTTATCTTTTGTATCTCGAATTACAACTTTTGTAATTCCTGCATTTATTATTAATCGTTTACACATAGAACAGGAATTAGCATTTTCAATGAAAGTACCAGTTTTTTTCTCTGTTCCAACAAGATAAAGAGTTGAGTCTATCATATCTCTTCTGGCAGCACTTATTATACAATTAGCTTCTGCATGAACAGAACGACATAATTCATAATGGGTACCTCTAGGGATATTTAGTTTTTCTCGCCTACAATAATTTAAATCACTACAATTTTTTCTACCTCTAGGGGCACCTGTATAACCTGTAGCGATAATTTCGTCATTTTTTACAATTATAGCTCCAAAATTTCTTCTAAGACATGTCCCTCGTTTTGCAACTACTTGAGCAATATCTAAATAATAGTTTGTTTTATCTCTTCTTTTCAAAAATATCACCCCTCTAAATATACATAGTATAATTATATCTTAAAATATAACTGAGTCAATAAAGCATATATCTATTTTTCGTAAATCAATTTTTATTGACTCGTTTAATATATGATATATAATAATCTTAAATAATGGCTTATTATCTAAGGGAGAGATTAGTGATGGGTTTATTAAAAATACAAAAATCTGTTCAGGAAGTAGCAGATGCTATTTCTGCAGTATTAAATGTAGATGTTACTATTATAGATTATGGACTAAATCGTGTAGCAGCTACTGGAAGATATAGAGGATTAATAGGAGAAAAGATACCTAAAAATTGCTCTTTTGAATTAATAGCAAATACAAGAAAAGCTGAATTTATCGATAGACCAAATTTTAGTCAAAAATGTATTGGATGTAGTTCTAGAGGAAGTTGTGCCGAAATGGCTACTATTGGTTATCCTATAATAAGTAATGAACAATTATTAGGAGTAATAGGCCTTATAGCCTTTAATATGAATCAAAAAAAGAAAATTCAAGGTAATTATGATTCTTTGATTGTATTTTTAAGTAAATTAGGAGATTTATTAGCTGGTAATTTAAATTATATTAATACTATAACTAAATTGACTATTCAAGGAGAAGAAATTAAAAAGATAATAGATGGATTAGAAAATGGAATAGTATGTACAGATAATAAAGGAAGAATAAAGTTTGTTAATTCAAGAGTAGAAGATTATTTTGAAAAAAATAGGACTAATCTAATAAATAAATATATATATGACGTAATACCTAATGTAAATTTGAATCAAAAAAGTCAGTTTCCTGTTGAAAAAAAGATTACTATTAATAAAAAACGAAAAAGTTTTCTAATAAAAAAGATACCTGTAATAATTAATAATGAAAAAGTAAGTGATATTATTGAAATCCATAAGACTACCAATATGGTTAAAACTGCCTATAAAATAATAGAAGGAGAAAAAAATATAACATTTGAAGATATAATAGGAAACAGTAAAAAAATGTTAGCTGTAAAGGAAATGGCTAATAAAATAGCAGTTAGCAATTCTACAGTTTTGATACAAGGAGAAAGTGGAACTGGAAAGGAATTATTTGCTAGAGCAATTCATAATGCTAGTAACAGGAACAATTATCCTTTTATTGCTATAAATTGTGCAACTATTCCTGATAATTTACTTGAAAGTGAGTTGTTTGGATATGAAGGAGGTTCATTTACAGGAGCAAAAAAAGAAGGTCAAATGGGTAAACTTGAATTAGCTCAAGGTGGAACTTTGTTTTTAGATGAAATAGGAGATATGCCCTTACATTTACAACCTAAACTGTTAAGAGTATTACAAGAGGGGACTTTTAGGAGAATAGGAGGTAAAGAATTAATAACAGTAAATTTTAGGCTTATAACTGCTACAAATAAAAATTTAGAACAAAAGATTATTGATGGAGAGTTTAGAGAAGATTTATATTATAGATTAAATGTTATACCAATTCAAATACCCCCATTGAGGGATAGAAAAGAAGATATTCCTTTACTTAGTCAGTATCAATTAGCAAGGTATTGTTTAAAATTGGGAAGTGAAAAGAAGTTTTTTTCAGAAGAAGTAGAAGAAGTTTTTAAGGAATATAATTGGCCAGGTAATGTAAGAGAATTAGAAAATGTAGTAGAATATCTAGTAAATGTAGCAAAAAATGAGGAAATAGCTTATGAAGATTTACCATTAAATATGAAAGAATTTTTTTCAAATAATAAATTTAAATTAGAGAGAGAACAGACTCTAAAGGATATAATGGATAATTATGAAAAAAAGGTTTTAGAATTTTATTTAAATAAATATGGTAGAACTACAAAAGATAAAGAATATATAGCTTATTTATTAAATATAGATTTATCTACTTTATATAGAAAGTTGGGGAAATATAATTTGCAATAATGCAAATTTATTCTTAAAAATGAGAATTATTGAATAGTGGCTAGTTATACATTACTTTAATGTAATAATAGTTGAATATAATTTTTTATTTTGCAAAAATGCGAAAACAGTATATACTATTAATTTTGTATAATTATCAACATCTGATCAACACTGCCTTTGGGCTAATCTATATAAAAATCAACTGGCATATTTATTGCAACTAATATTAAATTGAAGACAATATAGAAAAAAGGTGTTGATATTATGGAGTATGAGGTATATAAGCGTAGATTAATTAATATGGTGAAGGAAGATACTATTCCTGCTATAGGTTGTACTGAACCAGTAGCTGTAGCTTATGCTTGTTCTATTGCCGGGAAATATTTAAAGGGTTCAGTGGAAGAAATAAAAGTATATGTTAGCAAAAATATATATAAAAATGGTAAATCTGTTGTTATCCCTAATACTAATGAAAGAGGATTAGATTTGGCAGCAGCTTTAGGTACAATAGGTGGAAAACCAGAAGAAATTTTAATGGTATTGAAAAATATAGATGAAAAATGCATACAAAAAGCTCATGAATTGATAAGAGAAGAAAAGGTAATTGTAAAAATTAAAGATGTTACTCCAGAAGTATATGTGGAAGTTATTGTAAGTAACGAAGAAAATGTAGTAGAAGTAATTATTAAGGATGATCATAGTAATATAGAATGTATAAAAGTTAATGGTAAAATTATTTTTCAAAATCAAAAAAGAGAAATTAATAATATATCTGTAGATTTATTAAAAGAATTGACATTTAAAGATATTATAAAAATAAGTGAAAGTATAGATATCAATGAATTATATTTTATTAGAGATGGAATTAATATGAATAAAAAAGCAGCATTAGAGGGTATAAATTGTAGTCAAGGATTAGGGACAGCTTTGATAAAAATTAAAAACAAATGGAAAATTCCTGAAAACGCACTGATTAGGGCTAGAATTCTTACTGCTGCTGGGGCAGATTATAGAATGAGTGGAGGAAGTTGTCCTATTATGACAAGTGCTGGTAGTGGAAATCAAGGTTTAGGAGTTATATTACCTATAGTTGTAACGGCAGAGGAACATAATATTAATGAAGAAAAACTTTTGAAAGCTGTATTTTTAGGACATGTAATTAATAAATATGTAAAAGTATATACAGGTAAATTATCTGCCATGTGTGGTTGTGCTATATCGGCAGGAGTTGGAGCAAGTGCAGGTATAACTTGGATGTTAGGTGGAAATTATGAACAAATTTGTGGAGCTTGTCAAAATATATTTTCCAATCTTACTGGTATGATTTGTGATGGTGCAAAAGAAACTTGTGCATTGAAACTTTCAACATCTGCACAAGAAGCAATATTAGCTTCTTATTTAGCGATGGAAAATATTATTGTGAACCCACAAATGGGAATAATAGGTAAAAACATAGAAGAAACAATAAAAAATGTAGGAGCGTTATGTAAGGGTGGTTTTATACAAGTAGATAAAAATATAATTGATATAATAAGTTAAAATTTTGTGGTGTACAAAGCATCTGTAGCATATTACAGATGCTTTATATTATTTATAATGATATAATTAATATATTTAGAATATTAGTAGGAGGCAATAAAAATGATAAAAGAATTTAAAGAATTTGCAGTAAAGGGAAATGTATTAGATCTGGCAATTGGTGTTATTGTAGGTGGTGCCTTTGGGAAAATAGTATCATCATTGGTAAATGACATTATAATGCCAGTAATAGGTAGCATTATTGGGAAAGTTGATTTTACTAATTTTTTCATTAGTCTTGATGGAATAAAGTATGATACATTAGCTGAAGCAAAAAAGGCTGGAGCTGCAACTCTTAATTATGGAATGTTTATAAATACTATTATTGAATTTTTAATTATTTCTTTTTCTTTGTTTTTAGTAGTTAGACAAATTAATAAATTGAGACGCTTTGAAGAACCAGTAAAGGAGACTACTAAAAAATGTGAATATTGTTTTTCAGACATACCTATTGAGGCAATAAGATGTCCTCATTGTACTTCGGTGCTTGAGATAGAAACGCAGAAATAATTATTCCATATTTAGGTAGTTATTTTATATAATAAAGATATGCAGTATTAAAGGAAAGGAGATTATTTAACATGGATTGTAGAAAATTTCATAATGAAATTATTGTAGTAGATGGTCATTCTGATATACCATTGGACATATATAGAAAAAGAGAGGAAAAAGGAAAAATTATAGAATCCTATCATTTACCTCTTTTGAAAAAAGGAGGTATAAATTTAGTAGTTGCTAATTTGTTTTGTAATTTTCATCCAGAAAGTGCTTTGAAAACAGCTATGATACAATTGTCTGATTTATATAAAGAGTTAAAAGAAACAAAAGAAGCAATATTAGTTTTAACTAAGAAAGATCTGCAAGAAGTAATTGAAAAGAAGAAAACAGGATTTATATTATCAATGGAAGGTCTGGAGCCAATAAGCAACGAGATAACGATATTAGAAAGTTTTTATAGATTAGGTCTAAGAAGTGTTATTTTAACATGGAATAATAGAAATTATTTTGCATCTGGTACAAATGAAATAGGAGGGCTTAGTAAATTAGGAAAAGAGGCAGTTAAAAAAATAGAAGATTTAGGAATATTAATAGATTTATCTCATTTAAATGAAGAAGGGTTTTGGGATGTAATGGAATTAGTTAAAAGACCAGTTATAGCTTCTCATTCTAATGCTAAAAAAGTTTTTAATCATAAGAGAAATTTGACAGATGAGCAAATGAAAGCTATAGCAGAAACAGGAGGAGTAATAGGATTAAATTCTCAATTTACTGCAGATAGACGAAATGAAAATCTTTTCACTTTTATGGAGCAATTAGAATATATGATTTCTGTTGTAGGGGAGGATCATGTTGGATTAGGTCTTGATTTTAATTTCTATTTAGGTGCAAAAGGAACTGATAAATTAAATGATTGTACCTATGTGCCTAAAATAACAGAAGAAATGATTAAAAGAGGGTATAGTTCTAGAACCATAAGGAAAGTGCTAGGTGAAAACTTTATAGGAATATTTCAGAAAATTCTTCCTTAAAATTGAATATGTAATAGTACTTTAGACTTATTTTTGATATAATAAATTTAACGAGTTTTATAAAAATAGGGGGATGATGGGAGTGGAGAAGACTTTAATTGGGATTTTAGAGAAAGAACTCAAAAAGGGTCTAGGTTGTTCTGGTGCTGCATGTATTGGATTTGCATGTGCTAAAGCAGGTAGTTTGATTGAAGAAAAAGTAGAAGGAATAGAATTAACTATTAATTTAAATCTTTTTGAAAACTCTGTAAGTACAATTATACCTAATACAGATAAATATGGAGTGAAATTAGCTGCTTGTATTGGTGTTGTGTTGAAAAATCCAGAGAAACAACTTAATTTGTTTGAAGATATAAATGATGAAGTTATAAGAGAAGCTGAGCAGTTAATTTTAGAAGATAAAATTAAAGTAAAAATTAAATATTGCGAAAATTGCTACATTGATACTAAAATTTGGGGGAAGAAAGAGTGGTCTAAAGTTTTAATTAGAAATGAGTTTACTAATATTGTAAGGGAAATAAAAAATGGAGAAGTAATTTGTGAAAAAGAAATAAAGGATGAAACTAATAAGGAAGATATAACTAATTTAACAATAGCACAGATAATAGACGAAGTTGAAAAGACATCTTTAGAAGATATGAAAATTATTGAAGTAGCCATAGAAAAAAATATGGAGCTAGCAAAAGCTGGTTTGAGAGAGAAAAAGGAATTAGATGTAGTAACAGGAATAAATACTTTAATAAAAAAGGGAATAATAAAGAAAGATATTTTTAGTAAAATAAGCTTGTATGTATTAGCAGCCAATGAAGCTAGGCAAAAGGGAGCTAATTTACAAATAATAACCTTAGGAGGAAATGGGATTCAGGGTATAGGAGCTGTTATACCTGTGGTTTTAGTAGGAGAAGAATATGGTAAATTTAAAGAAGATATTATTAAAGGAGTATTTATTTCTTGTTTAGTGACTTTATATGCAAAACAATGTATAGGAGAATTATCTCCATTATGTGGAGCTTCATTAGCAGGTATTGGAGCAAGTGCAGGAATGGCTTATGTATTGGAGAATGATTTAGAAATTATAGAAAAATCTATAAACAATGCAGTAGCTAGTGTTGTAGGTATGGTTTGTGATGGTGCAAAGGAAAATTGTAGTTTTAAAATTAAGATGAGTATAGAAAATGCACTGATTGCAGTTTTACTTGCTATGGAAGGTGTAAAAATAAGTAATGAATATGGAATTGTAGTAGATGAGGTTGAAGAATCTATGAAGAATTTAAGTTTAATAAGTTTGTTAGAAATAAATAAAAGAAATGATGATTATTTAGAAAAGGCAGTGTATTAATGTATAAAATACATTTATAGAGGTGAAGAAATGAGAGGATTAGTATTGGAAGGTGGAGGAGCAAAAGGAGCATATCATATAGGTGCATATAAAGCTATAAAGGATATGAATATAAAAATTGATGGTGTAGCAGGGACTTCTGTTGGTGCTTTAAATGGGGCTATGATAGTACAAGATGATTTTAATAAAGCTTATGAGTTATGGTATAACATGACTTATTCAAAAGTAATTAATACTGATGATAAAGAAATTGAAAAATTTAAAGAAGGGAAATTTGATAGAGAAGATATTAAGAATTTGAAAGAAAAAATAAAAGACGTTTTTAGTGAAAAAGGGTTAGATATAACTCCTCTTAAAAATTTATTAAAAGAAGTAATTGATGAAGAAAAAGTAAGAAAATCAGGTAAAGATTTTGGAATGGTAACGGTTTCATTAACAGATTTACAACCATTAGAAATTTACATAGAGGATATACCAAAAGGTATGTTAGTGGAATATTTATTAGCCAGTGCTTATTTGCCTGTGTTTAAAAAGGAAAAAATTGATGGGAAAATATTTATAGATGGAGGAATATATAATAATCTTCCTATTGGATTGTTAGTAGATAAAGGTTATAAAGATATAATTGCAGTTAGAACTCATGGTATAGGAAGAACAAAGAAAGATGAATATGATAATTTGAATTTAATTACTATTGCTCCAAATGAAGATTTAGGTAAGACTCTTGATTTTGATAAAGAAACTGCTAGGAGAAATTTATTATTGGGTTATTATGATGGATTGAAAGTTTTAAAAGGGCTGAAGGGATATAGATATTATGTTGAAGGTATAAAAGATGAAAATTATTTTGTTGATAAATTTTTAAAATTAGGTGAAGAAAAGATTTTAAAAATAGCTAAAATTTTGGGTATAGAAAATGTGCCTTATAGAAGAGCATTATTTGAGTTTATAATTCCAAAGATAAGTGATATTATAGGAACAGAAAAAGAAGATGATTATGAAAATATTATAATAAGATATCTTGAAAAGTTAGCAGAAAAATATGAAATAGAAAAATTTAAAATATATAATTATGATGAATTTTTTAAAATAGTAAGTGAACAGCATAAGAATAGGCAAAAAGAAGAAGGTTTATGGACAAAAATAACTAATAAAGTAGATTTTCTTACTCCATTTAACAAAGAATATGTTATTGAAAGTATTGGAGATATAGTGTTTTAATAGATATGAGATTTTATTGAAAGTTTTAAAGAAAATAAAAAAGAAAAAATGTGTAAAAAGCTACTTTTTTTGTGAAATTGTAAGATCAAAAGGAGTGGCTTTTAAATTAGAAACAGATTATGCTTTTAGTTGACAAATATTTATTTGTAGTATATTATTTACTTAAATGGTACGTACCAGTAATGTTAATAAATAATAAAAGGTGATTCAAATGAAAATGATAGATAAAAGTAGTAGACTTCCATTATATTATCAGCTTATGGACATAATTATAGAAATGATAGAAAGAGAGAATTTGAAAGAAAATGACAAACTTCCTTCAGAACGAGAATTATGTAAAGAGTATAATGTGAGTAGGTCAACTGTAAGACAAGCTATTCAAGAATTAGAAAAAGAAGGATATATATATAGAATGCATGGCAAAGGAACTTTTGTATCACCTAAAAAATTTAAACAAAATTTACTTGAATTTTATAGTTTTACTGAAGAAATGAAAAAAATGGGCAAACACCCAACTTCTGAGGTTTTGAGTTTTGAAATCATGGAATGCAATGAAAAAATTGCAAGAAAGATGGATATAAGACTTGGAGATAAGGTTTATGTATTTACTAGATTAAGATTGGCAGATTCAGAGCCAATGATGCTTGAGACTAGTTATGTTCCTTATAATAGGTTTCCTGGACTTACAAAGGAAGATTTACAGGAAAATGCTATGTATGATATTTTTACAGAAAAATATGAGGCAACTTTTACTAAAGCTGAAGAAATATTTCAGCCAGTTCTTACTAGAAAAGAAGAAGCAGAGTTATTAAATTATTATAGAGAATTACCTAGTATGATGATAGAGAGAATTACCTATGAGAAAAATAGAATTGTTGAATATACAAAAGGAATTGCAAGAGGAGATAGATTTAAGTATCGTGTAGTTCTAAAAAAATAATTTTTAATTAAAATGGTAATGACAACATAACCACATCATAAATTGGAAGGAGTAAATAGATGTTTGGAATAAGTGAAGAAGTATGGAAAGAAAAAAATGGATTTAATACAGCAAGTGAAATTTATCAGCAACCAGAATTATGGTTGGAAACTGTAAAAATAATTGAAAAAAATAGAGATAAAATTATAAAATTTTTTGATAGATTTAAGAAAGATAAAACTACAAGAATTATTTTTACAGGGGCGGGAACGTCTGCATATGTAGGAGAAGTAGTAGCTCCTTATTTAAATAGTAAATATAATTATAGATTTGAAGCAATTTCAACAACAGATATTGTATCAAATCCTAATCTATATCTTGAATCTAATGTACCAACTATTATAGTTTCTTTTGCAAGGTCAGGAAATAGCCCTGAAAGTATAGCTACTTTTGTTTTAGCAGAAGAGTTAATAGAAGATGTAAGTCATGTATTTATTACATGTAATAAAGATGGTAAGATGGCAAAGTTATCTGAAAAAAATAAAAATATATTGTTGTTATTGATGCCAGAAAAATCAAATGATAAAGGTTTTGCTATGACTAGTAGTTTTACAAATATGCTTTTAGCTTCATTACTTGTATTTGAGCTAAATAATATAGAGACAAATAGATTGAAGGTAGAAAAATTATCGGAATTAGGCAAGAGTGTAATTAAAAAAGATTATAAAGAAGTAAAAAAATTAGTAGATTTAGAATATGATAGATTTGTCTTTTTAGGATCTGGTGTTTTGAAAGGTATAGCAAGAGAAAGTGGATTGAAGGTTTTGGAACTTACTAGAGGGAAGACCATTTCTCATTATGAATCTTCTTTAGGTTTTAGACATGGTCCTAAATCTATTGTAAATGATAATACATTAATATTTGTATATGTATCTGAAGATGAATATACAAGAAAATATGATATGGATATAGTTAAGGAATTGTATGCTAATCCTGGTGATCATAAGGTTATAGCTATTTCAAAATTGTATGATAAAGAGTTAGAAAAGTATTCGGATTTTCACTGGAGTTTGTTAGAAAAAGAAAGTGATTTAAATGAAGCTTATATTTCTATTGTATTTATAATTTATGCTCAACTATTTGCACTTTTATCATCATTAAAACAAGAAATTCAACCAGATAATCCAAGTCCAGATGGTGTTGTAAATAGAGTAGTAAAAGGTGTAACAATATATGATTATAAATAAATATGTTTAAGTTGTAATGAAGGAATGGGAGGTGAATTGTAATGATTGATAAACCCAATATTGTACTTATAATAGTTGATCAAATGCGTAAGGATTTTGTTGGGATTAACGGAAATGATACTATAGATACTCCAAATTTGGACATGATGGCTAGGAGAGGGTATAATTTTCAAAATGCTTATTCTGCTGTTCCTAGTTGTATAGCGTCTAGAGCAGCATTAATGACAGGTATGAATCAAAAACATCATGGAAGAGTTGGATATGAAGATGGTGTACCATGGAATTATTCTAAGATGCTTCCAGAAGTATTTGCGGAAAATGGATATCATACTCAATGTATTGGCAAGATGCATGTATATCCAGAGAGAAAACTTTGTGGTTTTCACAATGTAGTATTACATAATGGCTATCTTGCAGTTAGTAGAAAAAAATCAAAAGCTAGTCAAAGTCAATTTGAACAATGTGATGATTATCTCGAATGGTTAAAAAATGAACTAGGCCATTCTGTAGATTTAATTGATTTTGGATTAGATTGTAATTCTTGGGTTTCACGACCTTGGTCATATCCAGAGTATACTCATCCTACTAATTGGGTTGTAACAGAGGCAATTGATTTTTTAAGAAAGAAGGATCCAACAAAACCATTCTTTTTGAAGATGTCTTTTGTAAGGCCACATTCTCCATTGGATCCACCAGAAGCTTATTTTAATCAATATCAAAATGCTAAGGTGAAGGAACCTGTTGTAGGAAAATGGGTTGATGAAAATAAAATTTATAGAGATGGTCTCGATGTAGATGCAAAGAGAGCAGTTATAAAAAAAGAATCAGTAATAAAGGCAAGAAGAGCTTATTCAGCTTTAATAACCCATATAGATCATCAGATAGGAAGATTTTTAATAGCATTAGATGAATATGATGAGTTGGATAATTCTATAATATTATTTATTTCAGATCATGGTGATATGTTAGGAGATCATTACTTTTTTAGAAAATCTGTTCCTTATGAAGGTTGTACTAATATTCCATTTATAGTATATGATCCAGGAGATTATATAAATGCAGAATCTGGTAAGGAGTTTGATGAGGTTGTAGAATTAATGGATGTTATGCCGTCTTTGTTAGATTTTGTAGATATAAAAATACCTGATACTGTAGATGGAATGAGTATAAAACCATTATTAAAGGGTGAATACACAAATTGGCGAGAATATATTCATGGAGAGCATCAATATGATGAATATTCAAACCATTATATAACAAACGGTAAGAAGAAATATATCTGGTATTCTCAAACTGGTAGAGAGCAATTTTTTGATTTAATAAAAGACCCTTATGAAATGGAAAATATAATAAATGATTTAGAATATGCTAAAGAGATAGACATATATAGAAAGAATTTAATCAATGAATTAAAAGATAGGGAAGAAGGATATACAGATGGTGAAAAATTAATTGTAGGTAAAAAACCACTAGATGTATTAAAAGTAGAAAGAGAAAGGTAATATTTTGAGGTGAAAATTTTGAGAAATTTGTATATGATGTTGAAGCCCTCTTCAAGTAAATGTAATTTAAATTGTAAATATTGTTTTAATAATTATATTGCAGAAGCAAGAAATATAAAAAATTATGGATTTATGAAGGATGAAGTATTAGAAGAGATAGTAGTGAAGAGTATACAGTATTCTAGTGGTGGAGTTGTAACTATGGGGTTTCAAGGTGGAGAGCCTACATTAATTGGACTTGATTATTATAAAAAATTAATTAAATACATAGAAAAACATAATTCAAATAATACTAAATTTAATTTTGTAATACAGACTAACGGGACATTATTGAATGAAGATTGGGCTAGATTTTTTAAAGAAAATAAATTTTTAGTGGGTATATCACTAGATGGAACTAAGATGATCCACAATCTTAATAGGATTGATTACAATAATGATGGTACTTACAATGATGTAATGAAGGGAATTAGAATATTAAAAAAATTCAATGTAGATTATAATATTTTGACAGTTGTAACAAGTATGTTGTCTAGAAAGATAAACTCTATTTATAGATTTTTTAAAAAAAATGATTTTAGATATTTACAGTTTATTCCTTGTTTAGATCCAATAGAAATAGAAAATAAAAATTATGGAAAATATAGTCTAAGCGGAGAGGAATATGGTGATTTTTTAAATATATTATTTGATATGTGGTATGAAGATATAAAGTCAGGAAAACAAATAAGTATAAGATATTTTGATAATTTAATAAATTTTTTACTTGGATTTGAATATGAAGCTTGTAATATGGGAGGAATATGTTCTTGTCAAAATATCATAGAAGCTGATGGTAGTATGTATCCATGTGATTTCTACACATATGAAAAATATAAAATTGGAAATATAATGGTGAATACTTTTGATGAGTTATTTGAGAGTAATAGTTTAAAAAAATTTATCAATTATTCTATAAAAAATATTGATAATGAATGTTTAAAATGTAAGTATAGACGGATATGTAATGGTGGTTGCAGAAGGTATAGAGAAAATCAATATAATAATAAAAATGTATTATGTGATGGATTTAAAAGTTTTTTAGATAGAAATTTAAATCGATTACGAGAAATTGCACTTTTATATTATGTGCATTAAACAAGTTTATATAAAAGGGGAGGATAAATAAAAATGAAAAGGATATTAGCTTTAATTATGGTTGTTTGTTTAACGATCTCATTAACAGCTTGTTCGTCTAAAACTGAAACTTCTGTTAATGAAAACAATGAAGAAAGTGGAGAACCTGAGGGAAAAGTATTGAGAATAGCTGGATTAGATGGCGGCTATGGAAAGGAACATTGGGAAGCATTAGCTGCTAAGTTTGAAGAAGATAATCCAGGAGTAAAGGTAGAATTAACTCTTGAAAAAAATATTTCAGAAATACTTAGACCTCAAATTCAAGCTCAAGATTATCCAGATTTAATTTATTTAGCAGTTGGTTCTGAAGGAAACTTAACAGATACATTGGTTAAGGAAGAGGCACTATTAGATGTAACAGATGTATTAGATATGGATGTGCCAGGTGAAGATGTAAAAGTTAAAGATAAAATAATACCAGGATTTACAGATACATTAATTACAAATCCATATGAATATGGTAAAACATATTTAATGCCATTATTTTATGCACCATGTGGATTATTTTATAATGCAGATTTATTTGGTGAAGGAAAATATGATTTACCAGAAACTTGGGATGAAATGTTTGAACTTGGAGAACAAGCCCAAAAAGATGGTATTGCATTGTTTACTTATCCAATAGCTGGATATTTTGATTCTCTTTTCTATGCACTACTTAATGAAGTAGGAGGACCTGAAACATTTAACAAGTGTATGAATTATGATGTAGATGCTTGGGACAGTCCTGAGGTAAAAAAAGCATTTGAAATAATAGGAAATTTAGCTAAATATACTCATCCAGATACTGTTTCTCAAGCAAACAAAGAAGGATTTACTAAGAATCAACAATTAATACTAGATAACAAAGCGTTGTTTGTACCTAATGGAACTTGGCTACCTGGTGAAATGAAAGATGCTCCTAGAGCAGATGGATTTGAATGGGGATTTATGGCTTTGCCAAAGATATCAGAAGATCAAGAAGCTTATTCTTATACATTTTTTGAACAGATGTATATACTTGATGGGGCAAAAGAAGTAGATCTTGCTAAGAAGTTTATGGCTTTTATGTATTCTGATGAAGCAGCGAAAATTATATATGAAAAATCTGGAGCAGTACAGCCAATTATTGGAGCATCAGATTTTATGGATGATGATGATCCAAACAAATTGTTCTTCTCAATATATGATGATGGTACAAAAGCTGCTATGGGTGCTTTTGCATCAGCTCCACCAGTAGAAGGTGTTGATTTAACAAGTGGTGAAGGAATACTATTTGGAACAATTAATTCTGTTGTAACTGGAGATAAGACCGTAGATGAATGGCATAGTGAGGTTGTTGAAGGGGTATCTAAGATTAGAGAAGCTATAGATGCTCAACAGTAACATTTAAACATGATTAATAATACGGTGGTTTAAACCACCGTATTATTAACAAGGAGGATTTGATATGAGGAATGATAAAAGTTTAAAGTCATTTTTAATTGCCTGTCTATCTCCTGCACTTATATTGTTTGCTATTTTTATATTGTGTCCAACTATTAGTGTTTTTAGGATGTCATTATATAAATGGGGAGGCCTTTCTTCTAAAAAACATTTTGTAGGGCTTAATAACTTTAAGATATTGTTTCATGATGAAAATTTTTTAAGGGCCTTTCAAAATACAGTTTTTTTAGTTGTAGTAACTACATTAATAACTATGGTTTTAGCTATAATATTTGCAGCAATATTAGTTAAAGAAGATATTAAAGGTCAAAATTTTTTTAGAATTGTTTTTTATATTCCTAATATATTATCTGTAGTAGTTATATCTGGAATATTTGCTGCTATATATGCTCCTAATCAAGGGCTTTTAAATAGTTTAATAAAATTATTTAAACCAGATAATTGGCAACATATACAGTTTCTTGGAGATCAAAAAATAGTAATACATGCTATTGCAGGAGCAATGGTTTGGCAAGCTATAGGTTATTATATGGTTATGTATATGGCTAGTATGAGTTCTATACCAAAACAATTATATGAAGCTGCAGAATTAGAAGGAGCAGGTAAAATAAGACGATTTTTTGATATAACATTACCCTTAATTTGGGATACTATAAGGACTACATTGACATTTTTTATAGTAAGTAATATTAATTTAAGTTTCTTATTTGTAAAAGTAATGACTAGTGGAGGACCAGATGGTGCATCAGAAGTATTTTTAAGTTATATGTATAAACAAGCTTATAACAATGCTAGTTATGGTTATGGTATGGCAATAGGAGTGATAATTTTCATATTCTCATTTGTATTATCTGCAGTTATTAATAAAATCACTGAACGAGAACCTTTACAGTACTAGGAGGATAGTAGTATGGATATTAATAAGCTTTATAAAGTTTTTATATATGTAGTATTAATAGCTTTAGCTATTTCTATTATAGTACCAGTAGGTTGGGTTTTTATGGCATCTATTAAGGAAAATTCAGAATTTTATGGTAATCCATGGGCATTGCCAAAGGGATTTTATTTTCAAAATTTTAAGGATGCAATTGAAAAAGCTAAAATGGGAGAGTATTTTATGAACTCTGTTATGGTTACACTTTTAGGGTTAGTTATACTTTTAGTGGTAGCTGTACCAGCGGCTTATGCTTTGGCTAGGTTTGATTTTAAAGGCAAGAAGATTATTCATAGGTTACTAATGGCAGGGTTATTTATAAATGTTAATTATATAGTTGTTCCTATATTTTTAATGCTTTTAGGTTGGGATCAACATCTTACGAAAATATTTGGAAAAGGTATATTTTTAAATAATATTGTAGTTTTGGCTATTGTGTATGCAGCAAATGCAATACCTTTTACTATTTATTTATTGACTAATTATTTTAAAACTTTGCCTAAAGCTTATGAAGAAGCTGCTTTTATTGATGGAGCTGGGTATTTTAGAACTATGTTTAGTGTAATGATACCTATGGCAAAGCCTAGTATTATAACAGTTATATTGTTTAATTTTTTAGCTTTTTGGAATGAATATATTATTTCATTGACATTAATGCCTGGTGAATCGAAAACTTTACCAGTAGGTCTTGTAAATTTAATGCAATCTCAAAGGGCTGCAGCTAATTATGGTCAAATGTATGCAGGCTTAGTATTAGTAATGTTGCCAACATTGATATTATATATTTTAGTTCAAAGAAAATTAACAGAAGGAATGACTATTGGTGGAATAAAGGAGTGATTAGATGACTAAGTATAAAGGTAATGTTACACTTCCAAGTGAATCTGGTTGTTTGAAAGAAACAGTAGAATTATTAGAAAGATGGGGAGCAGATGCCATAAGGGATAGTGATGGAACAGAGCTTTCTGATGAAATAAAGAATTTAGGTGCAAAAATTTATACAACTTATTTTGTATGTAGAGGACACAATGATTTCATTAAACAAAATATGGAAGAATGTCAACATATGTATTTGATGAGTGAATACAATTTAGCTACTGACAATAGTTTAGAAATATCTTTTATGGAAGGATATTTTGAAGAACAGATAGTTCCTGATTATGATCATGATCCTATGAAATGGTGGGAAGTAATAGATAGGACTACGGGAGAAGTAGTTAAGCCAAGATATTGGCATGTAGATGAGGAAAGAGATAAGGTTATTATTAAAAATACTATACCTTTTCATGAATATACAGTTTCATTTTTAGTATATGTTATATGGGATCCTACTCAAATGTACAATCATATAACTAATGATTGGGGAGATAAGGAACATGATATTCCGTTCGATGTAAGGAAGCCTAAATCTTCTAAATATGTTTTAGATTATATTGAAAAGTGGCTAGAGGAAAACAAGGATACTGATGTAGTAAGGTTTACAACATTCTTTTATCATTTTACACTAGTATTTAATGATAAAAGGAAAGAAAAGTTTGTTGATTGGTTTGGCTATAGTGCTAGTGTATCTCCAGAAGCATTAGAAGCTTTTGAAAAGGAGAAAGGATATAGGCTTAGACCTGAAGATATTGTTGATGGTGGATATTATAATTCGCCTTTTAGGGTACCTTCTGCAAAATATTTAGATTTTATTGATTTTCAACAACAATTTGTATCTAAAAAAGCAAAACAATTAGTAGATAAGGTTCATGAAGCAGGGAAAGAAGCTATTATGTTTTTAGGAGATAATTGGATTGGTACAGAGCCTTATGGAAAATATTTTCAAAACATTGGACTTGATGGAGTAGTAGGTTCTGTAGGAGATGGAGTAACGCTTAGAATGATTTCAGAAATTCCAGGTGTTAAATATACAGAAGGAAGATTTTTACCATATTTTTTTCCTGATGTATTTAAGGAAGGAAATGATCCTGTAATTGAAGCTAAAGATAATTGGTTATCTGCAAGACGAGCAATTATGAGAAAACCTGTAGATAGAATAGGATATGGTGGATATTTATCCTTAGCCTATAAATTTCCAAAGTTTGTGGATTATATAGAGAAGGTTTGTGATGAATTTAGGGAAATATACCATAATATAAAGGATACTAAACCTTATTGTGGTTTGAAGGTAGCTATTTTAAATTCTTGGGGTAAGCTTAGATCTTGGCAAACACATATGGTAGCTCATGCTTTGTGGTATAAGCAAATATATTCTTATTTAGGAATACTTGAAGCATTGAGTGGTGCTAGTGTAGATGTGGATTTTATTAGTTTTGATGATATTAAAGAAAATGGAGTTCCAGAAGATATAGATGTAATAATAAATGCTGGAGATCATGATACAGCATTTAGTGGTGGAAAAGAATGGCTTGATGAACAACTTGTAACTACTATAAGGCAATGGATATATAACGGTGGCGGTTTTATAGGAGTTGGAGAGCCAACAGCTTATCATCATCAAGGGAAATTTTTTCAATTGGCAGATGCTTTAGGAGTTGATAAGGAATTAGGATTTTCATTGAGTACAGATAAATATTTTACAGAAGAAGTTAATGAACATTTTATAACTGCAGATATAGAAGATTCAATTGATTTTGGTGAAAGTATGAAAAATATTTATGCTTTAAGTGAAGATACTGAAATTATAGAATATAGTAATGGAGAAATACACTTAGCTGCCAATGAATATGGAAAAGGAAGATGTGTTTATATAGCAGGACTTCCATACAATGAAGATAATACAAGATTATTATTGAGAAGTATGTTTTACAGTGCTAATAAGGAAGAGGAATTATATAGATGGTTTGCTGAAAATACTTCTGTAGAGGTTCACGCATATCCTGAAATTAAAAAATATGCTATTGTGAACAATTCAGATGAAATGCAAGATAGTATTATATATGATGGTGATGGTAATAGTTTCCAAGTGAAATTAGAACCTGGCGAAATTCGTTGGGCTGAAATATAGTAGGTGATGAGATGAAGAAATTAAGAGTAATAATTTTAATAGTAGGTTTTGTTTTTTCCCTTTTCTTAATATACAAAGGATTAAGGATAAATAGCTATTTTGGGTTGACAATAATGTTGATTGGATTGGCTGGATTATTATTTGAATTGTATTTATATAATAGAAAGTATCAGTAATTTATAAGATAGTAGGGAGGAATTCCTTTGAAATTTTTAGGGATAGATGGTGGTGGGACTAAAACAGAGTTTCTCATAATAGATGAAAAAGGAAAAATTTTAGTACATACTACAATGCCCACATGTCATTATAAGCAGACTTCGTTGGAAAATTTTAAAAATGTTATACAAGATGGAATTAATAATGTTTGTAATCAAATAGGTATAGATATTTCTCAGATAGATTATGCATTTGTTGGTATACCAGGTTATGGTGAAATAGCAGAAGATGTAGATGTATTAGATTCTATTGTTGAAAATATACTTTCTTCTAAAAAATATAAATGTAGCAATGATTCTGTAGTGGCATGGGCAGGCTCTTTAGCCTGTCAACCAGGAATAAATATTGTAGCAGGAACAGGTGCTATAGGTTTTGGTGTGGATAATAAAGGTAATACAGCAAGAGCTAGTGGATGGGGGCACTTTTGTGGAGATGAAGGTTCAGCATATTGGCTTGGGCGAAAGGTAATTGAAATATTTACAAAGCAATCAGATGGAAGAATGGAAAAGTCTATATTGTATGAAATTGTTCGAAATAAATTTAATATTGAGGATGATTTTGAATTACTTGATATTGTAATTAATGATATGAAAATGAAAAGAGATGAAATTGGGAAACTAGCTAAATTATTGTATAAGGCAGCTGAAGTAGGAGATAAAATAGCATTAAAAATTTATTCAGAAGCCTCTTATGAGCACTATTTGACTATACTTGCTGTAATTGAAAAATTAGATTTTGATTTAAATAGAGAAATACTAGTTTCTTATTCTGGAGGAGTATTTAATGCTGAAAAATATGTATTAGAACCATTAAAAAAATATTTAAAGGAAGAAAAACCAAATATTAGATTAATAAAACCAATATTAAAACCAGTAACAGGAGCAGCATTGTATGCATTGATTACATGTTTAGGAAAGGTAGAAAATAATATTGTGGAGAAATTGAAAGCAGAAGAAAAAAGTATATTGTAGCTGAAAGGATGGTTTGCATGGGCAGTTTAGTATTTAAAAATATATATAAAGTATATCCTGGAGATGTGACTGCTGTAAGTGATTTTAATTTAGAAATAAAGGACAAGGAATTTATAGTATTAGTGGGTCCTTCTGGATGTGGTAAATCAACTGTACTTAGAATGGTAGCAGGATTAGAGGAAATTTCAAAAGGTGAATTATATATAGATAATAAGTTGGTAAATGATGTACCACCAAAGGATAGAGATATTGCTATGGTATTTCAAAACTATGCCCTATACCCTCATATGACAGTATATGATAATATGGCTTTTGGTTTAAAGTTGAGAAAGATTCCTAACGATGAGATTAATAAAAAAGTTAAAGCTGCTGCAAAATCATTGGGAATTGAAAAACTTTTAGATAGGAAGCCAAAGGCACTTTCTGGTGGGCAGAGACAGAGGGTTGCATTAGGAAGGGCAATAGTGAGAAATCCTAAGGTTTTTCTTATGGATGAACCTCTTTCTAATTTAGATGCAAAGCTTAGGGTTCAAACTAGAGCTGAAATAATTAAATTACATGATGAATTGCAGACTACTTTTCTTTATGTAACTCATGATCAAGTAGAAGCTATGACTATGGGAGATAGAATAGTAGTTATGAAAGAAGGAGTTATTCAACAGGCCGCATCTCCTGAGGAATTATATAAAAATCCATCGAATTTATTTGTAGCTGGATTTATTGGAAGTCCTCAGATGAATTTTATAGATGTGAAGGTAGAAGGAAGTGTTGATGATTGTAAATTAGTATTTGGAGAAGCTAAAGTTAATCTCCCAGCAGGAAAAGCAAAGATATTAAAGGATAAGGGATATTTTGGGAAAATAATTACTATGGGTATTAGACCAGAGGATATTCATGATGAATTAGCATTTTTAAAGATTTCAAAAGATAGTGTAGTTAAAGCAAAAGTAGATGTAGTTGAAACTATGGGTTCAGAAACATATTTGTATTTAGTAATAGAAGGGGCAAAGGTAATTGCAAGAGTAGATTCAAAAAGTAAAGCTAAAATAGGTGATGAAGTAAAAGTTGCTTTTGATAAAAATAAATTATATTTATTTGATAAGGAAACAGAAAAATCAATTTTGTAGTAAGTGGAGGTTAGTTATATGGATATTATTTCTACTAGAGAGATGTTATTAAGGGCTAAGAAAAGTAATTATGCAATACCTGCTTTTAATATACACAATTTAGAAACTATGCAGGGAGTACTTGAAATAGCATGGGAATTAAAATCTCCAGTAATTATTGCTACTACTCCTAGTACTGTAGAATATGCTGGAATGGATTATTTAGTTTCTATGGCTAAAGTGGGTGCCAAGAGGTATGATATGCCTATTGCACTTCATTTAGATCATTGTGAAGAAGTTGGATTTGTAGAAGAGTGTATACGTGCAGGATACAAATCAGTGATGATAGATGCTTCTTTAAAATCTTATGATGAAAATATTGAATTAACTAAAAAAGTGGTAGACTTTGCACATATATATGATGTAACAGTAGAAGCGGAACTTGGGGAAATAGGAGGACAAGAAGATGAAAAAATAGTTGAAAAAAACAATGTAGTATATACTGATCCAGAATTAGCAGCCAAATTTGTTAATGCTACAAATGTTGATTCTCTTGCAATTGCCATAGGAACAGCTCATGGAGTATATAAGTCTAAGCCTGTTTTAGATTTTGATAGGCTTATGGAAATAAATAATAGAGTTCAAGTTCCATTGGTATTACATGGAGCATCAGGAGTGTCTAAAGAAAGTATCATTAAAGCTATAAAATTAGGGATTTGTAAGATTAATATAGCTACAGAATTGAAGATTCCATTTTCACGGGAAATTAAAAAATATTTTGAAGCAAATCCTAAGGAAAGTGATCCTAGAAAGTATTTAACTCCTGGAAAAGAAGCATTAAAAGAAGTTGTGAGGGAAAAGATTAATATTTGTGGTAGTAAGAACAAAGCATAGAAGGAGTTGGATATAATGATTTTGACAGTTACCTTAAATCCTTCTATAGACAGGAGATACATAGTAGAGGATTTTGAAATAGGGAAGGTATTTAGGGCAAAAGAAGTTCAGTATACTCCTGGGGGGAAAGGATTAAATGTATCTAGAGTTATAAAAGATTTACAGAAGGATGTAGTAGCAACTGGATTTTTGGGAGGAAAAAGTGGTCAGTTTATATTAGAAAAATTAGAGAAATTAAACATAGAAAATAAATTTATAAAAATATCAAATGAAACTAGAAGTTGTTTAGCAATACTTTCAAATAATAGGAGTCAGACTGAAGTTTTAGAACCAGGGCCAAATATTAGTCAAGATGAAATAGAAGATTTTTATAAAGAATATAAAAAATTAGTTGATAAATGTGATATTGTATGTGCGTCAGGTAGTTTGCCAAGAAGTGTTTCTATAGACATGTATGCAGAATTGATAAAAATTGCTAAAGATAAGAATAAGAAAATCATATTAGACACTAGTGGAGAAGCATTAAAAGAAGGAATAAAAGCCTCTCCATATATGATTAAACCAAACAAAGAAGAATTAGAGAAAATATTTAATATTACTATTGAAACAGAAAGTCAACTTATTGATAGTATTAAGAAATTAAAAGAGTATGATATAGAGATGATAGTAGTATCTCTAGGAAAAGAAGGATCTGTAATATGTAACGATGGCAAGATATACAGAGCAAAGGTACCAGAAGTTAGAGCAATAAATCCTGTAGGTTCAGGAGATTCTATGATTGCAGGATTTGCAGTAGCATTAAATGAAGGGTATGATTTGGCACAGGTGATAAGATTTGCTTCTGCCTGTGGCACAGCAAATGCAATGGAGAAAAAAACAGGTAAAGTTGATATGAAGAATGTACTGAAATTGATAAAACTAGTGGAAATTAAAAGAATTTTGTAATATGGCAAATGTCTCCGTGGTAGGTGATAGAAATGAAAGGCATTTTAAATGGTAAAATTGTGACTAGAAATGAGGTACTTGAGGGTAAAGTTATTGTATTTGATGAGAAAATAGTAGATATAATAAATGAGGATGAATTAGATAGATATCAATTTGAGGAAACAATAGATGCAAAGGGAAATTATGTATTTCCAGGTTTTATAGATATTCATATACATGGATCTGGAGGTTGCGATATAATGGATGGAAAAATTGAAGCATTGAAAAAAATAAGTGAAACAATTGCTTCAAAAGGAGTTACAGGATTTTTGGGAGCTACTATGACTATGGATGAAAGTGCTATTTTACAAGCTCTTGATAATGGGAGAAATGCTATGGAAAAGGGAATGCCAGGTGCAAAACTTTTAGGTATTCATATGGAAGGGCCATTTGTCAGTAGAGAAAAAATGGGGGCACAAAATCCAGAATATATTGTGAAACCAGATTATAATTTAATAAAAGATTATTTAGATATTATAAAAATTATCACATTAGCTCCTGAAGAAGATGAAGACTATAGTTTTATAAGAAAGATAAAGACCAATACTAATATAGTATTGTCAATGGGACATACCAATGCTAGTTATGAAGAAGCAATGGAGGCTATAGATAATGGTATAACTCATGCTACTCATACTTTTAATGGTATGACTCCTTTGAAACATAGAGAACCAGGGGTAGTAGGGGCTGTTATGAATAGTGATATTACTTGTGAATTGATTGCTGATTGTACTCATATTCATCCTGGAGTTTTTAATATACTTTTAAAAGTAAAAGGAAATGAAAAAGTAATACTTATTACTGATTCTATGAGAGCTGGATGTATGGAAGATGGAGTTTATGAATTCGGTGGACAAGAAGTAGTAGTAAAAAATGGAGTAGCTAGATTGAAGAAGGATAATTCATTGGCAGGCAGTGTATTGACTTTGAATATAGCATTAAAAAATATTATTGAAAATACAGATTTAAGTCTTCCACAGGCAGTGAATATGATATCCCTAAATCCAGCTAGATTATTAGGTATAGAAAAGTATAAGGGAAGTATTTCTATTGGAAAAGATGCTGATATTGTAATAATGGATACTGAATTTAATGTTAAAAATACAGTAGTTGAAGGTAAGGTTGTTTTTTAGTATTTTTAATGGCTGTTTCAAAATTTTATTTTGAGACAGTTCTTTTTTTATCAAAGATGTTTTGTGTTTATATAGATAATAAGTATATAAATACAATTTTTTAAATTAACAAAATATGTAGTAAATATTTTAAAAAAATTTATGGATTTTGAAGATTGCTTTTGTTTGACATAGAAATATATATAATGATATTATTAAATAAATAATTAAATAGAGATTTAGGTGCCTTTGTGGTTAGCCTTCGCTATTTTAAGCAGTGATAAATTTTGAGGATTCACTAATATATAAGCTGGGAAGGGAGAAGGCGGTTGAACTGCTAGTTAAGGAACGTATTTGAATTTTAGCTACTTTTTCGGAGGGGAAGAAAGTGTTTATTGTCTATTTTTAAATATTGATTATATTTTAATTTGCTATATAGACTTTAAAAGGACTTCGAAAGAAGTTCTTTTTTTAACGTTATTTAGTTTATACATAAGTACAGTTTTGAAATTTTGATATAATGAAGTATTATAAGGAATTATATTTTAGGTGGTGTTATTATGACTTCAATTATGGTACAAGGAACTACTTCTTCTGCTGGGAAGAGTATGTTGTGTACAGCTTTATGTAGAATATTTAAAGAAGATGGATATAAGGTATGGCCCTTTAAATCTCAAAATATGTCATCAAAATCTTATAAAATTGGTAATGAATTGGAAATTAGTACTGCTCAGGCTTTGCAGGCATTAGCAGCAGGTGTTGAACCTAATCCTAATATGAATCCTATCTTATTAAAGCCTACTAGCGATAAGGGAAGTGAAGTTATTATAAAAGGTAAATTGTATGAAACTATGGATGCAGTAGATTATTTTAAATATAAGCCTACTCTGAAATCTATGATTAATGAGACTTATAAAAAAGTTGAAGAAGATACAGATATTGTAGTTATAGAAGGAGCAGGAAGTCCTGCTGAAATAAATTTAAAGGAAAATGATATAGTTAATATGGGAATGGCAGAAATGGCAGATGCACCAGTTATATTAATTAGTGATATAGATAGAGGTGGAGTGTTTGCATCATTGTATGGAACAGTTATGCTTTTAGAAGAAGATGAAAGAAATAGAATAAAAGGGTTGGTAATAAATAAATTTCGTGGAGACAAATCTTTACTTGATCCAGGGATAGATATGATAGAAGAGTTATTGAATATTCCTGTAATAGGTACAATTCCTTATATACATTTAGAACTTGTAGATGAGGATAGTTTGGTAGATTATGAAAAAGAGTGTAATATTAAAGAACAAACAGAAAAAGATATAGAGAGAGAATTAAATAAATTAGCTCAAGTAGTTAGGAAGAATTTAGACATAGAATATATTTATTCTTTAATAAAACTGTAGGTGATTAAGTATGGTAGATTTAATTTTAGCAGTAATTTTAGATTTTTTTATAGGAGATCCAGAAGGATTTCCTCATCCAGTAATATTAATGGGAAAAATAATAGCTTTTGAAGATAAAATATTTAGAAAAATATTTAAAAGCAGTAGAGGTTTAAATTTTGCAGGATTTTTAATAATAATAATTAATATATTTATTTCTTTCTTTATACCTTATAAAATTTTGTCTATTTTAAAGCCTTATCCAATACCATATCATGTAGTAAATATATATTTAATATTTACTTGTATAGCAGCTAAATGTTTACACAAAGAAGCAATGAAGGTTTATGAGGGCTTAGATAAAGGATTAGAAGAAGGAAGGTATAGGCTTTCTTTTATAGTGGGAAGAGATACAAGCTGTTTAGATGAAGAAGAAATAATAAAATCAGATATAGAGACAGTTGCTGAAAACACCTCTGATGGAGTTATAGCTCCTCTTTTATATATTATGATTTTGGGAGCACCAGGAGGTTTTTTATACAAGATGATTAATACAATGGATTCTATGTTAGGATACAAAAATGAAAAGTACATAGACTTAGGATGTTTTCCAGCTAAAGTAGATGATGTATTTAATTATATACCAGCTAGAATAACTGGAATATTTATGTGTGTTTCTTCACTATTTAAGTATAATGTAAAAAATGGTTTTAAAATAATGTGGCGAGATAGAAAAAATCACAAAAGTCCTAATGCAGCTTATCCAGAAGGGGCAGTGGCAGGGTTATTGAATATTCAATTGGGAGGAGATAATTATTATTTTGGTAAACTAGTTAAGAAACCCACTATAGGAGATGAATTAGATGCTGTTAATAAAGGTCATATTAAGGAAACAATTAAAATAATGTATAGAACGGAAATATTATTTGTATTAATTTATTTGATTATAAAATTAATATAAAAGAAAGAAGGTGTTAATTTGAAACATGGTGGCGATGTACTTTCATATAAAAAATATTACGAAGGTGAAATAGTAGATTATAGTAGTAATATAAATCCTTTAGGTGTACCTAAAGGTCTTGTGGAAGAATTAAAAAAATGTTGTTCAACTATAGTGAGTTATCCAGATATAAAATATAGAAAGCTAAGGGAAAGTATATCTAAATATTTAAAATGTAAAGATGAAAATGTAATTGTAGGTAATGGAGCAGTAGAAATAATAGATAATTTTGTGCAATTATTTAATAGGGTTATAGTTTTTCTACCTGCTTTTTCTGAGTATGAATTAAGAGCTATAGTCCATAAAAAAGATGTTGTAAAAATTAAATTTAAAGAAAACTTTAAAGTTGATATTGAAAAGCTAAAAAACATAACCCAAAAAGGAGATTTAATTGTTTTAGGTAATCCTAATAATCCTACAGGTCTTAGACTTAAAAAAAAGGAGTTATTAGCTATTTATAAATTAGTTAGAGAACGACAAGCATTTTTATTATTAGATGAAGCATTTTTTGAATTTTGTCCAGAAGATTATGATAGTATCAATATTTTTAAAGAATATAATTTTGAAAGAGTAGCTATTATTAGGGCAGCAACTAAATTTTTTGCTTTACCAGGATTGAGATTAGGATATGGTTGTACTTCTTTAAAGTGGGTAAATAAATATAATGAAATAGCATTGCCTTGGAGTGTAAATGCAATGGCAGATTGTGCTGGAAGATATATATTTGATTGCAAAGATTATATAGAAGAGAGTAAGAGATATATAAACGAGGAAAGGAAATTTTTAATAGAAGAATTATTATCTATAAATGGATTTAAAGTTTTTCCAACAGATGCCAATTTCATTTTAATTAAGCTTTTAAAATGGAATGAAGAGCTAATACTTAAACATATGTTGAAAAGAGGATTCCTTATTAGAAAATGTTCTAGTTTTGAAGGATTAGATGATACATTTGTAAGAATAGCTATAAAAGATAGAAAGAATAATGAGAGATTAGTAAAAGCTTTTAGAGAATTGGAGAGATAAAAATGAAAATGGTTATGATTGCTGGAGGAAATAGCAATAGTGGAAAAACTGTAGTGTCTATGGGACTTTTAAGAGCATTAAAAAATAGAGGGTTAGAAGTTTGTGGATATAAAACAGGACCGGATTTTATAGACAGACAATATTTGGAGTTAGCTTCAGGTAGAAGGGGAGGAAATTTAGATTTTCACCTTATGGGTAAGGAAGGATTTTATAATGCCATAGCTATGGGGAAAGGAGATTATGGCATTATAGAAGGAGTTATGGGATATTTTGATGGCTTGCACAATACATTTGAAAATTCTAGTTATGATATAGCTAATAAATTAAATATAAATACTATATTAGTTTATGCTCCTGGAGGAGAAATGTTTTCTGTTATTCCCAAAATAAAAGGAATGGTAGATTTTAAGAATTCAAAAATAAAAGGGATTATATTAAATGGTGTAAGCAAAAAATTATATCTTCTTTATAAGGAACAGATTGAAAGATATTTAGATATTAAGGTATTAGGATTTGTAGAAAGGAATAAAGAACTAGAACTAGCTAGTAGATATTTAGGATTGGTTCAAAGTGGAGAAATAAAAGATATTGAAAAAAGATTGGATAATATATCTTCAATAGTGGCAGAAAATATAGGTATAGATGATGTATTAGCTCTTATGAAAGATGTGGAGGCACCAAGTTTTGAATATCCAGAAAAAAAGGATATTACAGTAGCTATCCCCTTTGATAAGGCTTTTTCTTTTTATTATACAGAAAATTTAAAAATACTGGAAAATATTTGTAATGTAGTTTACTTTTCTCCATTAGAGGATAAAATATTGCCAACTTGTGATCTTTTGTATATAGGTGGAGGGTATCCTGAAATATATAGAGAAGAATTATCAGAGAATAAAAATATGTTAAATTCTATTAAAAATTATGTAGAAAAAGGTGGCACTGTCTATGGAGAAGGCGGAGGACTTATGTATTTAATGGATGAAATAGAAGGATCAAAAATGTGTGGAATATTTAAAGGTAGTAGTACTATGTCTAATAGACTTCAGCCATTTGGTTATGTAAATATAGAGCTAGAAAAAGATTGTCTTTTAGGAGAAAAGGGAGATATTATTTCTGGTAATGAATTTCATAGATCTACAACTAATATTGCAGATAAAGAAATATTTAATATTTCTAGACCAATAGGTGAGGAAACTTGGGAATGTGGTTATTCTTATAAAAATGCATTGGCTTGCTATCCTCATATACATTTCTTAGGAAATAAAAAAGTTTTAAATAGTTTGATATTAAATGCAAAGAAAAGGGGGGAATAATATTGTATATTAGGAATCCTAAAGAGATAGAAAGTAAGAGTATGAATATAATAGAAAAAGTAATGGATGATACTAACTATACAGAAGAAGAAAAAATTGTAGTTAAAAGAATGATACATACAACGGGGGATGTTGATTATAGAAATATTGTAGAGTTTAAAAATAATTTTTTAATTAATGCTAAAGAAGGAGTAAAGTCAGGAAGGCTTTTGTATACAGATACTCAAATGACTTTTTCAGGTATTAATAAAAAAGCTTTGTCTAAGACCTCTTTAGAACTTAAATGTTTTATAAATGATGATAGAGTTTGGAAAATGTCAAAAGAAAAAGAAATCACTAGATCGGCATTAGCTATTGATTTGGCAGTTTCTTTAGGCATAGATATTTTTGTTATAGGCAATGCTCCAACAGCTCTTTTTAGGTTATGTGAATTGGTAAAAAAGGGGAAAGCAAAGCCTAAATTTGTAATAGGAGTTCCAGTAGGATTTGTAGGAGCAGCAGAGTCTAAAGAACTTTTAAGAACTATAGATGTACCTTCTATTTATACAGTAGGAACAAAGGGAGGCAGTAATGTAGCAGCTTCCATAGTGAATGCCCTTTTATACATGGTGGTAGGTAGATAATGAAAGATATATATATTATTAAAGAAGGGAAAAAACTAAGATGTGGCTATACAACAGGAAGTTGTGCTGCTGCTGCAGCTAAAGGAGCAGCTTTGATGCTTAAAACTAATGAAGAAATAAATTTTGTTGAAATAAACACACCGGCAGGAATTAAATTAAAATTAGAAATTGTGAATATAAAGAAGGATAAAGATACTGTATCTTGTTGTGTCATAAAAGATGGTGGTGATGATCCTGATGTAACAGATGGTATGGAGATATGTGCTCAGGTTAGGCAACGTAAAGACGGCATTATAAATATAGATGGAGGGAAGGGTATAGGTAGGATTAAGAGAAAAGGTCTCTTTGGAGAAATAGGGGAAGCAGCTATAAATCCTGTGCCTAGACAAATGATAGAAAAAGAATTAAAAAAAGTTTCAAATAAAGGGTATGATGTGGTAGTCTATGCCCCATTAGGGGAGGAAATAGCCCAGAAAACTTATAATAAGAGAATTGGAATAGAAGGTGGAATATCAATAATTGGTACTAAGGGGATAGTCTATCCCATGTCGGAAGATGCTCTTAAAAAAACTATATATATGGAAATAGATACTATTGTTGAACGTTGTGGAAATGAACATATAATATTTGTACTGGGGAATTATGGAGAAAAAATAGCAAATGAATTAAAATTTAAGGGTTCAAAAGTGAAAATTTCTAATTTTATCGGGGATTCTCTTTTGTACGCTTATAATAAAGGTTTTAAATCTATTACTTTAATAGGGCATATAGGGAAATTTTCAAAATTATCAATTGGTGTATTTAATACGCATAGTAAAATATGTGATGGAAGAATGGAAGCTTTTGTATATTATTTAGCTTTTAAAGAAGCACCATTGGAATTATTAAAAAAAGTTAATAATTGTTTAACGGCAGAAGAAGCAGTAGATTTGTGCATAGAAGAAGGTTATGGTGAAGTAGTAAAGGACATGGAAAAAGGTTGCCAAGAGAGAATACGAAGATATTTAAAAGATGAAAATTATCCAATAGAAGTGATTATATATTCTATGGAAAGAGGGGTTTTTTTATGATAACAGTTGCAGGAGTAGGTCCTGGGAATCCAAAATATATTACATTAGATGTATTAGATGTTATAAAAAATGCTTCTAATGTAGTGGCATTTAATAGAATATCTAATTCTTTGAAGAGTATTAGAAATGATTACATAGAAGTATATACTGTAAAAGAAGTTTTAAAAGGTATAAAAGATTATGATGAAGTATTAATACTAGCCTCGGGAGATCCTTGCTTTTATGGTATATTAGAATATTTAAAAAAGAAAAAAGTAAAAGTAGATAAAGTTCTACCAGGACTTTCTTCTTTTCAATATATGATGAGTAAACTTAATAAGAGTTGGCATGATGCTGTATTTTTATCTCTTCATGGTAGAAATGAAAATTTGGTTAGTATTAAAAATAATTTATTGACTATACTTCTTACAGATAAGGACAATCCTCCTTCTAGTATATCAGAGAAATTGGGAAAGCTTGGAATGAAGGGGAAAATATATGCAGGTTATAATTTATCCTATCCAGAAGAAAAAATAATAGAAAAGAATATTGGAGAAAAAATAAAAGATATATCTCCTTTAGCAGTAGTGGTGATTGAAAATGAAATGGATTAAAGATGAATCTTTTTTGAGAGGTAATATTCCTATGACTAAATTTGATATAAGGGTACTTACAATTGCTTTTTTAAAGATTGATAAAGGGGATAATTTTTTGGATATAGGGGCTGGCACAGGTAGTATTTCAATAGAGGCAGCCTTACATGGTGCAAATGTCTGGGCAGTGGAAAAAGAGAGAGAAGGAGTAGAATTAATTGAAAAAAATAAGGATAAGTTTGGAGTAGATATAAATATTATAGAGGGAATAGCTCCTAGTTGTTTGTCAGTACTTAGTGTAAATAAATGTTTTGTTGGTGGAAGCAAAGGCAATTTGAAAGAAATATTTGAATATCTAGAAGACAATCTTTTAAAAGAAGGTATTGTAGTAGGAAATTTTATTACTTTGAAAAATTTAAATGAATTTTTGACATTATTAAAAAAGTATAATTATAGTGATATAGAAACAAAATTGATTCAAACAGCTAAAATGAACGAATTAGAAATGTTTAAAGGAAATAATCCTATTTTTATGGTTAAGGGAGTGAAGAAATGAAGAAATTATATGGTGTTGGTACTGGACCTGGAAATGAAGAATATTTAACTATTAAAGCTATTAATGTTATAAAAGAGTCTACAGTAATATTTGCACCTAGTAATAAAGGAAAGAATATGGCATTGGATACAGTGAAGGATTTTGTAGAAGATAAAAAAATAGTATTTTTAGATTTCCCTATGGGTAGAGTAGAAGAAAGGCATTATGAAAGGGCAGCAGATATAATAAAAAAAGAAATACCAGAAAAAGGTTCAGGAGTATTTTTAACTATTGGTGATCCTTTAATATATAGTACTTTTATTTATATAATGGAAAGAGTAATGGAAAGAGATATAGAGGTAGAAATAGTACCAGGAATACCCTCTTTTTTGGCTAGTGCGGCATTAAGTAAAAAACCTTTAACAATTAAAGGAGAAAATTTTCTTTTATGTGATGGGGATATTGATGAGGATATGTTAGAATATTGTGATTCTGTAGCTATTCTTAAAACTAAAAGTAATAAGGAGCTAATATTAAATTTATTAGAGAAAAAAGGTTTTAGTTGGTCTTATGTAAAAAGAGCAACTTTAGAAGGAGAAAAAGTTTTAATAGATAAGGAAGAAATTATAAAAGATGAAGATTATATTTCCTTGATATTAGGAAGGAGAAAATAAAATGATTAATTTTGTAGGAGCAGGACCAGGAGATGTAGATTTAATCACTATAAAGGGAAGAAGGCTTTTAGAAGAAGCTGATATTGTTATATATGCTGGTTCCTTGGTTTCTAAAGAACATTTAAAATTTTGTAAAGATAGTTGTCAATTTTATAACAGTGCTTCTATGACTTTGGAAGAAATTATAGAAAAGATGGAAGAAGGTTATAAAAAAGGATTAGAAGTAGTTAGGCTTCATACAGGAGATCCAACTATTTATGGAGCTATAAAAGAGCAAATGGATATACTAGATGACAAAAATATTTCTTATAAAGTAATTCCAGGAGTCAGTTCCTTTACAGCAGCTTGTTGTTTAATAGACAGTGAGTTTACTCTTCCTAATATAAGTCAAACCGTTATTCTTACTAGAATAGAAGGAAGAACAGCAGTGCCAGAAAAAGAAGATTTAGAAAGATTGGCTTCCTACGGGGCTTCAATGGCAATTTTTTTATCTGTTCAACAAATAGATAAAGTAGTAGACAAACTTAAAACAGGTTATGGAAGGGATGATGTGCCAGTAGCAGTAGTATATAAGGCAACTTGGAAAGATGAGAAAGTAATATTGGGAACATTAAAAGATATAGAAGAAAAAGTAAAAAAGGAAGACATTAAAAAGACAGCTCAAATATTAGTAGGAGATTTTATAAGAGGAGAATATGAAAGATCTAAATTATATAATCCTGGATTTTCCCATGAATATAGGAAGGCTTCAAGATGAAGGTAGCATGTTTATCTTTCACTTCTATAGGTGAAAAAATTGGAAATGAAATTTTAAATACTTACAAAGAAAAGTCTAATTTTTTTGAAGAAGTAAAACATTTTAAAAATACTTCTATAGAAGGTGGTATAAAGACTATATTGCCTAAAATTGTTGAAGAGTATGATGGAATAGTATTTATAAGTGCTACTGGTATTGCAGTAAGAATGATCAGTCCTTATATAAAAAATAAGATAATAGATCCAGCAGTAGTGGTAGTAGATGATTTAGGACGATATAGTATTAGCCTTTTATCTGGGCACATAGGCGGAGGAAATATGCTTTCTCAAGAAATAGGGAACATTATTAATGCTAAGCCTATAATTACAACTGCTTCTGATGGACGAGGTATTGAAGCAGTAGATATATATGCTAAGAGAAATAATTTACATATGGAAAATATGAATAGTATAAAAAAAATTACAGCTCTTATGGTAGAAGGTAAGAAAATAGGATTTTATTCAGAAATAAGAGAAAAAATAGATTATCCTAATTTAATAATAGCATCTTCCAAAGAAGATATGGCACTAATGGAAGGAAAAGTAGAAGGATTTTTATTAGTAACATCAGAAAAAAATATGAATTTAAATATTCCTTATACTGTTTTAAGACCTTTAAATTTAAATATTGGAATAGGTTGTAGAAAAGGTGTTGAAGGTAAGGATATTATTTATTCTATTATTGATTTATTAGATAAAAATAATTTATCTAGGTATTCTATAAAATCTATTGGAACAATTTCTATTAAAAAAGAAGAAAAAGGAATAATAGAAGCGTCAAAATATTTTAATTGTCCTATGAATATTTTTTCAAAGGAAGAAATAAGGGAAGTAGACGGAAAATTTCAAAAGAGTCAATTTGTTAAGGGAAAAGTAGGTGTTTATGGTGTAGGTGAACCATCTGCTTATCTTTCAGGTGGTAATCTTATTATAGGTAAAACTATTTATAATGGAATAACATTAGCAGTTTCAAAGGAGGATTTTTGATGGCGAAATTATATGTAGTAGGAATAGGACCAGGGGGTAGAGAATATTTTACTTTGAAGGCAATTGAAGCTATAACAATATGTGATGTAATAGTGGGATATACTCCTTATATAGAATATTTAGAGGATTTAACAAAAGGGAAAGAAGTATTTTCTACTGGTATGAAGGGGGAAATACAAAGGTGTGAATATGCAATAGAAAAAGTAAAAGAGGGAAAAAATACTGCTATTGTAAGTACTGGTGATGCTGGATTATATGGTATGGCAGGACCTATATTAGAAATTGCTAATGATATAGATGTAGAAATTGTACCAGGGGTGACAGCTGCTTTTTCTGCAGCTAGTGAATTAGGTGCACCTATTATGCATGATTACTGTTCTATAAGTTTAAGTGATCTTCTTACACCTTGGAAGGTGATAGAAAGAAGAATAGAATATGGAGCTAAAGGAGATTTTGTAATAGCAATATATAATCCAAGAAGTAAAGGAAGAAAAAATCATTTAAAAAAAGCAATAGATATAATTCTTAAATACAAATCATCTTTTACGCCTGTAGGTATAGTTAAAAATTCAGGAAGGTTGGGAAGAAAAGTGTGTATAACTACACTTGGAGAAATAAATTATGAAATGGTAGATATGTTAAGTGTTGTTATTATCGGTAATAAAGAAACTTATATAGATGGAAATCGTATTCTAACTCCTAGGGGGTATGAAATTTGATATGGATAATAGGAGGTACTGTTGAAACAAAAGAAATAGTTGAAAACATTGATGATAAAGTAGATTTTGTAGTAACTAGTGCCACAGAAAATGAAAGAGAATTTATAAATATACCTAATTTGTTAGTAGGTAGAATGAATTATTATGATATGATGAAATTTGTTGAACAACAAAGTATCGAATTAATTGTAGATTTATCTCATCCTTATGCTCAAATTGTAAGTTCTAATGTAAAAAAAGTGGCCATGAAAAAGAATATTAAATATGTAAGGTATGTGCGAAAGGAATCTTCTATTCCTTCTTATGCAATTTATGTTGAAAATATAGATAAATGTTTAGAGTATTTAAAAAAAATTTCTGGCACAGTGTTTTTTACTACTGGTTCTAAAAATATAGGAGATTTTGAAAAAGTAAAAGGCAAAAATAGATTTATATATAGAGTACTTCCTGTTACATCTAGTATAGAAGAATGTAAAAGATATGATGTTCATATGAAAGATATAATTGGAATATTAGGTCCTTTTTCTAAAGAATTTAATAAAATTATGTTTAGTGAATATAAAACTGATTATGTAGTTATGAAAGATAGTGGAAAAGAAGGAGGAGTATTAGAAAAGTTAAAAGCATGTAGAGAATTAGAAATAATTCCTATAGTTATAGGAAGACAAGACGAAGAAGGTATCCACAAATTAGAGAAAATATTAGAAATTATCAACAATAAAAGTACTAGAAAGGAGAACTAATGTGGAAAACTCATATAGATTTTATAGGAACACAGATTGTCAATACTTTCCTTGCCATAAAATGAATAATGAAGAAGAATTTAATTGTATGTTTTGTTATTGTCCACTATATTTTTTAGAAGAGTGTGGAGGTAATTATTTTGATAATAATGGAATAAAAGACTGTACCCAATGTCTTATTCCGCACAATCCTAAAGGTTATGACTATATAAACAAAAAGATAATGGAGGCAAATAGAAAGAAAAAATAAACAGTATTTTTTTAGCCAGTTTGTTATAATATAAGAGAACGATCGACATAATTCTACATTATAGGAGGAAAGAGATGTTAAAAGAACTGGCTAGGGCATTTTTTTTAATTTTTGTAGCAGAAATGGGAGATAAAACTCAAATTATGGCTATGGCTTTTGCAACTCAATACAGAAAAAGTCAAGTTTTAATAGGTGTATTTTTAGGTGTTATATTAAATCATGGTATAGCTATAGTTTTGGGAAAATATTTGGCTAAAATAATACCTTTAAAATTACTGCAGATTATAGCAGGATTTATGTTTGTTATTTTTGGATTGTTAGCTTTAAAAGAAGAGAAGGATGAAGGAGAAAAAAATAAGAATCATTTTGGACCTATTATTACTGTAGCAGTAGCTTTTTTCTTGGGAGAATTGGGGGACAAAACTCAATTGACAGCTTTAACATTAGCTATGGATAGTCATTATCCTTTATTTGTATTGTTAGGAACCACTTTAGGTATGATAGTAGTAAGTGGTTTGGGAATATTGGTGGGAAGTAAAATAGGTGAAAAGATTCCAGAGATAGCAATAAAGATAGTATCTTCTTTTATTTTTTTATTTTTTGGGACTTATAAAATTATGACTGCCATTCCTAAAATATATTTAAGTGGCATAAATATTTTTATGTATTTTGCAATTATTGGATTAGTGGAATTTTGTTTAATTAAGAAATTGGTGTGATACAAATATTTATAGAGTATTAAAAAAGAATTGGTTAAATTTGATATCTTAGGGTGGATTTTTATTATTTCTACGAGATATTTACTAAAAATACAGAAAATTACTAAAATATAAACTTTAATTAAATTGAATACTATTATTGACCAATGGTCATAATAGTATTATAATATGTATTGTTGACTGATGGTCATTTTTTATTAGGAGGTGGTATATCAAGTTGTTATCTAAAGTAGAACAAAACAAGCAACAAAAGGAGAAATCCTTATATAATGCTGCTTATAAGTTATTTACTACGAAAGGGATACATTCTACTGCAATAAATGATATTGTTAAAGAGGCAGGAGTAGCAAAAGGGACTTTTTATCTATATTTTAAAAATAAATATGATATTTTAGATAAAATTATATTAGATAAGAGTGCTCAAGTACTAACAGAAGCAATGAATGAAACGGAATCAAATTATTTTAATAATTTTGAAGAAGAAGTACTTTTTTTTATTGATTTCATTATTGAATATTTGAAGTATGATAAACGTCTTTTAAAGCTTATATATAAAAATTTATCGTGGGGAATTTTTAGAAGAGCATATGAAGATTATAGTGAAATGCAAAAGATTTTTACTATGTTTGAAAGAGGTTTTCAACATACAGAGATAGATAAAAAAGATATAGCAAATATTTTGTTTATAGTTTTAGAACTAACAGGATCAGTTTGTTATAGCTGTATTATATTAAATGAGCCTACAAATATTGATGAAATGAAACCAATACTATTTGAAGCTATTAGAAGAATATTATAGGAGATGATTTTGTGAATAAATTTGGATTTTTTATAGCCAAACATAAAAAACTAGTTTTAATAGTAGCAACTATACTTCTTTTACCATCTTTATATGGAATGGCAAAGACTAGAGTAAATTACGATATATTAACTTATTTACCTGAAAAACTAGATTCAGTTAAGGGACAAAGAATATTATGTGATGATTTTCAAAATTCTGGTCTTAGCTTTTTAATTGTAGAAAATATGGAATCTAAAGATGTTGCGAAATTGAAAGATAAGGTTGCAAGTGTAGAAGGTGTAGAAAAGGTAATTTGGGTAGATGATTTTGTAGATACAGGAATACCTAAAGAAGTCCTTCCAGAGGATTTAAAGGATGCATTTTATAGAGAAAATTCTACATTAATGATGATTCAATTTAGTGATAAGGTTTCTTCTGATATTACTCAAAATGCAGTGGTTGATATAAGAAGTTTATTAAATAAGCAATGTTTTTTGAGTGGAACAGCATCAGCTATGAGAGATACTATAGATATAGCAGATAGGCAAACACCAATATATGTGTTAATGGCTGTTATATTTGCAATTATAGTATTGGCTTTGACTTTGGAGTCAACTTTTATTCCTTTTATTATATTAATAAGCATGGCTTATGCAATACTGTATAATTTTGGAACCAATATATTTTTAGGAGAAATTTCTTATGTAACTCAATCATTGGCTGCAGTGTTGCAGTTAGGGGTTACAATGGATTATTCTATATTCCTCATTCATAGATATGATGAAGAATGTGAAAAAACCGATGACAAAAATCAGGCTATGGCAAATGCTATTGAAAAGACTATGGCTTCAATTGTAGGGAGTTCATTAACTACTATTGCAGGATTTTTAGCTATTTGTTTTATGGAATTAACAATAGGTAAGGATATAGGAATTGTAATGGCAAAAGGAGTACTATTAGGTCTTATTTCTGTAGTGACTACATTGCCAGCTTTTATACTATTATTTGATAAGTTAATTCATAGATTTAGTCATAATACAATATTACCTGAATTTGATGGTTTGGCTAAATTTGTTACAAAACATTATAAAGTTTTTGTAATTATATCAGTATTAATTTTCTTACCAGCATTATATGGGGAAAGAAATAATGAAATTTATTATAATATTGATGAGTCATTGCCAGATGACATAGAGTCAGTAATTGCTTTTAGAAAATTGAAAAATGATTATAATATGATGACTACACATATGGTTTTAGTTTCCGAGGATGTACCTAATTATGAAATGAAACAGATAATAGATGAGATTGAAAAGTTGGATGGTGTAGAAAGAGCTATTAGTTATGAGAAATTTATAGGTCCTGGTGTTCCAGAAAATTTTATACCCCAAGAGATAAAAGATAAGTTTCAGCAAAGTGGATATAAATTAATATTAGTAAATTCAAGATTTAAGGCAGCAACAGAAGAAGAAAATGCTCAAATAAATGCTATAGATAATATTGTTAAGAAATATGATGATGATGCTTTATTAACTGGAGAAGGAGTACTTACAAAAGATTTAATAAATGTTACAGATAGGGATTTTAAAAAGGTAAATTTAATATCTATATTAGCTATATTTGTTATTATAATGTTTATATTTACATCAGTATCAATTCCTATATTTTTAATATTGGTTATTCAATTAGCTATATTTATAAATATGTGTGTGCCATATTATATGGGAAATGCAATACCTTTTATAGCTTCAATAATTATAGGTTCAATACAATTGGGAGCAACTGTTGACTATGCGATTCTTTTAACTACAAGATTTAGAGAAGAAATAAGAAATGGACATGATAAAGTTGAAGCTATGGAAATATCAGTTAGAGAATCATCAAAATCAATAGTAACTAGTGGATGCACATTCTTTGCCGCAACTATTGGAGTAGGAGTTATATCAAAGATAGAGATTATTAAATCTATGAGTGTAATGATAGCAAGAGGTGCATTAGTTAGTACAGGAACAATACTATTTATATTACCAGGATTGTTAATTACATTTGAAGGATTTATCAGAGCAACTTCAAAGAATTGGAACCAAAGTATTGTTGAAAAAATTAAAGGGGGAAGTGTTAGTTATGAAAACAAATAAACATATAAAAGTATTGAGTTTAATAATTGTTCTTGTTATGACTATGACAATGTCTAGTTATTCTTTTGCTAAAGGAAATACTATCAAAGATGAAACTGTATATGTAAATTTGGATACTAATGGCAATCCAATAGAAAAAATATCAAGTATTTGGCTTCATTCAGATTCGGCATTAAATAAAGTAGAAGATGAAACTATTTTAGAAGAAGTGACAAATGTAAAAGGGGATGAAGTACCAGAAATTGAAGGAGATAAAGTTATCTGGGAAACAGAGAAAAAGGATATATTTTATCAAGGGAAAACTAATAAAAATTTACCTATTGAATTAAAAGTAAAATATTTTTTAAACAATAAAGAAATGCAACCAGAAGATATGGTGGGAAAATCTGGGAATGTAAAAATTATAGTAGAATTAAAAAACAAAGATAGCCATACTATAACTCAAAAAAATGGGGAAAATAAGACTATTTATACACCTCTTTTATCTACAGCAGTTGTAAATTTACCATTAGAAAGTTTTACAAATGTTGAAGTAAATAGTGGAAAAATATTGTCTGATGGTAGTAGTCAAATTATAACTTTTGCAACTATACCAGGTTTTAATGAAAGTCTTGATTTAGATGAAGATATTCTTGATTTACCTGAACATTTAGAGATAACAGCAACTACTGAAAATTTTGAAATGAAACCTATAGTAGTTACTGTAACTTCAGAAATACCAGAAGTCAAGGAGATTGAAGGTGCTGAAGATTTAGATAAATTAATAGATGGTGTAAAACAAATAAAAGAAGCTAGTGAGAAATTAAGTGAAGGAACTGGAAAATTATATGAAGGTCAAACTGCATTGAATAATGGTATAAATGAATATGTAAATGGGGTAGATCAGGTAAATGTAGGAGCTAATGCATTGAGTGATGGTTCAGCTAAATTAAAGGGTGGTGTAAATGCTTCTTACAATGGAAGTAAAGAAATAAATAAAGGGGTAAAGGATTTAAATAAAGGTGCAAATAAATTAGATAAAGGTTTTAGTCAAATAGGAGAAGGAAATATGAAATTTAGTTCAGGTGCACAGGAATTTTCAAAAAATGCTGGGAAATTAGCAAATGGACTTAGTGAAATACCTGGAAAGACTAAAATGATGAATGATGGTATGAATGAATTAGTAGATGGAACAGGAAAAATACAAAATGGACAAGAACAATTAACTGAAGGGTTGCAAAAGAGTATAGATGCTGTTGAGAAGATTAAAAAAGGTAAAGAAGGAGAACTTAATGTAATAAATGCACTATTAAAAGGTGTTGATGGTTTGGAAGCTGCAGCAAAAACAGTAGCTAAATTACCAGGTGGAGAAGGTATTTCTGAAAAAATGCTTGAAGGTTTTGGTAAACAGAAGGAAGGATTACAAGGGTTGCAGTATTCAAGTTCTCAATTAATATCTGGATTGGAGGAGTTGGAAGAAGGATTAGCACAAGCACAAGGGGCAAGTTCTCAACTAAGTGAGAATATTGGTAATGTAAATGAAGGACAAAAGAAAGTAGCTAATGGTTTAGATCAACTTAGTAAAGGAACTAGTCAACTTGGAGAAACTTCTAAAAAATTTGAAGAAGGTAGCCAAGAACTTATGAAAGGAGCAAATTATTTAAATAAATATACTAGAAAAGCAAATGGAGGAGTTAAAAAATTTACTCAAGGTTCCAATAAACTTGCACAAGGAACAGGAAGACTAACTAATGGTTTAGGACAATTGAACACAGGAGCTAATGAACTTAACCAAGGTGCCAATAAATTAGCAAATGGAACTAATCAACTTGCTAGTGCTGGTGGAGAATTAAAGAATGGTTCTCAACAATTAACTGATGGTTCAAAAGAATTAAATGATGGCATGAAAAAATTTCATGAAGAAGGAATATTGGAAATAAGTAATAGAATAGAAGATAGTGATTTGGATATAGATGATATTTTAAAAACAAAAGATGAATTAGTTAGAATTTCAAAAGAATATGATAGTTTCACTGGAAAAGATACAAATATGGATGGTAGTGTAAAATTTGTATTAAAGACTAAAGAAGTAAATAGAAATGAAGAAAAGGAAAACTTAGATATACCAGAAGGGAAAACTGAACAAGAAGGTACTGGTTTTATAAATTGGCTAAAAAATATATTTAAAAAAAATAAATAACTCCTAAATTTTTTATAACCTTAGGGTTTGATACCTTAAGGTTATTTTTTTATTTATAAATATGGATAAAGTGAAGATATTGATGTAATAAATATAGTGTAAAATAATTTGATTTTAAATGAGAATTTGGGGATTGGAGAATTTGTTTCATAGCATATAATTTAGCCTTTTGATAAAGTTTTACAATTTTTTTAAATATATTAATATAAAATAGTCTAAGGAGTATTTGATACATTATAGGGTAATGACGAAATATAATTTTTTCGAAGAATATCCATATATAAATAAGAGACTAAATTTTGTATTAGCCAGTTCTATAATAAGAAGAGTAGATGAATTCCAATACAAAAAGAAAATTAGCGAACTTTATGGTACAATGTTAATATTGTGTAACGATTACAATATTATGAAGAAGTGGAACGGAAGGGAAAATAAATTTTAGTGGAGGTGAATTACTTATGTCTGATAAAGTAGCGATTATAGATGACGAATTTACAAGATTAATTAAAAAATTAGAGATGAACCATAAATCAATAATTAACAACTATGAAATAATAATAAGGAAATTGGAAGAAGTAGTATCAGAAACTGGTCCTTTATATGCTCCACAATTTAGTCCAAAGGTAAAAGAACTAACTGAAACTATAAATACTGATATATTGGTAAGATTAGAAAAATTATTTGAAGTAACAGAAGAAGTTATAAAAAATTATGAAGAAACTATAGTTAATTTGGATACTAGTGATAATAAATAGTTAAAGTCATCAAAAGGAGGGAATTTTATGGAAGAAATTAAAATTGTTCAGACAGAAACTGAAGATGATATTAGTGTTGTAAAATCTACAATAAATAATTTAGAGGAATTACAAGATGTTATTGATGATATAGATAATTTACTAGATAAATCAGAAGGCAAATTTGTAAATGAATTAAAAAATCAATTACAAAAAGAAAAAAAGTTAGTAAAAAGTTCGACAGATATGTTTAATGAATTTGTTTCAACTATTAGGTTAACAATGGATAGTTTTAAAAAACAAGATAAAATATTGACAAAAAGTATAGGAGCAAGTAAAAAATAGATAGGTATAAGGAGTGAGAATATGGATTTTTCATCTAATAGTGAAGAAAGAAATAACCTGCTAAAGTCTCAAGCTAAACTTAGGAGAGATAAAGTAGAATTAGAAAGAAAAGTTAGAAAGATAGAAAAAGAAATAGTAGCCATAGAAAATATTGAAGAGGAGTTTAGAGAAAAAGAAAGCCTAATATATGAAGTATTAGATCAATGGAAAGAAGACAAAAACAAAGTAGTAGATATAGAAGATATAATTCCAGAAGATTTTGATGGGGACATAGCAGAAAAACAAGCTATGGATCTGCCAAAGGTTTTTGAAGAGATGAATGGAAATATTAATAAAGCATTGAATTTAGTATCAGGAATTAAGGGGCAGTTATCAAGATTAGATGAGTACAAAAATAGTTTAGAATATAAACTTAGTTCACTAAACCGTCAAATTGACACAAATGAATTTGAAATTAGCTCGATAGCTAAAAAGTTATCTAATTTTTAACCTAAATAGGTTTTAATAATGTAAAGGAACCGAAGAGGAGAGATATAAATGGGGGCAGGGAAAGATAGAATATTTACATTTGCAACTATAGAGAAGCTTAAAACTAATTATATGGAACTATTAGAGTTAGCATCAGAGTGTTCTCAGGCAATTAAAAAGATAAGGGATGAGTTAAGGGGATTAGTTGATAGTGTACCTATAGAAGCAAGATATGAACCATTAGGAGATTACATATCTGAAGCACAAATAGAAATAGAAAAGTTTAATAGGCTATATTATAATCTAAAAATGGATATAGATAAATTATTAAAAGCTATACCGTAAGCTGATAGTAAAGCTGCAGAAGGGTTAGTAGAATTAGGTATAAATACGGAAGCTTTAATAGATTATGTAAATGAAATTAGGGATTTTATTAAAATAGATTTTAGTGAAATTGGTACAAAAGAGTTTCAATCCAACTTATTGAGATTGAAAAATAAACATAATATGCAACTACTTTATGGTGTTGGTGTATCATTAGACAATCTTTTAGAACAATCAAAAGGATTAGCTTTAGATGCAGCTAAATTTAAAGGAGATCCAATAAATTTAGCTACAGGTAATTTTAGTTATGAAAAAGTTGATTTAGAAATAAAGGGAGCTTATCCATTAGAATTTAGAAGAACATATAATGCAATAGATAATTATGAAGGGATTTTGGGAAATCGATGGGTCTATAACTTTGAAACTTCTTTAATTGAGAAAAATAATAAAATTAAAATTATGAAAGAAGATGGTAGAGTAGATATTTATACAAAAGAAGAAAATGAAGCATATAAATGCACAATAGCTCCAGGACAAAAATTAATTAAAACTGAAGAAAATAAATATAAACTATACCTACAAAATCAAACTGTATATAATTTTAATCAATATGGAAAATTGGAAAGTATTATAGATGAGCAAGGGAACAAAACAATCTTAACATATGATGAAGAGAATCAATTAAAAAAGATAGAAACACCTTCAGGGTATTTTAGACTTTATTATAATGCTGAAAATTTACTTGCCAGACTAGAAGACTCCTCAAATAGAAGAGTATCTTTTTATTATAAAGATAATAATTTGAAAAAGGTAATATTACCAAATAAAACAGAGTTTAAATATGAATATGACAATTTAAATAGATTAACAATAGTTACAAGTCCAAGGAATATTGATTTAATTAAAAATGAATATGATGATTTATCAAGAGCTACAAAACAAACATTTCCTGATGGTGGAGTATTAAGTTTAAAACATTTAGATGATAAAAATCAAATAGAACTTACAGAACAAAATGGAAATAAAATAATATATGAAAGAGATTCAAAGTTTAGAAATACTAAAGTAATATATGAAGATGGAGAAGAAATATCTGTATATGATAGTAGTAATAATTTAATATTATTTACTGATAAAAATGGAAATAGAACAAAATATGAATATGATGAAAATAGTAATTTAATTAAAGTAATTAATCCATTAGGAGAGATAATGGAATTTGAATATGATAAATATAATAGACCTATAAAATTAATTTCTCCAAACAAAGGAGAAATTAAAATAGAATATGATGAAAATGGAAACTTAGTAAATATAATAAATCCAATAGATAGTGAAACTAATTGGGAATATGATGGGAAAAATAGAATTAATAAATATGTACAAGCTGATGGTTCTATAATAAGACTAAAATATGATGATAGAGATAATGTTATAGAAATGAAATTTCCAAATGGAGGAACTATAAAATATGAATATAATGATTTAAATCAAGTAATAAAAACCATAGATCCTAATGGCTCAGAAATGAAATATGAATACAATATAATGGGAAATATATCTAAAGTAATAAATACTGAAGGAAATACTAGAGAATATAAATATAATGAAATAGAAAAAGTAGTAGAAATAATAGATTTTGATGGGACGATACTAAAGACTGACTATAATGAACTAGGGAAAGTATCTAAAGTAGTAAATCAAGAAGATAATATAACAGAATATGAATACGATTTAATGTGGAATATATCTAAAGTAAAAGAATCTAATGGTGCAGAGACTATTTACACCTATAATAAATTAAATCATTTAGTAAGTATTAAAAATGCCTTAGGTCATGAAACAAAATATGAATATGATCCAAATGGGAATATGACCAAAGTAGTTTCACCAAGAAAAGAAGTAACAGATATAGAGTATGATGAATTAAATAGAATTAAAAAAGTAGTAGAAGCTGATGAACAAACTATAGAATATAAATATGATAGTGAAAACAATATAATAGAAATTATAGATCAAGAAGGTAATAGTACTAAATTTAACTATGACAAAGCTGGTCAACTAATAGAGAGAATAGATGTTTTAGGAAATAGTACGAAATTTAGTTATACTCCCTTAGGAGATATAAAAACTATAACAAATGATTTAGGAGAGAAGATAGAGTATGAATATTATAAAGGTGGATTAATAAAAAGTGTAAAATTACCTGAAGGAGAAAGTGAAGAATATAGATATGATTTAAATGGTAATGTAATAGAAAAAAGAATAGGGGAAGACTTAATTATAAAATATGGCTATGATGAATTAAATCAAATAATATCTATCACAAATTCTAAAGAAGGGGTTAGAGAATTTACATATAATCCAGTAGGGTTAGTAACGAAATTAAAAGATGAATTGGGAAATATAACGAAATATGAATACTCACCGACAGGTAATTTAACAAAAGTAATAGATGCTTTAGGTAATGAAACAAAATATAATTATGATGAAGTAGGGAATTTAACAAAAATAGAGCAGAATGGGAAAATAGACAAAGATTTAGGAGAAGCTGAAAATATAAATAGAAGAAATAATATATCCGTAGTAACTAAGTATCAATATGATTTACTTGGAAATATAGAAAAAATAATAGATGGAGAAGGCAATATAAAAACTCTAAGCTATAATGAGAACAATCAATTAGAAGATATTATAGATGAAGATGGTTATTTAACTAAAAGAGAATATAATTTACTAGGACAAGTAGAAAAAATTAAATATGGAGATGGGCGAGAAGTAAAACTTAAATATAATTCTCTTAGACAACTTGTAGAAATAGAAGATTGGTTAGGAAAGACAGAAATAATACTAGATAAATTAGGAAGAACAAAAAGTATAAAAACGCCAGACAATAAAAAGGTAGGTTATGAGTGGAATGAAGTAGGCCAAAGAACTAAAATAATCTATCCCGAAGGAAAAGAAGTAGACTATATCTACGATAGATCTCAAAATATAAAGACCATAAGAACTGAAACCAGTGAATATAATTATGAATATGACAAACTAGGAAGAGTTACAAAAAGGATATTCCCAAACAATATAGTAGGAGAATATAGTTATAACAATATAGGAAGTATAGAAAAACTACTATATTATAAGGATGAAGAGATAATTGAAGACCATAGATATGGCTATGACAAACTAGGCAACTTAACAGAAATAAGAAGAGAAAGAAAAGGAATAGAAAAAACAGAAGAAATAAGCTATAAATATGATTCACTAAATAGACTATCAGAGGTGCTAGGTGGAAATAAATTAATAAGAAAATATAGCTATGATAGCTTAGGAAATAGAATAGAAAAATATAATAGTGGTGAAGTAACTAAATATTACTACAATAATCTAAATCAATTAATAAAAGAAGAATTTCCAGAAGAAATAAGAACCTATAAATATGATAAAAGAGGAAACAGAATAAAAGAATTTAAAAATAATGAATTAATAAAAACCTATAACTTTAATGCCCAAAATATGATGGAAGAGGTAATAAATAAAAACAAGGGAACAGCTATCTATAGCTACAACGGTCTTAATAAAAGGGTAGGACAAACCCTAAAAAGAAACAACAAGCCAGAAGAAAAAATAAACTATACCCTTGACCTTATAAAGCCATTTAAAAATATATTAGAACGAGATGTAAATGGAGTAAAAGAAGAATATTTATGGGATAGAAATATCATAGGAACTATAGAAGATGACATCTATTTAATAGATAGAAAAGGAAGCATCATAAGAAGTATAGAAAAAGATGCAGAAGAAATATTTAGTTATGATGAATTTGGTATAGAAAAAGAGATTAGAAATATAGATAGTCAACCTTTTGGCTATACAGGATACCAATATGATGACATAAGTGAACTAAACTTTGCAGAAGCAAGATACTATGATCAACTACATGGTAGATTTATAGGGGTAGACAATATAAAAGGGTTTATGACCTATCCAGACTCTCTAAATCCATACTCCTATGCTTATAACAAACCAGAGGATTATGTAGATGAAGATGGAAATATAGCTGTTTCAGTAGGAACTATAACAGTATTGAAGTTAATAGCAGTGGGGATTACGGCAGGTATAGCAAAACAGTTCAGTAATGATATCAAAACAAACTATAAAGAACATGAATTTGAATTTTCAGAATGGAAAAGGAGTTCAAGTAGGGATTATATAGGGGGAGCTGTAAGCAAAGGAATTGCTTATCCTCTGAGTCTTTCACATCCAACATTAGCATTAGGAGTAGGACCATTTGTTGAAACTTGGATTAAAGAAGAGTCTTTTGGCGAAGGAGGGAAAGCAGGAATTAAGAGACTAGTCGTAGGTGGAATATTAAAGAAATTAAGGGGATCAATAAAGGATGTAGCTGGAGTTGACTTTGATATTCTAGAAAAAGCAGATAAATTACCTGGTAGTTTAGGGGAAAATATTATAAGACTAAGTGATAATGTTGATAATTTTAATAAGATGATAGAAGCAAAATTTAACGAACATATAAGTTTTGAGGATATTATGGGATATGAAATTGTTAATAAGATAAATTCAAAATTTGAAAATATTCCTTGTAGCAATTAAGGAAGAAATAATGGAAAATAGGGAGTTTTTAAATAATATGTTACGAGTGCTAATAATAGTTATGTGTATCTCAGCCTATGTAGGTTATATAATTCCATCGATAAGAGATTTACCTAGAGCAATAAATGGTGATTTTTGTACAGTTGAGGGCGTATCTATAGAAAGACGTCGTTACGATGATTCAAAATCTAGTAGGGTTATAATAATAAAGGATAAAAATGGAGAGAAATATAAGCTATCGTGCGATTATTATGAAGAAACAAATGTTGGTGATAGATTTAAAATTGTATATTTACCAAATATAAAAATAGGAAGTGAAGATGTCAATGTAATAAATAAAGCGGTCAAAATTGACCGCTTTATTTAATCTGTAAACATTTGTGTCCAATAAGTAGTTCCATTTTTAGTTACATATCCTACTCCAATAGTTCCAAAGTTAGGATTAAGTATATTAGCTCTATGCCCTGATGAATTCATCCAGCCATTCATTACAGATTGAGCATTTGAATATCCTTTTGCAATATTTTCTCCAGCTGTTCTATAGCTTATCCCAAAATTTTTCATCATAGTGAAAGGATCTTTGTAAGTTGGGGAATTATGACTGAAATAATTGTTATCTGCCATATCTTGAGATTTGATCCTTGCAACTTTTGAAAGTTCAGCATTATAATTTAATGGAGCTAGTCCTACTTTTTTTCTCTCTTCATTAACTAGTTTAACTACCTCAAGTTCTATAGATTGAACTGTGTTGGTAATATTATTGTTTGTATTTTCAGTAGGTTTTTCTGGGTCTACTGGTTTTTCTTCAGTAACTTTAGTAGATGTATCTTGTGGTTTTGTATAATTGTTGGTATTGTATTTAGGATAATAAGTAACTATATAATTGTAGAAACCATTATTTTGATATCTACTAAAATAATTATAAACAGTTCTATACCTAAATCCACTTGCAAAGGTGAAGCTTCCTGATAATAGAATTATCCCAGCTATTACTAAAGATAAAAAAGTTTTCTTAATATTTTTTTTCATTAATAATCCCTCCTAATTTTTTATGTTTTCCCCTTTCTTTCACTAATAATTATTTTTGGTTTGTTAACGAGTATAACACTTATGATTTTTAGATTAAACCCTCAATATGTGGAGGTATGAGAAGACATTGGTAAATAAAAAAAGTTCTGCATTTATTGGCAGAACTTTTTGTTATTAAATATTATTTAATTTTTATTTGATGATAAACTTTTTTACCTTTTCTAATAAGAAGTTTATTATCAGTAAAGTTGTCAATTTTAATAATTAATTTAGGATCAGATATTCGCTCGTCATCAATATATAAGCCACCTTGCTTAATTAAACGTCTTCCTTCACCATTTGATTTAGTAAGACCTGTTTCTGTCAAGAGTTCTAATATTCCTACTCCTTCTTCAAATTTGGAAGAATTAAATTTAGTTGTAGGTATATCTTCAGTAGCTTTTTTTCCTTCAAAGAGAGATTTTGCAGCTTTTTTAGCTTTTTTAGCTTCTTCTTCTCCATGAACAAGTTTTGTTACTTCATAAGCCAATACTTCTTTTCCCTTATTAATTTCAGCTCCTTCTAAATTACCTAGTTTTTTTACTTCATCCATAGGTAAGAAGGTTAATTGGGCTAGGAATTTTTCTACATCTCTATCGTCTACATTTCTTAAATATTGATAAAATTCATAAGGTGGTGTTTTATTTGGATCTAACCAAATGGTTCCAGCTTCTGATTTACCCATTTTTTTGCCTTCAGCAGTAGTTAAAAGATTGAAAGTCATAGCATAAACTTTTTCTTGCTCAAGTTTTCTTACTAATTCATAACCACTGAGAATATTTGACCATTGATCACTACCACCTATTTGTAGCCTGCATCCATAATCTCTGTATAATTTTAGAAAATCATAGGATTGCATTAACATATAACTAAATTCAAAAAAAGTAAGCCCTTGTTCTAATCTATTTTTGTAGCAATCAAAGGATAACATACGGTTAACAGAAAAATGAACTCCTATTTCTCTCATGAAATCTAAAAAATTTAAATCCAATAGCCAGTCAGCATTATTTACTATAATAGCTTTTTGATTATTAAAATCAATAAATCTTGAAAGTTGTTCTTCAAATTTTTTAGCATTATGGTCAATAGTTTCTTTTGTAAGCATTTTTCTCATATCAGTTCTTCCAGAAGGATCACCTATCATTGTAGTGCCCCCACCTAATAAGGCTATTGGTTTATGACCAGCTCTTTGCATATGTGTCATAACCATAATTTGTACAAAATGTCCTAAAGTTAAACTATCTGCTGTTGCATCAAATCCTATATAAAATGTGACGGGTTCTTTATTCAATAAGTTTCTTAATTCTTCTTCATAGGTTGCTTGTTCAATGTAACCTCTTTCCATTAAAACATCAAAAACGTTTGTCAAATTTAAACCTCCTTTTAAATTATATATATTATAAATCAAAAAAGGGTGTTTCTCGTGAAAGGACGAGAAAACACCCGTGGTACCACCTTAGTTTGCATATTGCCTTAAAGCCACTTATCGTATGGTCACCGCCATGGTTTCCCATGGTAACTCCAGAAGCATAATTCATCTCTTTATAAGTTATAGACCTCTCACTAATGGCCTATTCTCTGTCCTTTAACTATAAAGGATTACTAATTCTTTCATAGTTTTGTTATTTATTTTATACTATATATTAATATATAGACAGTGTATTTGTCAAGTTAGTCTTCTAAAGTGATATCTATACTGTTTTCCCATAAGCCGTGGATATTACAATAGCTTAGAGCATAAATAATTCCAGATTTATTAATTTTAGTTTTCAATACTACATGGGGTTCGTTAAAAACTTCTCCTTCTCCATGAGCAGTAAAATTATAATCTCCAATTTCTATTGGTAAATTAGCTTTTTCAGGAAGAAAAAATACTTTAATCCAAGAAATATGATGTTCTAATGTATTAGGGTGTGGTATTTCATCTCCTATGGAAACTTTTAATTCAAATAATTTATCTTTTTTAATTTTTTCTGGTACCTTGATAACAGGGACGTGTTTTTCACCTTTCCAATCTCCACTTTGAAATAATGCCCCTAAATCTTTCATGTTAAAACCTCCTCAAATTTTATAATATTAAATTAATGACTTATAGTTTTATATACCCTAAATGTTAAAAAAATACGCATTGAAAAATAAATAATTTATTATTACTTTTTTAGCGTATAATAGTATTAAAGGAATTTTTACTATGTTATAATCAAGGATAGGAGAGATTATATGAATAAAATAGAACTTATAGCTACATCTAGTTTTGGTTTAGAAGCAGTAGTGAAAAGAGAACTGTTAAATTTAGGATATGATGATTTAGAAGTAGAAAATGGCAAGGTTACTTTTAGAGGTAATGAAAGAGATATACCAAGAACAAATTTATGGCTAAGATCAGCAGATAGGGTATTATTAAAAATGGGGCAGTTTAAAGCTACTTCGTTTGAAGAATTGTTTGAAAAGACTAAAGCTTTACCTTGGGATGAATGGATTACAGAAGATGGAGAATTTACTGTAGAAGGAAAATCAGTAAAATCTCAACTTTTTAGTATATCAGATTGTCAAGCAATAGTTAAAAAGGCAGTAGTAGAAAAATTAAAAACTAAATATCATAGGGAATGGTTTGAAGAAACAGGTCCTCAATATACAATAGAAGTATCATTACTTAAAGATATAGCAACTTTAACTATAGATACTAGTGGAGAAGGACTTCATAAGAGAGGTTATAGATTGAATAGTGTAGAAGCTCCTATAAAAGAGACTTTAGCAGCTGCATTAGTTCAATTAAGTTTTTGGAATTATAAAAGACTTTTAGTTGATCCATTTTGTGGTTCTGGAACAATTCCAATAGAAGCAGCTATGATTGGTAAAAATATAGCTCCTGGTCTTCAAAGAAGTTTTGCATCAAAAGAGTGGCCAAGGGTAAAAAAAGAATATTGGAAAGAGGAAAAAATAAAAGCATTGAAAGCTATTATACAGGATAGAAATTTGAATATTATTGCATCGGATATTAGCAGTCAAGCTGTAAAAATAGCAGAAGAAAATGCATTTGAAGCAGGAGTAGATGATTGTATTACATTTACAACTAAAAATGTATTAGATTATAATTTTAAGAGTGAATATGGTGTGATTATTTCTAATCCTCCATATGGAGAAAGAATTGGAGAAGAAAAAGAAGTAGAAAGATTATATTCTGAATTAGGGAGAAAATTTAAAAATTTAGATACTTGGTCAATTTATATTTTGACTTCTAATGAGAATTTTGAAAGATTATATGGCAGAGAAGCTAGTAGAAGAAGAAAGCTATATAATGGACGAATAAAAGTTGATTATTACCAGTACTATGGTCCAAGACCACCAAAGAATATTGATATATAATGGGAGGAGGTATGTAAAAATGAATATATATACAAGAACAGGAGATAAAGGTGAAACTAGTTTATTTGATGGTAAAAGAGTATTAAAGGATAGTATTAGGGTGGAAAGTTATGGAACTGTTGATGAATTGGTATCTTTTTTGGGACTAGCTAAAAATTTTATTGATAATGAGGAAATGTTTGATTTAATTACAGAAGTACAAAATAAACTTTTCACTGTAGGTGCAATATTAGCTACAGAAGATCAATCTAAGTTACCTCAAGAAATAGTAGAAGAAGATATAGTTTATTTAGAAAAGATGATAGATGAGTATATGGGAAAAGTAGAAAAACTAAATAGTTTTGTAGTTCCAGGTTCAGGAAAAGCCTCTGGGTTTCTGCATGTAGCTAGGACAGTATGTAGAAAAGCAGAGAGGAGAATTATTAGTTTATCAAGAACTGCTCATGTGAATCCATTAGTTATAAAGTATGTAAACAGACTTTCTGATTTAATCTATGCTATGGCAAGAGTAGTAGAAGAAAAAGAGGAGAAAGTAGAATTATAAAATGAATATTAATCAAAGTTCAGTAATTTAAGTATGGAAGTTGTATTATCGAAATATAATATTTTTTTATAATGTTAGTATTATTTGTAAAGATATTTGAAAGGAGTGAGATAATGGGCAAAAAAACCAAAAATACTGTAATAATTGTAGTACTATTAATAATAATAGTTGCCTTTGTTATTTTACGCCAATTAGATGAAAATACAATGGAAGAAAAAATAATTTCAGGTTTAGTTGTCAATAAAGAAGATTCTAATAAAGAAAATCAGTTAACTATTGAAACTTTTGGAGAAAAGGAAGATGAAATTAAAGATATAAATTTTAAAGTTAGAGATGAGAAATTGTGGGATAAAATTGAAGTAGGTAATTATTATTTTTTAATTTATATTGAAGAAAAGAATGGCGGATTAGTAGTTGAAAGGGCAGAAAAAAATGAGACCTACAAGAAAGTTTATAAAAATTATTTAGCTAAAAGTGCAGAGAAGAAAGAAACTGAAGTAGTAGAAGAAAAAGAGAGCAAAGAAGATGAAAAAAAGGAGAAATATATAGCCATATTTCCGTCTACAGATAAAATAACTACAGGAGATTTAACTTTGTTAGATAATGCAAAAGTAGATTTAAACGGAGATAAAAGAGAAGAAAATATAGAATTATATACAACTGCTCAAAGAGATTCTAGTGGAGATATAATGTGGGATGATGGACAGAAATGGTTTTTAATTGTAAGAGATGAAGATAAAGAATATCTTCTGTTTGATGAATATGTTCAATTAGGTGTGTTAGATTATTGGGTATTTAATTCTGATGATAAATGTTACATAGTTACTTTACAAACAGGTTCAGCTGTATTTAAGTTATCAGCTTATACATATGATAATAAAAAGGGAGCTTTTATAAAAAAAGATATATACAATCCAGAATTTCTTAATCTAGTACATGGTTCTTCAATAAGATAATAAAAAGGGAATAAATACTAATGTAGTAAAATATATTTTGTAATCTTTTTTACCTTATGATATTATCAATATAAGTTTTAAATAAAATATTAATGGGTGAGGTTTGTGACAGAAATACAAAATATTGAGCAAATTCAAAAAAAGTTGAAAGAAATAAATATGTTGAATTATGATGTTTTGGAAGGTATGGCTGATTGGGTAAGAGTAGTAGATAGTTCTGGTATTATTATATGTGCCAATAAGACTATGAAAAGAGATTTAGGAGAGAATATAGTTGGAAAAAAATGTTATGAAGTTTTAGGAAAGGATAATCCTTGTGATTTTTGTATTACTAAAAGAAGTATTGAAACTGGTGAGATAGTACAAAAGGAAGAAAGGGTAGGGGAGAGAGTTTTTTCTGCTAAAAGTTCACCTGTTGTAGATTCAGATGGAAATATTTATGCAGCAGTTGAGGTTTTTAGGGATGTAACTAGAGAACGTAAATTAGAAAAAGAAATAAAAGAAAAAAATAGAAAAATGAGCAAGGATTTATGTTTTGCTAAGAAATTGCAGGAAAAAATTCTTCCTAAGAAGGGTAGATACAGAAATGTAGTAATAGATCATATGTATAAACCAAGTGAATTATTAAGTGGGGATATGTATGATGTATTTTATATTGATAATGAAAATATTGGAATATACATATGTGATGTAGTAGGACATGGTATTACTGCATCTATGATGACTATGTTTGTTAGACAGACTGTTAGAGCAATTAAAGATGATTGTAAAAATCCAGGGAAAATATTGACTGAATTACATAAAAAATTTTTAGATCTTAATCTTGATGATGATAAATATTTTACCATTTTTTATGGGATATTTAATAATAGAACAAGTGAATTTAAATATGCTAATGCTGGACACAATTGTATTCCTATATTGTTTAATGATGAGAAAATAAAATTATTAAAAATAAGAGGTTATCCTATATCTTATATATTTGATGAAATACATTATAAAGAATCAAGTATAAGGTTAAAAAAAGGAGATAAGATACTTTTTTATACTGATGGTGTTACTGAGATAAAAAATAATGAAAAAGAAGAATTTGGAGTTGAAAGAGTTATAGATGCTATTAAAGAAGATGAACAAAATATTATAAGAAATATTGAACATAAGGTGAATGAATTTAATTGTTGGGGGCAAGATGATGATTTTGCAGTAGTGCTTATGGAAGTATTAGAATAATATTTTAAAACAGGATGTCCTAGAAAATTTTTCTAGGATGTCCTGTTTTAAAAATAAGTTTTTGTGATAATATAAGACTAATATAGATTTGGAGGTTGAACATTGAAGAATATTATTTTTAATTATTCAAATAGTTTTGTAAAAGAGCATGAAATAGAATTTATGAAAACTGAATTGAAAATGGCTCATGATTTATTACATAGTAGATCTGGACCAGGCAAAGAATTTACAGGTTGGTTAGATTATCCTATGAAAATTAATAAAAATGAATTTAGTAGGATAAAAGAAACAGGAGAAAAAATCAGGAGAAATTCTGATGTATTTATTGTCATTGGAATAGGAGGCTCTTATTTAGGAGCAAGGGCTTGTATTGAGGCTTTGAGTCATTCTTTTTTTAATTCTATTCCTCGAGAGAAAAGAAAGACTCCAGAAATTTATTTTGCAGGAAATAGTATGAGTAGTACATATATAGCAGAATTATTTGATGTAATAGAAGGAAAGGATATAAGTATAAATGTGATATCAAAATCAGGAACTACTACTGAACCAGCAGTTACTTTTAGAATATTTAAAGAGTATTTAGAAAAAAAATACGGAAAGAAGGAAGCTAGTAAGAGAATATATGTAACTACAGATGAATCAAAAGGAGCATTAAGAAAATTAGCAGATATTGAAGGGTATACATCTTTTACTATTCCTGACAATATTGGTGGAAGATATTCAATATTTACATCAGTAGGGTTATTACCAATAACTGTAGCTGGAATAGATATTGATAATTTAATTTTAGGAGCCAAAGATGGAGTGGAAGAGTATTCTAAATTTAATGTTGATAAAAACATTGCATATCAATATGCAATTATTAGAAATGCTTTGTATAGAAAAGGTAAAGAAATAGAGATATTGTTAAGTTATGAGCCAAGATTATTTTTTCTTCAAGAATGGTGGAAACAACTTTATGGTGAAAGTGAAGGCAAGGATGGAAAGGGCATTTATCCAGCTTCAGCAAATTTCACTACTGATTTACATTCCTTGGGACAATTGATTCAAGATGGAAAAAGAAATATATTTGAAACTACAATTAATATAGATAATCCAAGAAAGGATTTAAAAATAAAAGAAAACATAGAAAATTTAGATGGATTAAATTTTTTGAAAGGAAAGACTATTAATTTTATTAATAAGAAAGCTTATGAAGGTACAGTAATGGCCCATGTTGAGGGAAGAGTACCTAATGTAAGTTTTGATTTACCTGAAATGAATGAATATTATTTTGGAAAATTAATATATTTATTTGAAAAATCCTGTGCAATTAGTGGGTATATGTTGGGAGTTAATCCCTTTGATCAACCGGGAGTAGAAAAATATAAGCAAAATATGTTTAAACTCATAGGAAAACCTGGATATTAGTTTTATTTTTGAGCATCCATGTTTTCATCGCCCCATTGACACATAGCTTTTAGTACAGGAATCAGTGTTTTTCCCTTATCTGTTAACCAATATTCAACTTTAGGAGGTACTTGATTATATTGTTCTCTGTGTATGATACCTTTGGCTTCTAAGTCTTTTAACTCATGGCTTAACATTTTGTGGGTTATGCCATGAGTGTATCTTTTTATTTCTCCATATCTTCTAACTTCTTTTTCTACTAAACTCCATAATATGATAGGTTTCCATTTTCCACCAATAATTTCTAAAGTATATTCTATTGAACATCTATATTTTGAATTTGAATCAGTAATTCTATTCATTATATATCATCCCCTTTACTTTCCTTTAGGTTAGTATATTACTAAAAGGTGCCTACTTGTATATTATAACATATGGTATACAATAAAAGTATGGAATATGTATTTAAAAGGAGGATTTTTATTATGACTAAAAATAATGAAAGTAAGAAAAAAAATATTGGTTCTACTTTAGCTTTATATCCCACACCAATTACTATTGTTGGTACTAAAGTAGAAGGGAAAGTAAATTGGATAAATATAGCCCATATAGGAATTGTAGGAATGGATAAAATACTTCTTAGTATGGCTAAGTCTCATTATTCAAACAGAGGAATAAAAGAAAATAAAAATGTTTCTGTTAATTTAATTACAAAGGATATGATTGTAAAAGCAGATTATGTAGGTTTAGTTTCTGGTCACCAAAAAGATAAATCAAAAGTATTTGATTATTATTATGAAGAATTTGATTCTGCACCATTAATTAAGGATTCTCCTATTTCTATGGAATGTAAACTTATAGATAATTATGAAACTGATAGTGAAGATAATTTTATATTTAAAGTAATGAATACGTATGTTAAAGAAGATATGTTAGATTCTTCTGGCAAAATAGATTATGAAAAAGTAAAACCTATATTGTTTGAAATGCCAAATAAAACTTATATAGAGGCTGGAAATATTGTGGGCAAATGTTGGAGTGATGGTAAAAAATATAAAGATTAAATTTAAATATTTGATAAAAAGGCAAGTTTGAAAGGGTTTAATTTTAACCTTTTCAAACTTGTTTTTTTGTTTAATAAAATTAAGTTATAGTTTAAAAAGAAAATTAATGTGCAAACTATTATTATAAAAGTTAAAAGAAGATAAAAGTAGATATTGGACATGGGGTGGTAAATAGGTGAAAAAAAATTTAATAATTTTTTTGGTATCTTTTATTTTTGTATTTTTTTCTATTTTATTAGGCTTTAATTTTTATGCAAAGAGGAGGGATCAAAATTTATACAATAAAGTTGAAGTAGCAGAGAAGTTTTCAAAAAAAAAAGAAAAAACTAATATCGATACTTTAGAAAAAGCTATTTCCCATAGTAAAAGAATAAATTTTATTTTTTTAGGTATGGAAGATGTAAGAACTGATACTTTAATTTTTGCATCTTTTGACTGGAAAAATAAAAAGGTGGATTTAATTTCTATACCTAGAGATACCTATCTTCATAGAGCAGGCTATGATACGGGAGAAGAAAGGAAAATAAATGCGGTTTATGGAAATCATGGAATAGATGGGGTAAAAAAAGCTATTGAATATATTCTTGGAGGAATTCCAATTCATCATTTTGTAATGATGGATTATGAAGGAGTGGCAAAAATTGTTGATTCAGTAGGTGGAGTAGAAATAAATGTACCTTTTCATATGGAATATAGGGATTATAGTGCCAAACCTCCACTTTATATAAGTATTCAAAAAGGAAAGCAATTGCTTGATGGGAATAAAACTATTGGATTTTTGAGATATAGGAAAGGAATTGGAGGGAAAGGAGGTTATCCTGATGGTGATTTAGGTAGAATAAAAGCTCAACAAGAATTTATAAAAGCTTTTTTAGAAAAGATTACAAGTTATAAATTACCAATGATTATTACAACTACTATACAAGAAGTAAAAACTGATTTAGATATAAGTGATGGATTAATTTATGGGAAAAGAGCTATGGGTATGGGAAGCAAGGATTTTAGTTTTATGACTTTACCAGGAATTGCAAAGTTAAAAACAGTAGGAGGAAAAACTTTATCATATTATTTTTATGATGAAAAAGCTATAAGAGAAGTTATGGAAAAAATATACAATGTAGAAAAATAAAACACCTAATTTTTAGGTGTTTTATATTGCCTCTTTATCCATTGTCTTTAACATATTTTCACCAACTTTATGAATGTCTCCTGCACCCATTGTTACTACTATATCTCCTTCATTAATATTTTTTAGCAAATAAGATTCAATTTTATCAAATTTATCTATATATATTGCGTTTACACCGTTTTCTATTAAATTATTTACTAAATTAATAGAATGTATAATTCCAGTATCTTTTTCTCTAGCTGCATAAATGTCAGTAATAATGACTTTATCTGCATCGAAGAAAGACTTAGAAAAACTATCAAGTAATAATTTAGTTCTTGTGTAAGTATGAGGTTGAAAAACACACCAAACATTATTAGTAGTAGCTTTTCTTAATGCTTTCAAAGTAGCTTTTATTTCAGTAGGATGATGAGCATAGTCATCAATAATTTTTACTCCGTTAATGGAGCCTTTATTTTCAAGTCGTCTATGTGTCCCTCTATATTCTTTAAGAGCTCCAAGTATAGTTTCTATTGGTATATTGTAGGTATAGGTAGCTGCTATACTAGCTAAAGCATTATAAATATTATGTATACCCATCATATTTAATGAAACTGGATATTTTTTTTGGTCTTTAATATTTAAAATAAATTTTAAATATCCCTCTTTAGTGAAATTAATATTTTCAGCTCTATAGTCTGCTTTTGAATTTATACCAAAAGTAGTAATATTACAAGAAGTTTTTTCAATAACTTTTTTAGCATTTGGATCATCTGTATTTATTACTAAATACCCTTGATCATCAATATTTTGTGCATAACTAGCAAAAGTATTAACTATATGATTGATGTTTTTGAAATAATCTAAATGATCTTCTTCCATATTTAAGATAATTGCCATTGATGGATTATATTTTAAGATATTTCCTTTATACTCACAAGCTTCAGTTAATAAAAAATCTTTATTTCCTAATTTTGCATTTCCATTAATTTCATCTAATACTCCGCCTAGTAAGATAGTAGGATTAAGAGTTGATTTATTAAGTATACTAGTGATCATACTGGTAGTAGTTGTCTTTCCATGAGTTCCAGAAACTGCAATGGAATTTTTATAGTTTGTCATGAGCGCTCCAAGAAAGGTAGCCCTATCAACAGTTAATATATTTGATCTTATAGATTCTAAAAGTTCTGGATTATCTTTGGATATAGCATCTGTATATATGATTAAGTCAGCACCTGAAATATTATTTTTGTTATGACCTATATATATTTTAGCACCTTGTTTTTTCAATTTGTCAGTAATATGAGAAGAATTCATATCGGAACCAGAGATATTATAACCTTCTTCCAGTAGAATTTCAGCTAAACCACTCATGCTGATACCACCAATGCCTATAAAATGAATCTGTTTATATTCATGCTTATTTATGTCAAAATCAAACATAAACTAACCTCCTAAAAGTAATAAAATAATTGATTTAAAATATATTATTGCCAAGAAAAGCATTATTATCATCATATTCTATTAAAATTGTTTTGCTATTGATAAATTATATCATAGATGCTTAAATATAAAAAGGGAAAAGTGATAAGATGTTAAATTTATACATAAAAGCTACATTGAGATTAATTTAAATACAAATATAACTATATCATGTTTTAATGGAAAAATTAACTTTTATCTTCAAAATTGGAGAAAAATATACAAAAAAATTAGAAACTTTATTATTATGCAATATTCTATAAGAATTTTATTGTGAATAAACTATTTTTATTTAAAAAATGATTCAAAAGTTGTATTAATAAGGGGGGTAACAAGAACCATTTTTTGGATAAATGAATTTAAAAACAAAAAAATTCCAGAATAAGAAGGAATTTTCAAAAATATAGAGAATATAGTGAGTGTTTAATAATTATGTATATTTTTTGATTTGACTTCGTGGGAAGGTGGTGAATTAACTGGTGGAAGTTACAGACGTAAGAATTAGGAAAATGACAGAAGAAGGAAAGATGAAGGCTATAGTATCTGTTACCTTAGACGATGAGTTTGTTGTACATGATATAAAGATTATAGAAGGGCAAAATGGATTATTTGTTGCTATGCCTAGTAGAAAAATGGCAGATGGGGAATTTAGAGATATTGCACATCCTATTAATTCAGAGACTAGAAACAAAATACAAAATGCTATTTTTAAAGAATATGAGAAGAATATAACAAAGGAATAGAGAAGAGGTTGTCGGGAAATAGATAGCTAACCAAAAAACAGTATGATGAATATTCATCATACTGTTTTTTCATCTTTTAAAATATAGTTTTAAAGCTATGGAGAAAAATAAAGAAATTAGGTGTGGACTTATAGTTAAAATTGTATAAAATAATAATGGGTGGAGAAATACAAAAGATAGAGGTGTGATATATGAATATTTCTATAATTTTGGCAGCCGGAGAAGGGACAAGAATGAGATCAGAAAAGCCTAAAGTATTACATGAAGTATGTGGAAATCCTATACTTAGCTATATAATAAAGGCAAGTAAGAATGCTTATATAGAAAAAAATATAGTAGTAGTAGGGCATGGGGGAGAAGATGTTAAAAATTATTTTTATGGAGAGGATATTGTTTTTGTAAATCAACCTATTGGAGAAGGTGTACCTTATGGTACAGGATATGCAGTAATGCAAGCAAAGGATTATATAGAAGATGATAGTAATGTTATTATCCTTTATGGAGATACTCCATTGATTACTGAAAATACAATTGATAAATTGATAAAATATCATGAGAAGGAAAATTTTGCTGGAACTGTTTTAACTGCATACTTTGATGATCCTACAACATATGGTAGAATAATAAGAGATGAGTTAGGCAATTTAGATGGAATAGTGGAAGAAAAAGATGCAACCATTGAAGAAAAAAAGATAAAAGAAATAAATTCAGGGATATATTGTTTTAAAGGTAATCTTTTGAAAAAGGCTTTAAATAAAATTGATAATGACAATGCTCAAGGGGAATATTATATTACAGATGTTATAAAAATTCTTAAGGATGAAGGTTATAAGGTTGGTGCCTACACAATAGAAGATTCAACAGAAATAAGTGGTATTAATACAAGGGTACAATTAGCTTTTTCAGAGAAGATTATGAGAAATAGAATAAACAAAAGGCATATGTTAAATGGTGTAACTATAATTGATCCTGATAGCACATATATACAAGATAAAGTAGAAATAGAAAAAGATACTATAATTTATCCTGGGGTAATACTTGAAGGAGAAACAAAAATAGGGAAAAACTGTATAATAGGCCATAATACAAAGATTAGGAATAGTGAGGTAAAAAATAATGTAGAGATTCAAATCTCCACCATAATTGATAGTATAATAGAGGAGAAGAGTAAAATAGGACCTTATGCTTATTTAAGGCCTAATAGTCATGTTGGTAAAAATGTAAAAATTGGTGATTTTGTAGAAATTAAAAATTCTACAATAGGAGATTATTCAAAAGCAAGTCATTTATCATATATAGGAGATGCTATTGTTGGTAAAAATGTAAATATAGGTTGTGGAGTAGTTTTTGTAAATTACAATGGGAAGATTAAACAAAAGACTATAGTAGAAGACAATAGTTTTGTGGGAAGTAATTCTAACTTAATTGCTCCTGTGACGGTGAAAGAGTGGGGCTATGTAGCAGCTGGATCAACTATAACAGACGAGGTACCAGGTGGTGCTTTATCGATAGCAAGATCTAGACAGGTAAATAAAAAAGGATGGGTTATAAAAAAAGGATTTACAGATGATAATAAATAATTGGAGGGAGTTAAAATGAACTTAAGCGGAAAAGGTATGAAAGTTATTACTGGTAATGCAAACAGGAAACTTGCAGAAAAGATTTGTGAAGAATTAGGAGTACCTTTATGTGATTGTGAAGTAGGAACATTTAGTGATGGAGAAGTTAATGTAAGTATTAATGAAACAGTACGTGGTTATGATGTATTTGTTATACAACCTACTTGTCCTCCAGTAAATGATAATTTAATGGAAGCTTTAATTCTTATGGATGGTCTTAAAAGGGCATCTGCAGGTAGGATAAATGCAGTAATGCCCTATTATGGTTATGCAAGACAGGATAGGAAAACCAAAGCTAGAGAACCTATAACAGCTAAGTTAGTAGCAGATTTAATAACTACTGCTGGTGCAGATAGAATTTTAACTATGGATTTGCATGCGGGACAAATTCAAGGTTATTTTAATACTCCAGTAGACCATTTATGGGGTGTACCAATAATGGCAGAGTATTTTAAAGATATAGTAAATAGAGAAACAGTTGTAGTTTCTCCAGACCTAGGAGGAGTAACTAGAGCAAGAAATTTTGCAAATTTATTAGATTTGCCTATTGCAATAATTGAAAAGAGAAGACCTAAAGCCAATATTTCTGAAGTAATGAATGTTATTGGGGATATTGAGGGCAAAGATGTAGTTATAATTGATGATATAATAGATACAGCAGGAACTATAACCAAAGCAGCAAAAGTACTTAAAAATTTTGGAGCTTTAAAAGTATATGCCTGTGCAACTCATCCTATACTTTCTGGACCTGCAGTTGAAAGAATAGCAAATTCTGAGATAGAAAGATTTATTATTACAGATACTATTCCTTTGTCAGAAGAAAAGAAAATAGATAAAATAGAAATTGTAAGCGTAGCTCCAATATTTGCTGAAGCTATAAAAAGAATATACAAGAATGAATCTGTAAGTAGATTGTTCGATGATTAGATGAGGGGCTGATTGTTTGTATGTAGTTGTTGGTTTAGGGAATCCTGGCAATAAATATGAAAACACAAGACATAATGTTGGTTTTGATGCTTTAGATTATTTAGCTTCTAGGAACAATATACAAGTAAATAAAATAAAATTCAAATCTCTATGTGGTGAAGGACGAATTGGTGATGAAAAAGTAATTTTATTAAAACCTCAAACATATATGAATAATAGTGGTGTAGCTGTATTAGATATATATAATTTCTATAAGCTGCCAATAGAAAATATTATAGTTATAGTAGATGATGTTGATATTGAATTTGCAACTATTCGCATAAAAAGAAAAGGAAGTGGGGGAACCCACAATGGTCTTAAGTCTATAATATATCAATTGGGAAGTGAAAAATTTCCAAGAGTGAAAGTAGGAGTAGGTAATCCTTGTGGAGAACAAGATTTGGCTAATTATGTCTTAGGAAAGTTTTCTCAAAATGAAAGGAAATATGTAAATAAGGCAATAAAAAAAGCAGTCTTAGGAGTAGAAACTATAATTATTGAAGGAATAGATGAAGCTATGAACCAATTTAATTAAATAAATGATGATGCCCAGGTATAAATAGTAAACCTGGGCTTAAGGTATTAGTTAAGGAGCTGGTAATAGTGCAAGAAAATATGCTCATAAGTCCAATGAAAAATATGGATTCTTATGTACAGATACTTAAAAATATAGACCAACAAAACACCCCTATAGCTGTTCAGGGCTTGAATGAGGGAAGTATAGGACATTTTATATATGCTTTAAACCAACATAAAAACAGACAAATATTAGTTGTAACTTATGATGAATTAAGAGCTAGAAAAATATTTGAAGATATAAAAAATTTCAAACAAGATGGTGTAGAGTTTTTTTATGGGAAAGAAGTATTTTTATATGATGTGGAAGCTTTTAGTCATGAAAGAATATATGATAGATTAAGAGTTTTATCTAATATTAATGAAGAAAAGAATATAATAGTGGTTACGTATATAGAGGCATTATTAAATAAGATTTTGTCTAAGGAGTTATTTAGTAAATATACTACGGAATTGAGATGTGGTGAAATAATTAGTTTAGATGAGTTAATAAGCAATTTTGCATTTCAAGGTTATGAAAGAGTATTTCAAGTAGAAAGTAAGGGACAGTTTAGTGTGAGGGGAGGTATTGTGGATTTTTTTCCACCCAATGTGGTTCATCCTTATAGGGTAGAATTTTTTGATGATGAAGTAGACTCCATTAGAAGTTTTGATATAAGAAGTCAAAGATCTATAGAAAAATTAGAAAAAGCAGTAATACCTCCAGTAGAAGAAATATTGATATTGGAAGAGTATAAAATGAATATTATAAAGGGGATAGAAAAGGATTTAGAGAAGATATCAGAAAAGAAAGTATTAAACTCAAGAGAAAAATCAAATGTGGAAAATAAATTTTCAAAATACATTGAAATGATTAAAGAAAATTTATCTTTAGTAAATACAGATATGATAGTTCCCTATATACCTGAAGAATACTTGTCTACTATTGTAGATTATTTTGATGAAGATAGTATTGTCTTATTAGATGAACCAGATAGAATCAAAGAAAAAATTGATGAAATTGATGAAAGTTTTTTAGAAAATTTTACAGATATTTTTCAAAGAGGAGAACTTTTAACTAGTCACTCAAATATATATTTTGACTACTCTTCAATTCTTAATTGTATTAAAAAAAAGATATGTATAACTACAACTTCTTTATTAAAAAACAATCCTAATTATGTTTCTCAAGATATTGTCACTTTTACAACAAAAAGTATGCAACCTTTTCATAACAAAATGGATTTTTTTGCAGAAGAATTAAATTATTATAAATACAAAGGTTATAAAATAATAATATTTTCTGGCACTGAAGAAAGAGGAAGAATGTTAGAAGATATTCTTAGAGAAAAAGGTGTAGAATGTGTTTATGTAAAGGATATATATAGGGAAATTAAATCTAGTCAAATATTTATTTTAGCAGGTTCTATTAATAATGGTTTTGAATATCCCTTTAATAAAATTGCTTTTATAAGTGATAAGGAAATATTTGGTACTTCAAAAAGAAAAGTATCTAAGCCCTTAAAAAAAGTTGGAAGAAAAATAACAGCATTTTCTGATTTGAAAGTAGGGGATTATGTAGTACATGAAAATCATGGTATAGGTCGATATACTGGAGTAGAACAATTGAATATTCAAGGAATTAAGAAGGATTATTTGATTATTCAATATAGGGGAAATGATAAATTATATATTCCTATAGATCAAATGAATTTAATTCAAAAATATATTGGTGCAAATGGAGTAAGACCTAAAATCAATAAGTTAAGTAGTCCAGAATGGATGAAAACTAAAATGAAAGCTAAAAAAGCTGTGGAAAACATGGCCAAAGAGTTGTTAGAACTTTATGCTAAGAGAGAGAAAATTAAGGGATTTGCATTTAATAAAGATACACTTTGGCAGAAACAATTTGAAGATTTGTTTCCTTACGAGGAGACAGATGCACAGCTTAGGAGTATTGAAGAAATTAAAAATGATATGGAAAAATCTAAACCTATGGATAGGCTTCTTTGTGGGGATGTAGGTTATGGTAAAACAGAAGTGGCTTTAAGGGCTGCTTTTAAGGCAATTATGGATAGTAAACAAGTGGCTTTTCTTGTACCAACAACTATTTTAGCTCAACAACATTATAATACGATAATTGAAAGGTTTAAATCTTTTCCTATTAATATAGAAATGTTAAGTAGATTTAAGACTCCAAGTGAACAAAAAAAGATAGTAGATGAAATTAAAAAAGGTACTGTAGATATTGTTGTAGGAACACATAGATTGCTTTCCAAAGATATAAGATTTCGTGATTTAGGATTATTAATTGTGGATGAAGAACAAAGATTTGGTGTGAAACATAAAGAAAAGATAAAACAGATAAGAGAAAACGTAGATGCATTAGCTCTTACTGCAACCCCTATTCCTAGGACTTTGCATATGTCTCTAGTAGGAGTAAGAGACATGAGTATTATCGATGAACCACCAGAAGAAAGATATCCTATACAGACCTATGTAGTGGAATATAATGAACAGATTATACGAGATGCTATTATTAAGGAAATGGGTAGAAAAGGACAAGTGTATTTTGTATTTAATAGAGTAGAGAATATTGAAAAAATGGCTTTTAGATTAAGAAAACTTGTTCCTGAAGCACGTATTGCAATAGCTCATGGTCAAATGAGTGAGAGAGAATTAGAAAGGGTTATGTTAAGTTTTTTGGGCAGAAAGTATGATATATTAGTTTGTACAACAATTATTGAAACAGGACTTGACATACCTAATGTAAATACTATTATAGTATATAATGCAGATAAAATGGGACTCTCTCAATTATATCAATTAAGAGGTAGAGTAGGCAGGTCTAACAGGATAGCTTATGCTTATTTAACTTATGAAAAAAATAAGGTTCTTTCAGAAGTAGCAGAAAAAAGGCTAAGAGCAATAAAGGATTTTACGGAATTTGGATCAGGCTTTAAAGTCGCTATGAGAGATTTAGAAATAAGGGGGGCGGGTAATCTATTAGGAGTAGAGCAACATGGTCATATAGGAGCAATAGGTTATGATTTATATGTAAAATATCTTGATGAGACAGTGAGAAAATTAAAAGGAGAAGAAATAGAAGAAATTGAAACTATGGTTGACTTAAATGTAGATGGTTTTATACCTGATAGTTATATAATAGATGAAGAACAAAAAATTGAAATTTATAAAAAAATTGCTACTATTCAAGATAAAGATGATTATGAGGAATTAGTAGATGAGCTTATAGATAGATTTGGTGATATTCCTAAAGAAGTAGATAATTTAATGAATATTTCATATATTAAATATTTAGCTAATAAAAGTTTTATAACTAATATAGAGCAGAAAGGAAATGTTATAATATTAGAATTTAAATCACCGAAACATATTACAGCTGATCTTATCCATGAATTATCTACTATTTATGGAAGAAGGATATCTTTTGATTTAAGTAACAAACCTGTTTTTAAGTTTAGATCAAATAAAGGGATTATTTTTGGACTAAGAGAAGTGATCGAAAAAATTAGCAGTTTTATTATGAGTGAAAATAATATATAATGAATAAGTAAATATTATATAAAATAGAAAGGATGTTTTTATTGAATTATTTAAATAAAAGAACTATTATTTTTATATCAATGATTTGCTTACTTGCATTTGTTGCAGTAGGTTGCAATAAAGCAACAAAAGGAACAATGGGAAAAGAAGTAGTAGTAGAGGTAAATGGTGAAAAGATGCCTATGGAACAATTTAAAAATCAAGTTGATTATTTTATAGAAAAAAGGTCAGTTATGGATGATGCCAGTAAAAAAAATATTAGTGTAACTGATGAGGAGATAAATGAAGTTGTAAAAGCATATGAACAACAATATGGTGGAAAAGAAAATATGGAAAAAATGCTTGAAAAAAATAATGTAACTATGGATTATTTTAAAGATGATGTTAAGTATATGTTGATATTCCAAAAACATGCAGAAGATTTTATGAAAAATGAGAAAGTTTCAGAGGAAGAAGCAAAAAAGTATTTTGAAGAAAATAAAGATGAATTTGTATCTGTTAAAGCTAGTCATATTTTAGTTGAAACAGAAAAAGAGGGTAAGAAGATATTAGAAGAATTAAATAAAGGAAAAGATTTTGCTAGTATAGCATCAAAGGAATCTATAGATGAAGCTTCTAGACAAGCAGGTGGAGATTTAGGATATTTCAAAAAAGGTAGTATGGTAAAAGAATTTGAGGATGCAGCATTTTCTTTAAAAAAAGGAGAAACTAGTGACTTAGTTAAAACTCAACATGGATTTCATATAATTAAAGTTGATGATAGAAAAGATAAATATGAAGATGTAAAAGATGAAGTAATGGAAAGTGTGAAAAATGCAAAGTATGGAGAATATGTTGATAAACTTAAAGATAATGCTAATGTAAAAATATATTTAAAAGAAAATAAAAAGTCTAAATAAAAAAACTTGTAGAGAGCTCTCTACAAGTTTTTTTATTTAATGTAGTTGCATTAACTTTAGTTTCCTTTAGATGTATAAAATACTGTCAATAGTAAAATAATATATACATAAATACTTTTAACTTCATAAGGAGGGTGGAAAATGAAGGCTACTGGGATAGTTAGAAGGATAGATGATTTGGGAAGAGTTGTAATTCCTAAAGAAATTAGACGTACTTTAAGAATAAGAGAAGGAGATCCATTGGAAATTTTTACTGATAGAGAGGGAGAGATAATACTTAAAAAATATTCACCTATAGGAGAATTGAATGAATTTGCTACAGAATATTGTGAGTCCTTATATGAAGTAACAAATCATACAGTGGTTATTACTGATAGAGATGCAGTTATAGCTATATCAGGAGGACCTAAGAAAGATTATTTAGAGAAAAAAGTAAGTCCCGAATTAGAAAAAATAATGGAAAGTAGAAATACTTATATTACTTCTGAAGAGCTGAAACCAGTTAAACTTGTTTATGAAGATGTTAATTTTGGGAAATATACATTTCAAGTAATATCTCCAATAGTAATGCAAGGAGATCCAATAGGGACAGTGATTTTTTTATCTAAAGAACCAGATATAATTATGGGTGAAATGGAGGTGAAATTAGGGGAAACAGCAGCAGGATTTTTATCAAAACAGATGCAAAGTTAGATAGTTTACCTTTTAGGTAGGCTATCTTTTTTATGTAGAGTAGAAAAGTAAAATGAGACTATTGAGGTAATAATTAAGCTTTATATTAAATATCTTTTTGATATAATAGTATTTATCAAACAGTAAAAAATGGGAATTAATAGGAGGCAAGTTATGACTAAGGAAAATTTTTTAAAAGGAGCGGCTGTTTTAAGTATTGCTGGTATAATTGTTAAAATATTGGGTGCTTTTTATAGAATACCTATTAGTAATATTATAAAAACAGAAGGTATGGGTTATTATCAAACAGCTTATCCTTTATATGTTCTATTACTTACTATATCCACATCAGGATTTCCAGTTGCTATTGCAAAATTAGTATCAGAAAAAAGAGCGTTAGGAGATCATAGAGGGGCTCATAAGGTTTTTAAAGTAGCTCTTTTAGGTTTGGTAATATGTGGAATATTAACTAGCTTATTTGTGTTGGTAAATGCTGAAAATATTGTTGAAGTACTAGGTAATAAAAAGGCTTATTATTCTTTAATAGCATTAGTTCCAGCTTTATTTTTTGTACCCATAATGTCTGCTTTTAGAGGATATTTTCAAGGAAGACAAACTATGACGCCTACAGCTATTTCACAAATATTAGAGCAAACTTTTAGAGTAGGATTTGGTTTGTTTTTAACTTATTATTTTTTAGATAGAGGTATACCAATTGCAGCTGGTGGTGCATCTTTTGGAGGATCAATAGGTGCTATTGCAGGTACAGTAACAGTAATTCTTGTGTATATGTCAAAAAGGAAAGATATTGGAGAAGAAATAAAGGTATCAATAGGTGAAAAAGAAGAGACTACAGGGAAAATTGTAAAAGATTTATTAGCTATTGCAATACCCATAACTATTGGTTCAGCTATAGTCCCTATTATGGATACTATAGATGCTGCTATAGTACTTAGAAGACTTCAAATAACAGGGTTTACAGAATTTGAAGCAAATGATCTTTATGGTCAAATGAAAGGATTAGCTCAAACTTTAGTTAATTTACCACAGGTTTTTTCTATGGCTTTAGCTGTTAGTTTGGTTCCAGCTATATCTGATGCTCATACAAGGAAACAAAGAAAGGATATAGAGAATATAACTTCGTCTGGCTTGAGAATTACTTTGCTTATTGGATTACCTTGTGCTTTTGGATTGTTTGTATTGGCAAAACCTATTATTAGGTTATTATATTTTAATAATCCTATGGAAAAACTATCAAGCACAGGTGAAATACTGCAAGTAATGGCTTTTGGAGTGATATTTTTGACATTAGTTCAATCTTTGACTGCAATACTGCAAGGATTAGGGAAACCAATAATTCCAGTTAGAAATTTAGTAATAGGTGCAATAATAAAAGTTATTTTGACATATATTCTTACGTCGATTCCAAGTATAAATGTGAAAGGTGCAGCATTTAGCACATTAGTGGCTTATTTTATAGCTAGTATATTAAATATAATAAGTGTTAAGAAGTATACTGGGGCTAAGGTTGACAAAAAAGATGTATTTGTAAAACCATTTGTATCTGTATTAGGTATGGCAGTTGTTGCAAAATTATCTCATGTATTGTTTTCTATATTGATTGGAGATAGGTTAGCTACCATTGTGGCTATAGTTATTGGGGCGTTAGTTTACTTCTTTTTATTATTAGCGACAGGATCTCTTACTTATGAAGATTTTGAACTTTTTCCCAAAGGTGAAAAAATAGCAAAAAAACTTGTAAAATTAAAACTAATAAAGTAAAATAAGGTAAGGAGTAGATACAAATGAAAAAAATTTATGTAATAGGACTGGGGCCTGGGGACATCAATTTATTAACATTGAAAGCTAGGGAAAGATTAAATAGTGGGGAAAAGAATTTTTTAAGAACAGAAAAGTTTCCAATAGTAAATTATTTGAAAGAAAATAATATACCTTATACTAGTTATGATTATGTATATGAAAGAAAAAACAATTTTAATGAAATTTATACATTTATTGCTAAAGATTTAATTGAAAAGGCCGAAACTTATAATAAGATTAACTATTTTGTACCAGGGAATCCTTTAGTAGCGGAGAAATCTGTGGAAATACTAAAGAACTTAGCAAGAGAAACAAAAATAGAATTGGAAATTATTCCTGGAATGAGTTTTGTAGATTTGCTAATAATAGGGGCTGATGAAGATCCAATTAAAGGACTTAAAATTTTAGATGCACTGAATTTAAAATCTAATCAATTAGATATAAATGTAGATAATATTGTAATTCAAGTATATAATAAAAGAATAGCTTCCCATGTAAAATTAGTTATTTCAGAAGTTTATGGTGATGAATATGAAATAATTTTTATGGATAGTATTGGTATAGAAAACAAACAGAGAATATTGAAAATACCTATTTATAAGTTAGACAGAATAGAAGAAATAGGACATTTAACTAGTATTTATCTGCCTAGAATGGATAAAAGAGAGAAAAAGGTATATGATATTAATGATTTATTAAATATTATGGAAAAATTAAGAAGCGATGAAGGTTGTCCTTGGGATATGGAACAAACCTATAATTCTTTAAGAGAATGTGTTATTGAAGAAGCTTATGAGGTAGTAGATGCTGTTGACAATGATGATATAGATGGCTTATTGGAAGAATTAGGAGATTTGTTACTTCAAGTAGTTTTCTATAATCAAATAGCCAAAGAAGATGGGTATTTTGATTTTATAGATATTACTACTGAAATAACAAATAAATTGATTTTTCGACACCCCCATGTTTTTAAAGAAGAGAAAGTAGAAAAATCTGAAGAAATAGTGTATAATTGGAATCAAACTAAATATAAATCAAGAAATCTTGAAAATTACACAGATAGATTAAAAAGCATACCAAATCTTCCTGCTTTAATGAGAAGTTTTAAAGTACAAGAAAGGGCAAGAGAAGTAGGATTTGATTGGGATAATGTTAAGGGGGCAATAGAAAAGGTAAAGGAAGAGTATTTTGAGGTGCTGGAATCTTTGCATTTATTCAAAGGTGGTGATGCTGGGGATATAGAGGAAGAATTAGGTGATTTGTTGTTTTCAGTAGTTAATGTCTGTAGATTTTTAAATGTAAATCCTGAAGTGGCATTAAACAAAACAACGAATAAATTTATTAAAAGATTTGCTATAATGGAAGAGAAGAGTAAAAGATCAGGAAAAGATTTAAAAAAAATGACCTTAGAGGAATTAGATGCACTATGGAATGAAGCAAAGATACATAAAAATTAAGAAAATGTTAAAAACTAAGGCATAGAAGAAGGAATTAGAGAAAAAACATAGAATATGGAATTAGAGGAAACTTTACTTTTAAAGTGAGGAGGAATATTAATGAATAAAGCTGAATTAGTTGCTGGTATAGCAGAGAAAAGCGGATTAACTAAAAAAGATGCAGAAAGTGCATTAAATGCATTTATGGATGTTGTACAAGAAACATTGTCAGAAGAGGAAAAGGTGCAACTTGTTGGATTTGGAACATTTGAAGTAAGACATAGAAAGGCAAGAGAAGGTAGAAATCCAAGGAATCCAAAAGAAGTAATTCATATTCCAGCTTCAAAAGCACCTGTATTTAAGGCAGGCAAATCACTTAAAGAAGCAGTAAATAAGTAAAAAAATCAGGTCTTTGACCTGATTTTTTACATATAAAATTAATTTAAAGGGGGCAAATATGAGAATAGACAAATTTTTAAAAAATTCAAGAATTATTAAAAGACGTACTGTGGCTAAAGAAGCTTGTGAACAAGGTAGAGTATTTATTAATGAGAAAAAAGCTAAGCCAGGTGATGAAGTTAAAGTTGGAGATATTGTTGAAGTAAAATTTGGGACAGATACAGTTAAGGTAGAAGTGTTAAATATTGTGGATAATGTACAAAAAAATAGAGCAAATGAATTGTATAAAGTACTTTAAGGCTTTTGTAATAAAAGCCTTTTTTTATTCATAATATTTATATAAAGGAATAGATAAGGAGGTAGTTATGGAGAAGAGTAAGGTATCTTTTAAAAATCAAAATATATTTTTAGAAGATAGAAAAAAATTATCTATTACTGGAGTAGAACAAGTAGAAAGTTTTAATGATAATACAATAATTCTTATAACTGTAAAGGGTGTAATCACTATAAGAGGAGAAAATTTAAATATAAATAAACTAAATTTAGATGATGGAAATGTAAAAATAGAAGGTAATGTAAATGGAATAGTATACAGTAGTAAAGATGGAAATACTAGAGGAAATTTATTTGAAAAAATGTTTAAATAGTTTGGAGCGAAGATTATGGACAATTCTTTAAAATTTCAAAGCTATGTTTTTTTAACATCTATATATGGAGGCTTATTGTTTGGATTTGTTTATGATCTGTACAAAATGTTTAGATATTTTTTGAAGCCCAATAAAATTGCCACTATTATTGAAGATATTATATTTTGGGTAATTGTAACAGTAATAGTTTTTTTCATATTAATAAGAAGTACTTGGGGAGAATTAAGGGGTTATATATTTTTGGGACTATTTATGGGTGCTTTTTTGTATTTTAAAAAAATCAGTAGAATTATATATCCAATACTGATAAAAATTTTTAAGTGTATTGCATGTATATTTAAAAAAATATTTTTTATATTATCTATTCCTTTTAAACAGCTAAGAAGAACAATTAAACCAGTGGCTAAAAAAATAGGGAAATTAAATAAAATTTCAATAAAAATGATACATGATACTAGAAAATATATTTCTATTATTTCTAAGAAAAAATAAAGGATTTTATTTAAAAATGTAGAATTAATATGTTATAGTATGTTATAGGTGGTGTTTTTATGAAAAAGAAAACTAATAAAAAGAGATTTAGAGGCAGACATTTGTTATTGGTATTGTTTTCTCTTTATTTAATTACTACTTTTATAAGTCAACAAAAAACCATGAGAGAATTAAAAGCTGAAAAATTACAAAAAGAAAAAGATATTATTAGCTTGGAAAAAGAAATTAAGCAGTTGGATAATAAAAAAGAGCATAGTGATAGTTTAGAATTTGTTGAAAAAGTAGCAAGAGATGAATTAAATATGGTAAAACCCAGAGAAATTATTTATATAGATAGGAATAAAAATAAGAATCCTTTTTTTAATCAAAGAAATAATGAGAATTAGAATTACTTTATATTCTAAGGTTACTATGGTGTACTAAAAGTTTATGAGCAAATAGTTAGAAAATAATATTTAATGAAATTTTAGTAAAAGTAGAATTGACATAAATGCTTTTCTGATATATACTATACGAGACGACTATTTTATAAGGAGGAGTTTTATATTTATGCCCGTTACTGTAGGAAAAGTAGTTGAAGGCACTGTTACTGGTATTACTAATTTTGGTGCATTTGTTCAATTACCTGAAGGAAAAACTGGTTTAGTTCATATTTCTGAAATATCTGATGATTATGTGGAGAAGGTGAGTGATTATTTAAAGAAAAACGAAAAAGTTAAAGTAAAGGTTCTTTCAATTGATAAGGAGGGGAAAATAAGCCTTTCTATTAGACAAGCTAAACCTAAAAATACAAACCCAGTAGAAATAGACTGGGGAAAAACTGATGAAAAACAAAAACGCTTATCTTTTGAAGATAAATTATCACAATTTATGAAAGAAAGTAATGAGAGACAAGATCAATTGAGAAGTAGAGAGACTAGAAAAGGGTATGGTAATAGAAATAAGGCAAGATAAAATTGGAATTATAAAACCGGAATTATTCCGGTTTTTATTATTTAAAGGATAGTTTATTTAGTTATTTAAATATTAAATATTAGAATAATTTTGTATAGATATAACAAAATACTACATCTAATATATATATATGAATGTAAGGTTTGAATATTTGATAAATACAGAAATTATATATTAAACTTTTATTACTTTACCTTAACAAAAAAGAGTAAATTATTAAGAAAACTTATATGATATTGTCTGAAAATTTTTTTTAGTAGATTCCTTGTATTGACAAATATTTTGAACTCTATTTGTTAGGCTATATCTAAAAACAAATAGAGGTGATTTGTAATGCTTAAAATGGAAACAGTTTCATCTAAAAAAAGAAAAATTTTATATTTGGATGGTTTTACTAAACGAGATTTGATTTTATGTGTTTTGAGTTTTTTTATTGCTAGAGCTCCTATCATTGATAAATTAACACCTTTTGGAATAGGGTTTTTGTCTGCTAATTTATTTAATGGTGTCAACTTTGGAGTGCCAATATTAATGTTTTTCAGTATATTAAGTTATCATGGTTTACAAGGTATAAGATACATTATCTCTATGGTGGCAATAATTTTTCTATATAATCACTTAAATAAGAAGAAAAAACTTTCAATATTACAGATGTCTTTAATTTCTTCAGGAATTTTTTCTTTTGTTGGGGTAATTAGTTTATTATTATTAAAACAATTTTATTTTTATGACTTATTTATGATTTTGTTTGAAGGCTTGGTGGTTTTTACTCTATCTTATATATTTTCTTATAGTTATTTCGTAGGATTTAATATAGAAGAAAGCATAACCAGAGAAGGTATATTATGTACATTTGTAACTTTAGCTATAGCCCTTTCAGGTATTGATTTTACCATATTGGGAATAACCTTTAAAAATTTAGTGAGTATTTTATTGGTTTTATATTTTGGTTATGGTGTTGGACCTAGTTGGGGAGGAGGTGTAGGTATTACTATAGGGTTATTATCTTACATTTCCAAACCGGAAATGCCTTTTCTTATTTCAATATATGCTCTTTCAGGCTTGCTTTCTGGTATATTTAGGGATTTAGGGAAAATTGGTTCTATAATAGGTTTTTTGTTAGGCAATAGTATTATGAGTTTTTATATTAATGGTTTTGGTACAAGCTTTTTAAGATATAGAGAGATAGGATTATCAATTGTGTTATTTTATATATCAGTTAATTTTTTAAAGAAAGAAATATTAGAAGGGCTTGAAGAAATACCAATTATTGAAAAGAAGAAATATTCATTTCAAAAAAAAGAAGAAATGGCTTTAGAAAAGCTAGGAAATATTTCAGAAATTTTCAATGAATTAAGCAAAATATTAAAGAAATCTACAGAGGAAGAAGAAAATATTGATTTTTTAGATTTATATAAATTTATGGATAGCATAGCTAATAGTTCTTGTAAAAAATGTTCAATGAAAAAGTTCTGTTGGGAAGAAGATTTTTATACTACTTATTATTCAATGTTCAATTTAATTGATTTAATTGACAGAAAAGAGTTTTTTAGTGAAGAAGAATTACCCAAACTTTTTGATAAGAGATGTGTAAGAAAGGAACAAATAATAGAAAATGCTTATAAATTTTATGATATATTTAAAGTAGAACATAGATGGAAAGAGACAATGTTAGAAACAAGACAACTTATGTCAGAGCAATTGGAGGGAATATCTAATGTTGTCGATAGTGTAGTAAAGGATATGATTCGAGAACCTTTGTTTAAAGATGATATAAAAGATATTATATATTTACATTTATTAAATAAAAAGGTTGATGTTATGGATGTGACAGTTAGTGAATTTCCCAAGGGAGATTTTGAAATAACTATAGAAGTAGCAAAAAGTTTTAAGGAAGTAAATAGTTTGGAGAATGTTAGAAAAATCACATCGCATGTTATAGATATACCATTAAAATGTGATTTTAGTTCCTGTAAACAAAAAAGAGGTAGGCAAAAATATAAATTAGTTAAAGCTAATAGATATGGAGCTATTACAAAAATATCAAAAAATCATGCTGCCATTGCATCAGTTTCTGGTGATAGTTATACTTTTGGGGAGAGGGAAAACAGATATTTTATTGCTCTAAGTGATGGAATGGGTGTAGGAAAAGAAGCAAATAAAGAAAGCACGGTAGCTATCTCTTTATTAGAAAAATTATTAGAAGCTGGATTTGATGAGGAAATTATATTAAAAACTATAAATTCTATGTTGATGCTTAAATCTAATGATGAGATATTTACTACTTTGGATATTTCAGTAATAGATTTATATTCAGGGAAAGTACAATTAATAAAGACGGGAGCAGTATCTACTTTTATAAAAAGAAAGGATAATGTAGAAGTCATTAATTCTCAATCTCTACCTGTTGGTATATTAAAAGATGTGGATTTTCAAGTATATGAAACATTTTTAGAAGATGGAGATTTTTTAATAATGATGTCTGATGGTTTGTTAGAGGCTAATACGGAAGTAGAAAACAAAGAAAAATGGATGAAAGATATTATTATGAATTTAGATACAATAAATCCAGAAACTTTAGCTAATAGTATTTTACAAATTTCAGAGGAAGTAAGTAGTGATAATATAAGAGATGATATGACTGTATTGGTGACAAAAATGTGGAAAGTTTATTAATTTATATTTGAGTGTTAAAAATTTTTTAAAAATGTTACTATATGAATATATGATTTAGATGTTGGGTATGTATATACTGTCCTAAATTTTCAACTTTTTTGTGAAATGAGAATTTGGGGCAGTATTAAAATTGATTGATATTTAGTTTTTGTTTTTAAAATTACAAGAAAAATTTATACAAAGCTAGGGTGATTATGGTTGGTATCTATAAATGAAAAGGTATTAAGGACAATAAAAGATTATAACTTGATAGAAAAAGGGGATCAAGTAGTTGTTGGAGTTTCTGGTGGACCAGATTCAATGGCTTTATTATATATTCTTTTAAATATAAAAAAAGAAATTTTGTTTGATATTTATGTAGCTCATGTGAATCATGGAATAAGAGGAAAAGCAGCAGATGAAGATGAACAGTTTGTAAAAAATATTTGTCAGGAATTAAAATTACCTTTTTATTCAAAAAGAGTAAATATGAACAAATACGCAGAGGAACATAATATGACTGCTGAAGAAGCAGGTAGAAAATTGCGTTATGGTTTTTTTAGAGAAATTTTAAAAGGACAAGATAAAGTTAAAATAGCTGTTGCACATAATAAAAATGATCAAGCAGAAACTTTGATTATGAGATTTATGAGAGGTACAGGTATTCATGGATTAAAGGGAATGGCATATAAACGAGAAAATGTAATAAGACCTTTATTAGATATTAGTAGAGAGGAAATAGAGAATTATATAGAAAAAAATGAAATTGAGACGAGATTAGATAAAACAAATTTAGAACCTGTATATAATAGAAATAAAATCAGACTTGAATTAATACCTTATATAGAAGAAAATTTTAATCCCAATATAGTAGAAACATTATCTAGAACTTCAAAATTAATATCTATTGATAATGAGTTTTTAGAGCAATATTCTTTAGAAACTTATATTAAATTGGTGAAAAAAAGTGATAAAACTAGTATAATCTTAGATAGAGAGGATTTTAATTCACTACATAAATGTATTAAACAGAGAGTAATAAGATATGCTATAAAAAAAATACATGGAAGTTTACAAGGTTTTACAAAAAGACATATAGAAAATATAGTGGAATTATTTTCAGAAGCTAGTACTGGAAAGACTATTCACTTAATTCATGGTATAATAGCTAAGACAAGCTATAATAATTTAATAATAAAAAAGGGAAAACCTTTATTTTCAAATGAATTTTTCTATGAGTTGAAAATTAATGATATTATTTATATAGAAGAAACAAATTGTTTTTTTAAGACTAAAGTGTTTCCTAGAGAAGAGTATCATATAAATTATAATAATAGGTTTATAAAATACTTTGATTATGATAAAATATCTAATGGTCTATATATAAGAAATAGAAGAAATGGAGATAGATTTAATCCTATAGGAATGGAGGGAACAAAGAAATTAAAGGATTTTTTTATAGATGAAAAAATACCTAAGGAAAAAAGAGATGTTATACCTTTAGTATTAAATGGTGAAGATATTATTTGGGTTACAGGATATAGAATTAGTAATAAGTATAAAATTACGGATAATACCAAAAGTATCATAATGATAGAAGTTCAGAATAACTAACTAAGGAGGATAAATATGGAGGATGTAATAAAAGAAGTTCTTGTATCTACAGATGAAATTGATAAAAGAGTTAAAGAATTGGGCCATCAGATTACCAAAGATTATAAAGGTAAAAAATTAATGTTAGTTGGAATATTAAAAGGTGCTGTGATTTTTATGGCAGATTTAGCCCAAAGTATAGATTTGCCTATAACTATGGATTTTATGGCAGTATCAAGTTATGGTAGTTCCTCTCAATCTTCTGGAGTAGTAAAAATTATAAAAGATTTAGATTGTTGTATAGAGGATAAAGATATTTTAATTGTAGAGGATATAATAGATACTGGTTTAACTCTTGGTTATTTAACAGACAATCTAAAAAAAAGAGGAGCAAAAAGTGTTAGAATATGTACATTATTAGATAAGCCAGATAGGAGAAAAATAGAAGTGCCAGTAGATTATGTAGGTTTTGAAATACCAGATGAATTTGTTGTAGGTTACGGTTTAGATTATGCTGAGAAATATAGAAATTTACCTTTTATTTCTTCATTAAAAGAAGAAGTATATAGTTAATATAAAAGTATGGTAGAATTAATGGTAGAGTTTCTTTAGTTGTTTTATTGTTTGGGAGCTTTATTGTAATATATTGGTAATTGAATCTAAATTACAATTAAACTTCTAGTAAAATAGAGAATTTCTAAGGAACAATTCATTGTAATTTTGAAGAAAATATGCTATAATTTTAAAATATAATATTTATTTGTCCAGGTAGAAGGGAGGACAACAATTTGAGAAAATTTTTTAGAGGTATAAGCTTCTATTTACTCATATTTATTATCATAATACTAGTTGTACAATTTATTAATAAAGACGTAGAACGGGTAAAAACAATAGATGTTACTGAATTGATTGATTATTTAAATAAAGGTGAAGTTGAAAGTATAGAAACTTCAGGCAATATGGTAAAAGGGACATTGAAAAATAAAACTCAATTTGAGACCGTACTTCCAGATGAGATTCGATATACTTTCTATTCAGATTACTTGAAAGATTTAGTAGATAGTAAGCAAATTAGATATGTAGGAAAACAAGAAACAGAAAGACCTTGGATATTAGATGCTTTACCAATTATTTTTACAATTTTGGTAATTGTAATATTTTGGTTTGTATTTATGCAACAAGCCCAAGGTGGTGGAAATAGAGTAATGTCTTTTGGAAAAAGTAAAGCTAAAATGCACAAAGATGATGAATCTGAAAGAGTTACTTTTGATGATGTGGCTGGATTAGATGAGGAAAAAGAAGAATTAGGTGAGATAGTAGATTTTTTGAAAGAACCTAGAAAATATATTGAATTAGGTGCAAGGATTCCAAAAGGAGTATTATTAGTAGGCCCTCCTGGTACAGGTAAAACTTATTTAAGTAAGGCTGTTGCTGGAGAAGCAGGAGTACCATTTTTCACCATTAGTGGTTCAGATTTTGTTGAGATGTTTGTGGGTGTAGGAGCAAGTCGTGTAAGGGATTTATTTGAACAAGCAAAGAAAAATGCGCCTTGTATAATTTTTATAGATGAAATTGATGCAGTAGGAAGACAAAGAGGTGCAGGATTAGGAGGCGGCCATGACGAAAGAGAACAAACTTTAAATCAATTGTTGGTGGAAATGGATGGTTTTGGCACCAATGAAGGAATAATAATTATGGCTGCGACAAATAGACCAGATATATTAGATCCAGCTTTATTAAGACCTGGCAGGTTTGACAGGAGAGTGTATGTAGGAATACCTGATATAAAAGGTAGAGAAGAAATATTAAAAATTCACACAAGAAATAAGCCATTAGCAGATGATGTAGAATTAAAGGTAGTAGCAAGAAGAACAGCAGGTTTTACACCAGCAGATTTGGAAAATTTAGTTAATGAAGCTGCATTGCTGACTGCAAGACATAATTTAGATAAAATTCCTATGGATATTATAGAAGAAGCTTCTATTAAAGTAGTAGCAGGACCTGAAAAGAAGAGTAGAGTTATTAGTGAAAATGAGAAAAAACTTACTGCTTATCATGAGGCTGGCCATGCATTAACAGCAAGATTGTTGCCTAATACTGATCCTGTTCATATGGTGACTATTATTCCTAGAGGAATGGCAGGAGGATTTACTGCTTATTTACCTGAAGAGGATAGATATTATATGACTAAGAGACAAATGGAAGAACAGTTAGTATACATGTTAGGTGGCAGAGTAGCAGAAGCTTTGGTACTTGAAGATATAAGTACAGGGGCTCAAAATGATATAGAAAGGGCAACAAAGCTAGCTAGAAGAATGGTTACTCATTATGGTATGAGTGAAAAATTGGGACCAATGACTTATGGTACTGATGACGAAGAAGTATTTATAGGACGAGATTTTGGGAGAGCTAGAAATTATAGTGAGGAAGTAGCAGCCTCAATAGACAAAGAAATGAGAAACATAATAGATATGGCATATAATAAGGCAGAAAAATTACTGAAGGATAATATACACAAACTTCATAATATTGCACAGGCTCTTCTTGAAAAAGAAACTTTAGATGCACAAGAATTTGAAGAAGCATTCCAAAGTGCTTAACACGACTAAAAAGGTAGTTTTAAAACTACCTTTTTTATATGTATGGTAATATATTTATATGTAATTAAATTAATTTATTATATATGACATTTATACATTTAATATATTGTTGGTTTTGAAACTATGGGAGGTTAAATGAGTGGGAAAAAATAAAAAAGGGAAAGAGAAAAAAACTATAGCTTCTGTTATTAAGGCTATAGAGGTAATAGAATATATTGCTTATTCTGAAAAAGAAGTTGGAGTTACTGAAATAAGTAATGGATTAAATTATGGAGTAAGTGCTACATACCATTTATTAAATACTTTAAAGGAATGTAATATAATCATACAAAATGAGAAAACCAAAAAATTTAAGTTAGGATTGAAGGTTTGGCAAATTGGTATGTTAGCATATGGGCAAAATCATATATCCATTATTTTAAAACCTTATTTAAAAAAGTTAAAGGAACTTACTGGTGAAACAGCTAATTTAACTATTATGGATAATTATCAAATTGTATACATTGCCCAAGAAGAAAGTGATAGGCTAGTAAAGATGTTTACAAGATTAGGAGCAAAGGCACCACTACATTGTACGGCAGCAGGAAAAGTTTTATTAGCATATAAGTCAGAAGAAATTCAAAAACAAATAATAGAAAAAATAGAATTTATTCAATATACATCCAATACTATAGTAAAAAAAGAAGACTTTATTAAAGAACTTATTGAGATAAGAAAAAATGGTTATGCTTTTGATAATGAAGAAAGAGAACCAGGAGTTAGCTGTATAGGTGCTCCTATATTTAATTTAAACAATGAAGCAATAGCTAGTATTACAATATCTGGACCAACATCAAGATTTACTAAAGAAAATAAAGAAAAATGGGTAAATAGTGTTTCACAAGTAGCTAAAGAAGCTACAAATTATCTTAGAACTATTGATTGAGTTTTAAAAGGATTTATTATCTAACACTTAGATAATAAATCCTTTTTTTATGTATACCATTGTTTTTAAAGTAACATTGACTTTAAAAGTTAAAAACGTTATAATAAATTTAACAATAATAAATGACTTTTACTCATAGTAAATATTCTGTATTTAATAATAAAGTTAGAGAAGGTGATTTTTATGAATAGTCTTGAAAAAAAGATGGTGGAAATACTTAAAAAATTACGAGAGAATTATGGAGCAACTGCAATCAAAGTAAATCTTGAAGCTGAAGGCATGCTATTAAATGAAATTTTAAAAATTAAGGAAATAAGCATTAGAGGAGGAACTAATTTAACAGCTAAAATTGGAGGCTGTGAAGCTTTAACAGATTTAAAATTGGCTAAAACATGTGGAGTTAATGGAATTATGGCCCCGATGATTGAGTCAAAGTTTGCTCTTGAAAAGTATTTAGAAATGTGTATTAATAAGTTGTTACCTGAAGAACTTAAAGAATTGGATTTACTTATTAATTTAGAAACTATAGATGGATATAAAAGAGTTGATGAAATTTTGTCAGCATCTAATATAGATTTGTTGGATGGAATAGTTATTGGAAGATCAGATTTAAGTAGTTCTTGTAATATTAAAAATGTAAATAGTCGAAAAATTTTGAACATTACAAAGGATATTTTTACGAAAGCAAAAGAAAAATCTATTAAATGCATAGTTGGTGGTAGAATAACTGTAAAATCTATTCCATTTTTAAAAGAATTAGATGGACTTATTGATGGATTTGAGACAAAAAAAGTAGTATTTCAGGATATGAATATTTCAGAAAAGGATATGGAGGAAGCAATAATATTAGCACTTAAATTTGAATATTATTGGTATAAATTAAAACAAGAATATTATGGTGGAATTTATGAAGAAGATAAATCTAAAATAAATAAAATTTCATGTTTATTAAGCTAACTTTATGATGTAACAAATGTATAAAATATAAAACAAATAATATTAATAAAACATTTGGAGGGTGATAAGAATGAAAAATAAAAAACTTGTTATGATTCCAGGACCAACACCAGTAGTTAGGTCAATACAAAATCAAATGGGTAGAGAAACTGTTGCTCATGGTGATTCTGATTTTGTAAAAGATTTTAAAGAAGTAGTGGAAAATTTAAAAGAAATATTTAAAACTAAAGGAGAAGCCTTTGTTGTAGCTGGTACAGGTACTTTAGCAATGGAAATGGGAATAGCTAATGTAACAAAAGAAGGAGATAATGTGTTAGTTGTATCTCATGGGCATTTTGGAGATCGCTATGTAGAATTGTGTAAAAGGAAAGGATTAAATGTTGATGTTCTTTCTTCAAAATGGGGAACTATAGTTCCAGTAAAAGAAATTGAAAAGAAATTAAACGAAAAAGATTATAAAGCTATTACTGTTACACATGTAGATACATCCACAGGAGTGTGTGCTCCAGTAGCTGAAATAGGGGAAGTAGTTAAAAAGTTTAAAGATACTATTTTAATAGTTGATGGAGTATGTGCTACTGCAGCAGAACCAGAATATTTAGATGAAATGGGTATAGATGTACTTCTTACAGGCTCACAAAAAGCATTTGGAGTTGCACCTGGCCTTGCAATAGTATTAGCTGGGCCTAAGGCATTGGAAAGAAGGAAATCTTTAGGAACAATTAAAGATTATTATGTTGATTTTGAAAAGTGGATTCCAGTTATGAATGAGCCAGCAAAATATTTTGGTACTCCACCAGTAAATTTAATATGGGCATTACAAGAATCTTTAAGGATAATTAAAGAGGAAGGTATAGAAAACAGATATGAGAGACATATAAAAGTAGCAAAAGCTATGCAAGCAGCTTTAGAAGATTTAGGTTTCACAGTATTAGCGGAAAAAAAACATAGAGCAGTTACTCTTTCCTGCGTAGAATATATGGATGGAATAGAAGATGCAGAGTTTAGGAAGGTGTTAGGAGAAGAAGGTATAGTAGTAGCAGGAGGTTTAGGAGAATTTGCAGGAAAATCTTTTAGGTTAGGACATATGGGTAATATTGATATTCATTATTTAGTATCAACTATATCAGCTATTGAAAGGACTTTATATAAAGTGGGGGTTAAAGATATTTTAGGCAAGGGGGTAGCTACTTTTACAAGAGAATTAATAAATAAAAAATAACTACAGATTTTTCCCAGAATAGCTGAGGTATAATGTTAATTATTCAAATATTTTGTTTTCACTTTTTGTATAAATAAGTGATACAGCACTTATTTACCACATAATATCTTATAAATAAAAATAAAGGGGTGTTAATTGTGGGGAAAAGTATTAGTCATAAAATTATAGAGAATCATTTAGTTGAAGGTGAAATGATAACAGGAAATGAGATTGGAATAAAAATGGATCAAACGTTAACTCATGATGTAACTGGTACAATGGCATATTTAGGGTTTGAAAGACTTGAAATACCTAGAGTTAAAACGGAACTTTCGGTAAGTTATGTAGATCATAATTTATTACAGGGAGATTTTAAAAATGCAGATGATCATCAGTATTTGCAATCTATAGCAGAAAAATATGGAATATATTTTTCAAGGGCAGGTAACGGAATATGTCATATGATCCATTATCAAAGATTTGGTAGACCTGGTAAAACATTAATAGGATCAGATAGCCATACAACTACTACAGGTGCAATAGGCATGCTTACAATGGGAGCAGGAGGATTAGATGTAGCTATGGCTATGGCAGGTGAACCTATTTATATAAAAATGCCTAAAATAGTGAATGTTAAACTTACAGGAAAATTAAAACCAGGTGTTGCTTCAAAGGATATTATATTAGAATTACTTAGAAGACTTGGTGTAAAAGGTGGATTGGGTAAGATATTTGAATACACTGGTAGTGGAGTAAAAGCGTTAGATGTAACACAAAGAGCAACAATAACCAATATGGGTGCAGAATTAGGTGCTACATCATCGATATTCCCAAGTGATGAAGTAGTACATGAATTTTTTATAGCACAAGGAAGAGAGGAAGATTGGATTGAGGTAGTTCCAGATGAAGATGCCGAATATGATGAAATAATAGAAATAAATTTAAGTAAGTTAGAACCATTAGTAGCGAAACCACATATGCCTGATAATGTAGTAAAAGCAAAAGAATTAAAAAATGTTAAAGTTAATCAAGTATTTATAGGAAGTTGTACTAATGCATCCTATTCTGATATTTCAAAAGCTGCTAAGATACTTGAAGGTAAGGTTGTTCATCCAGATGTAGGTTTAAGTGTATCTGTGTCATCTAGACAGATTTTTCAAATGCTTGCAAGGGATGGAATTCTTGAAAAATTGATTTCTTCTGGTGCAAGGATAATGGAATGTGGTTGTGGTGCTTGTGTTGGAATAGGTCAAGCTCCTCCCACTAATGGTGTGTCTTTGAGAACTTCTAATAGAAATTTTAGAGGACGAAGTGGAACTTATGATGCTTTTTTATATTTAGCTAGTCCTGAAGTAGCTGCTGCAACAGCAATTACAGGAAGAATAACAGATCCTAGAGAAATATTTGATGTTAGTCAATTGGAGGATATAAAAGAACCTAAGAAATATATTATAGATGACAGAATGATAATACCCCCTATAGAAGATGGTTCTGATGTAGAAATAATAAGAGGTCCTAATATAAAACCTATGCCTATAAATGAAGCACTTACAAATGAAATTAAAGCAAATGTAGCTATAAAAGTTGAAGATAATATAACCACTGATGATATTTTACCAGCTGGGGCGACATTTTCTTCATTAAGATCAAATGTTCCAGAAATCGCTAAAATTGTTTTTGGACGAAGGGATCCAGAATTTGTAGATAGAGCTAAGAAATATGGGAAAAGTATTATAGTAGGCGGTGAAAATTATGGTCAAGGTTCAAGTCGAGAACATGCTGCACTTTGTCCAATGTATCTAGGAGTTAAGATAGTTTTAGCAAAATCTATTGCAAGGATCCATAAGAATAATTTAATTAACTATGGGATATTACCACTATTGTTTAAAAACAATGAAGATTATGAAAAAATTGATAGTGGAGATGAAATTTTAATTGAAAATGTCATTGAACAAATAAAACGAAGGAAAATACTTATACGAAATGTTACCCAAAATACGGATATAGAAGCAGTTATGGATTTGTCAGATAGACAAGTTAAGGTATTAATTGCTGGAGGTCAGCTTGCATATGTGAAGGATAAAAATAAGTAAAAAAAAGGGGACAGGAAATATTTCCTGTCCTTTTTCGTAGAAAATAAATTTTTATTTTGTGTTATAATAAGTTTAAAATTATATGTATATGTGAATGGGGGATAGGGAATATGAATTATGACAATAAAGAAAAAATAATAGAGATTAAAACTGATAGTGAAAAAAATAAGGTATCGAAATTTTTAAAAAAGCAAGGACTCTCATTAGAAGATGATGTAGAATATACTGTAGCTTTGTTAAAGAATGGGAAAATAATTGGGACAGGATCTTTAAGTGAAAAAATATTAAAATGTATAGCAGTTGATCCAAATTTTCAAGGAATGGGGATATCAAATAAGATTGTAACTTATCTAGTAAATGAGGCATACTTTAGAGGAAATACTCATTTGTTTATTTATACAAAACCTAAAAATGAATCTTTATTTAAAGATATAGGATTTTATAAAATTGCAGAGGTTTCGGATAAAGTATGCTTGTTAGAGAACCAATTAAATGGCATTCAATCTTATGTAGAAGGACTAAAAAAATATAGAAAAGAAGGTACTAATATAGCCTCTATTGTAATGAATTGTAATCCTTTTACATTAGGACATCAATATATTATAGAAAAGGCAGCTTCTGAAAATGATGTAGTACATGTTTTTATAGTATGGGAAAATCGTTCTAGTTTTCCTTCAGAAATACGTTATTATTTAGCTAAAGAAGGAACCAAACACTTGTCTAATGTTATTATTCATAAAGGTAAAGACTATGTTATTTCCAATGCTACTTTTCCATCCTACTTTTTAAAGGAAAAAGGTAATGTAGTAGAAACTCATGCTGAATTAGATATAGAAATATTTAAAAATTATATAGTTCCAGCATTAAAAATTAATAAAAGATATATAGGAGAAGAACCTTATTGTGTTGTAACAAAAAACTACAATGATGTAATGAAAAGAGTTTTGCCTGCTATAGGTGTTGAAGTAAAAGAGATAGAGAGAAATAGTGTGGAAGGTGAATATGTAAGTGCATCAAAAGTAAGAAAATTATTAGCATCTAATGAGTTATCAAAAACAAGAAAGTTTTTACCTAAAACCACTTATGAATTTATTCTGTCGAAAGATGGAAGTAAAATAATAGATAATATGGTTAATTAGAATTTTAAATTAAAGTAAAATATACATAATTTTAAAGGGGTGTGGTGTAGTATGAGTAAGATTATTATGACTTTAGCTGTAGCTTTAATTGGAGGATTTATTGGTAATAAAATCAAAATACCTGCAGGAGCATTGATAGGTTCAATGATTACAGTAGGAATATTTAATTTACTTCAATTTGAACCTGTAATTCCAAAATGTTATAGCATTATAGCACAGAGTATTCTAGGGGGAGGTTTAGGATTATTAATTACCAAAGAACTTTTGTTAAATTTAAAAAAATTTGTTATTCCCTCACTAGGAGTAGTTTTCCTTCTTTCATTATTTGGGGTAATTACAGGAGTAATAATTTCAAAAATTTCTGATATAGATATATTAACATCTTTATTTGGAAGTGTTCCAGGAGGGATGCAGGAGATGGTAATTTTATCAGAAAGTTATAATGTTAATCAAACAGCAGTAGTAGTGATGCAAACTATTAGAAGAGTGCTAATAGTTATAATTTATCCTATATTAGTAAAAATAATAATGAGTTTTATTAGTATAAATTAAATAAATAGTTTTAAAAATGTGATTTTTAAGTGATAATTTTGAATTTTTAAAAAAATTATATTTTACTGTCTAAATTTAGTAGACAAAATAAAAAATATATGATATTATGAAGTTGATAAGAAATTGCCAAGAAAACACAATGGATTGTATACAAGCATACAGGTATACAATTTTATAAAAAGGAGAAACGTTATGCAGAGAACAAAGGTTTCTAAACAATATAAGATTATAATAAAGATTATAGTGTATAATATAGTTCCAGCATTATTATGTTTCATATTTTTTAAACTTTTTGATATTAAACTACATCAAATTATAATTTTTTATTTTATTTACACTTGTGCATTTTCTATTGGAAGTTATATGAAATATAACAATAAGAAGAAGATAAATGAAAATATTTTTAATGTTTTTTCTAAGATAGCTGGTGGTGATTTAAGAACTTCTAAAGTAATTGGAGATGAAACTAAGAAGAATATAGATGATTATGTAAAAGAAATTGAAAGATTATCGGAGACATTTTGTAAGAGTAAATTTGATTTATCTAGATTAAGTGAGGAAAGTCAAAAAATTATATTAAATTCTAAAAATAAAATGAGAATTTTTGTGACAGATGAAACAGGTCAACAAATATACAACTCATCAATAAAGGATAAAGAAAAGTTAATTTCTAATGGAGATAGAGAATATTTTATTGAAGCAAAGAACACAATAGGAATTCAGATATCCAATCCTATCTATTCTAATAGACAAAATAAACTTTCTATTATTGTTGCAGTCCCTTATAGGAAGGAAAATGAATTTGGTGGAATTGTAGCAGCGACTTTGGATTTAGAAAGGATTAGTACATATAAGGAAAAAAATATGAATATTGTATTAGGGACTATAGCTGTATTGAGAGATTTGATAGGACAAGTTGGGGAGTCAATAAATAAATTAATAGAAGAAATTAATAAAATTTCTGTATTTAATCAAGAAATAGATGTTGGAAACAATAAAATTATAAACGATATAGATTCTATGACTAAACAAGTTATTGATAATAATTATATATTGCAGGAAGGAAGTCAAAAAACAAATATTGTATCTAAAGATTTAAATAATATATTTAATGTGGTTGAGGATATGGAGAAAAAGACCAACCAATCATCTGATGTAATGGAATCAAGTCAATTAAATATGAAAGAATTAATTGATAGTGTTGAAAAAACGAAAAATGCTTCAAAAAAAGCAAATGAAGTAGTTAATCAATTATCTAACCAAACAGAGGAAATAAACAATATTATTGCTATAGTTAGGGACATAGCAAGGCAGACGGATTTGTTGGCTTTAAATGCTTCTATTGAAGCTGCCAGAGCAGGAGAAAGTGGCAAGGGTTTTGCTGTAGTAGCAGAAGAGATAAAAAAATTGGCGCAAGATTCTGATAATAATGTCAAAGAAATAGAAAACGTTTTAATAACTATTAATGAATATTTAAATGATGTGAAGTCTCAGGAAAGAGAAGTTCAGAGTACAGTAGATTTACAAGAAATAAAATTAAAAGAAAACCAGCAAACTCTTTCTGATGTAATAAAAACTTCAGAAGAAAATATAATGTATATAAGGACTATTGTTGATGAGGTAAGAAAAATTGAGAAAAATGTATCTTTATCAAATGAAATGATGATAAATATGGTTTCAGGATCTCAGGAAACCACAGCAGTAATTGAAGAGGTTACAGCAGAAATTGAGGAACAATTTAGTAATATTGAAAATATCGGTAATATAGTTGAAGAAATTGAGAAAATGACGAAGGGAATTGTAAAAAACATTAATAAATTTAAATGTTAGTGATTTTTAAAGCCTAATTAACTTTAATTATATAGTATGGTATGATAAAATTAATAAGGAAAATTTTAAAAAAGTATTATTTAAAGTTAATTAGGGAGGTTAAATGAATGGATGTAGAATTAGAACAAGTAAAAAAATATGATTTACGACCTATACGTGAAATTGTATATACTGAAGTAAGAAAAGCTATATTTGATGGAAGAATGAAAAAAGGAGATCATTTAGTTGAAAACAAAATAGCAGAAATGATGAATGTCAGTAGAACTCCAGTGAGAGAGGCTTTAAGACAATTAGAAGCTGAGGGTTTGGTGGCCAATATTCCTAGAAAAGGGGCTGTTGTAAAAGGAATAACAGAAGAGGATGCTACAGAAATTTATGATTTAAGGGAAGTGCTTGAAGGTTTGACTCTTAGGTTGGCTTGTAGGAATATAACAGATGATGATATTAGTAGTTTGAAGCATGTTTTGAAATTAATGGAGGAAAAAATTGAAAGTAAAGATTATGATGAATATTTAAAGATTCATAAAACTTTTAATAATATAATATTAAAAAGTGCCAATAATAAACGTCTTCAATCTATAATGACTAAAATATATGAGTATTTAAGTAGTCTACGAAATATTTCATTAATTAAAGTAGAAAGAAGGTTTTTAGCACTGGAAGAACATAAAGAAATTGTTTGTTCATTAGAAAATAAAGATGAAGAAAAGGCAGAAAAATTGGCTAGAGAACATGTCAAAAAAGCCAAAAAAGCTTTTTTCAATAATTTAAATACACAGAATAGCTAAATATGTAAAGAGATGTTTTTTTAAAAATAATTGTATACAAGTATACAAAGCCTAGAGTATTATAGAAAGTACACATTAGCACAAAATGCTGTATGCTTGTATACAATTTCCATACAATACATAGAAGGGGGGGATAATATTTTGAGTACAAGTAAATGGGGAAATTGTCAGAAGAGTTTTTATAGTGCAATAATTCATACTTAGATGTATTTCAAAAATACTGCATAAAGATACAAAAATATTTTTAATATAACATATGAAATTTCCTCAGGAAATAGGCAAGCAAAAATTTGAGGGAGGTAAGAAAATGACTGAAAATAATGTTGAGGTTAAGGACAGTTTGAAGAAAGATAAGGTAAAACTTTTTGGTATGCCAGTTTATTTATATGTAGCAGTTATAGCTATAGTACTAATATCTATGAATTTAGAAGTTATATCTGATGATATGGCAGGATCATTTGCTATTTTATTGACATTAGGTATGTTATTTGGAGAAATAGGAAATAGAATTCCAATTTGGAATGAATATATGGGTGGAGGAACATTATTAACATTTCTAGCTGTTACAATTTTAGCTTCTAAAGGTATAATACCAGAAAAATATATAGAATCAACAACAATATTTATGAAAGAATCAAATTTTTTAACATTCTTTATTTGTATTCTAATATGTGGTTCTATTCTTTCAGTTAATAGAAAACAATTAGCTAAATCATTAATAGGATATATTCCTACAATTTTAATTGGAGTAGCTTTTGCATTTTTACTTGGTGGACTTGCTGGTTTAATAGTAGGAGTTCCTTTTAGGGATGTAGCATTGATGTATGTTCTTCCAATAATGGGAGGCGGAAATGGTGGTGGAGCTGTTCCTATGAGTGAAGTATGGTCAGAGATTACAGGGCAAGATAACTCTGTATACTATTCATTTGCAATTGCTATTTTAACTATTGCTAATGTAATTGCTATAATAGCTGCATCATTATTGAACAAATTAGGGAAAGCTAAGCCTCATTTAACAGGTAATGGAGAATTGATGAAAGAGGTAGATGAAGATTTAAAAGGTAATGAGGAATTAGAAGCAAAAGTTAAAGTGACTCATAGAGATATAGCAGCAGGATTACTTTTATCTGTAACATTTTACACATTAGGAAGATTGTTTTCTAAGAAAATTCTAGAAAATGTACCAATTCATGCATTTGCATATACGGTAATATTTGTTTCAATTGCAAATTTAACAGGTATTATCCCCTTATCAATTAAAAAAGGAGCAAAGAAACTTCAATCCTTCTTTTCTAAACAGTTCATATGGGTTATGATGGCAGGAGTAGGAATAGCATATACTGATTTGGATGGTTTATTAAGTGCTTTAACATTCTCAAATGTATTTGTAGCATTATTTATAGTTATTGGAGCAATAATTGGAACAGGATTAGGAGGAAATTTATTTGGATTCTATCCAATAGAATCATCAATAACAGCAGGACTATGCATGGCAAACAGAGGAGGATCTGGGGATATAGCAGTATTAGGTGCTGCAGATAGAATGGATTTAATATCATATGCACAGATTTCTTCCAGGGTAGGTGGAGGTCTAATGTTAATTATTGCGAGTATTTTGTTTTCACTTTTCGCATAAACAGTAATGAAATGAAAGATATTGGGCGGTTATTTACCGCCTAGTATCTTATAAATAGTTTAAAGAGGAGGATGTAGAAATGGAAGAAGTAAAAATAGGACAAGCGGGAAGCTTGGAATCTAATGATTTAATAGTCACAGTAGATTTAAATCAAAAAGAAGATCTATGCATAGAAATAGAGAGCATAGTAAAAGAAAAGTTTGGCAAGCAAATAGAAAAAGTAACAAGAGAAACATTGCAGGAATTGGGAGTTAATAAGGGGCATGTAAAGATAGTTGATAAAGGTGCCTTAGATTTTACTATAAGGGCCCGATTAAAAACTGCAGTAAGAAGAGCAGAAGGGAGGCAATAAATCATGAAAAAGTTAAGAAGAACAATGATGTTTGTGCCAGCAAGTAATCCAAATATGATGGTAAATGCTCAAATCTTTAAGCCAGATTGTATTATATTTGATTTAGAGGATGCTATGTCATTAAGAGAAAAAGATAGTGGAAGAGATTTAATAGCGGAAGCTTTGAAAAGTGTCGAGTATCCTGATTGTGAAATATTTGTTAGATCTAATCCATTATATACTCCTTTTGGTGAAGAAGATATAAGAGTTTTAGTAGCAGCAGGACTTAGAAATATAAGGCCTCCAATGATTGAGACAGCTGAGGATATTAAAGAAGTAGATGCATTATTAACAGATGTTGAAAAGGAACTTGGATTAGAAAAAGGTACTGTAAAAATACTAGGTGCTATTGAAACAGCAAAGGGAGTTATAAATGCAGATAAAATTGCCACTGCTAGTCCTAGAATGATAGGAATTTCTTTTGGGGCAGAAGATTTTACAAGGACTATAGGTTCTGAACGTAGTAAAACTGGAGAAGAATTGTTTGTAGCTAGGTCTAAAATTGTTTTAGCAGCTGCAGCAGCAGGGATAGATGCTATAGATACAGTATTTTCGGATATTGATGATGATGAAGGACTTAGAAGAGAAGCAGAAATGGCTAAACAATTAGGATTTGCTGGAAAGTCTATTATTCATCCAAGGCAAATAAATATTATACATGATGTATTTACACCGTCTAAAGAGGATGTAAAGAAAGCTCTTCGAGTAATTCATGCAATAGAAGAGGCAGAAGAAAAAGGTTTAGGTGTAGTATCTTTAGATGGTAAAATGGTAGATGCTCCAGTTGTTGCAAGAGCGGAAAAAACTGTAAGATTAGCCAAAGGTGCAGGAATAATTTAGGAGGGAATGAGAATGAAAGGGACAATAAAAAATGCAATTGGTCGAGAAATACCTAAATATATAGAAGGTATAGGAGAGTTGAAACCTTTCCAAGGAGCTTTTGCTTATAAACCAGAAGGAAGGAAATTATCACCTAAGATATCAAAAGTGTCTCCTGGAGAGGAAAAATTAGTAGAAAGTATAAGAAAAAGTTTAGAGTTATGTAATATTAAAGATGGCATGACTATATCTTTCCATCATCATTTTAGAAATGGTGATTATTTAGTTAATAAGGTAGTAGATGAAATTGCTGAAATGGGAGTTAAAGATATAACTATTGTTGCTAGTTCTTTGCAAGCTGTTCACAGTCATTTAATTAAACATATTAAAAATGGTGTAGTAACGGGAATTCAAACTAGTGGAATTAGAGGAGAACTTGGAGAAGCTATTAGTAAAGAAAAAATATTAAAAAAACCTGTGATTATACGTTCTCATGGAGGTAGACCAAGAGCTATTGAAGCAGGAGAAGTAAAAATAGATATTGCTTTTATAGCAGCTCCAGCAGCAGATAAATATGGTAATGTAAATGGTGTAGATGGACCTACAGCTTGTGGTTCATTGGGTTACGGAATGATAGATGCAGAATATGCAGAAAAGACTGTAGTGGTAACTGATAATTTGGTAGAGTATCCTGCATGTCCAATAAGTATTCCACAAACATTAGTAGATTATGTTGTAGTTGTAGATAAAGTTGGAGATCCCAATGGTATAGTATCTGGGGCTACAAGAATAACTAAAGATCCATTAGAATTGTTAATAGCAGAAAATGCAGCTAAGGCTATTATAGCTTCTGGCTTAGTAAAAGAAGGATTTTCTTTCCAAGCAGGTACTGGAGGAGCTTCTTTAGCAGTTGCAGATTTTCTAAGAAAAGAAATGAGAAAAGAAGGGATTACAGGTAGTTTTGCAGCTGGAGGAATAACAGGATATTTAGTAGATATGTTGGAAGAAGGTTTATTTAAATCCTTATTAGATGTACAATGTTTTGACTTAAAGGCTGTAGAGTCTATTAAAAATAATCCTAATCATATGGAAATGTCAGCATCATTTTATGCAAATCCTCACAATAAGGGATGTGTTGCTAATCAATTAGATATAATGATTTTAAGTGCTACAGAAATAGATGTTGATTTTAATGTAAATGTTATTACAGGTTCTGATGGTGTTATTATGGGAGCATCTGGTGGTCATTGTGATACAGCAGCGGGAGCAAAACTTGCCATAGTAGTTACACCACTTTTAAGAGGTAGATTACCTATGGTAATGGATAAAGTTACAACAGTTGTTACTCCTGGTGAAACAATAGATGCAGTGGTAACTGAAAGAGGTATAGCGGTAAATCCTAGGAGAAAAGATTTATATAATTGTTTTAAGGCTGCTAATTTGAATGTTATGGATATTCATGATTTAAAAAATATTGCAGAAAAATTGACAGGAGTTCCTGAAAAGATAGAAACAACAGATGATATTGTAGGTCTTGTTGAGTATAGAGATGGCACTATTATAGATGTTATTAGAGGAGTGAAATGATTAATAAGGAATTACTTCAGAGAGTATTAGAAGCAAAGGAAGAAAGGGCAGATTTTCAAAAACAACTTATTGATAAGTATAAACTACCATTAATTTCGTTAACTTTAAATCTAGTTGGTGGATATTTTCAGTATAATAAATGGGAGGCAGTATTAGAAGAAGCTTCAAAAACTATTGATAATACCTTTTCACCTAATCTTATTTTTAAAAAAATAAGATTAGGTAAATGGGGAGCAGAGGGGTTTTGGGTTATTGATTTACCTATAGAAACTGTTAAAAAGAAAGCAATTAAAATAGAAGATTCACATTCTTTAGGTAGATTGTTTGATATAGATGTAATTGATTTAGATGGGCTCTCAATATCTAGAAGAGATTTTGGTATGAAACCAAGAAAATGTATATTGTGTGATAATAGTGCAGTAGAATGTTATATTGAGAAGCGACATGAAAGAGAAGAGCTAATGTTAAAGATAAATGAAATTATTGAAGAGGGACTGAAATCAGATGATAAACGGTAAAGAATATAAAATATCACCAGATGCAATAAAAATTGGGCAAGCAATGACTTTGGGGATATTAATGGAGGCCTCTTGTAATCCATCCCCAGGTCTTGTAAGTCCCTTTTCAATGGGGGCTCATGAAGATATGAATTTTTTAAGTTTTATGTTAGGTAGTTCGGTTATATCTCCATATTTTTCTTTGTTTGGACAAATGGGAATGAATTGGGATGAGAAGACATCTTTATTAAATGAGTTAAGGGTTGTAGGAAAATGCGCTGAAAAACAACTGCTACAAAAAACAGGTGGCGTGAATACACAAAGAGGTATTTTGTTTTTAGGGGGAATTGTGGCGGCAGCAAGCGGTGCCATTGTAAAATCAGAAAAGATAACTATAGATAAAATATGTAATAAAGTTTCTCAAATATGTGAGGGTTTAGTAGAAAAAGAATTACAAAACTTGAAATTTAAAAAAGAATATACTGATGGAGAAAAAATATTTATAGAACATGGTATTACGGGAATTAGAGGTGAGGTAAACGATGGGCTGCCTTCTATATTTAATATTTCATACCCAAACTTTGTAAAAGCTATGGAATCGGGAGTGGGGTTAAATTATGCAATGGTAGACAGTTTATTGCATTTAATTGCAGAGGTTGAGGATACAACTATTATATCTAGAGTAGGTATAATGGGACTTAAGAAAGCACAAGCAAGAACTAGGGAAGTTATAGAGAAAGGTTCTGTTTATACAATAAGAGGGAAAAGGGAAATTTGTAAGTTAAATAGATATTTTATAAATGAAAATATTAGTCCAGGTGGTTGTGCAGATCTTTTAGCAATAACTATATCTATTTATATATTAGAGGAAAGGGAGATAGGTTTAAAACATATATTGAAAGGATATGGTGATTTTAAGGGTTATGAATACGAGATCAATGAATGGTGTAATTTAAGTAAGGAAGAATTAAACACTAATTAAGCCAAGGTAATAAGTTAATATAGGGGAAAAAAATATATATATTCTGACATTATATGAGGTTATTAGATATTGAAATTCCTTGGAAAAAATAGTTAAATTATATTAAGGAATTTTGTGCCCCTAGTACATTTGCTAGGGGCTATTATTTACATACAATAAATGGTCTTTAGTACTATATCTATAATTAATTAGAAAATAGGAAGTTTAAATAGTTATGAATACTCTTTGTGGGAAAATGCAATTTTTATTGCATCATGCAAAATAAATGAAATAATTGTTGCAAAAATATTAATATATTATATTATAGTATAATGAAGGAATTATTATTTAAGAAAGAAATCCTATTAATGCCACAAGGAGGTAAGAGGTAAATTATGTATGATGAGGGAAAAATGGAAAAAATAAAATCCTCTAAAGAGAGGTGGGAAAAAGAAAATGTTTCTAAGGCAATAAAAAGATTTCCTGAAAGAAAAGAAGAATTTAAAACTGGTTCTAATATAGAAGTAGAAAGATTATATACACCCGTAGAAGAAGACATAGATTATGAAAAAGATTTAGGTTTTCCAGGGCAGTATCCATTTACAAGAGGGGTTCAACCTACCATGTATAGAGGTAGGCTTTGGACAATGAGACAGTATGCAGGTTTTGCTACTGCTGAAGATTCAAATAAAAGATATAAATATCTTTTAGAACAGGGACAAACAGGATTAAGTGTAGCTTTTGATTTACCAACTCAGATTGGATATGATTCGGACCATGCTTTAAGTGAGGGGGAAGTTGGGAAAGTAGGAGTAGCAATTGATTCTCTTAAGGATATGGAAATATTATTTGATGGAATACCTTTAGATAAGGTTAGTACTTCTATGACTATTAATGCACCTGCTAGTGTATTACTTGCTATGTATATTGCGGTGGCAGAAAAACAAGGAGTACCAAAACAAAAACTTAGAGGAACTATACAAAATGATATTCTTAAGGAATATATTGCAAGAGGTACCTATATATTTCCACCAGAACCTTCTATGAGATTAATAACTAATATATTCGAGTATTGCTCAAAGGATATCCCAAAGTGGAACACTATAAGTATTAGTGGATATCATATAAGAGAAGCGGGGGCTACAGCTATTCAAGAAGTTGCTTTTACTTTAGCTGATGGAATAGCATATGTAAATGCTGCTATTGAGGCAGGATTGGATGTAGACGATTTTGCACCTAGGCTGTCTTTCTTTTTTAATGCACATAATGATTTATTTGAGGAAGTAGCTAAATTTAGGGCAGCTAGAAGATTGTGGGCAAGGATAATGAAAGAACGATTTAATGCAAAAAGTGAAAAATCTATGAGATTAAAATTTCATACTCAAACAGCAGGTTCTACATTAACAGCTCAACAACCAGATAATAATATTATAAGAGTAACTATACAGGCTTTAGCAGCAGTACTTGGTGGAACTCAATCTTTACACACTAATTCAAGGGATGAAGCATTGGCGTTACCAACAGAAGAGTCTGTAAGAATAGCACTTAGAACTCAACAAATAATAGCTCATGAAAGTGGAGTAGCAGAAACTATAGATCCATTAGCTGGTTCTTATTATATAGAAAATTTAACTAATAAAATTGAAAAAGAGGCATTAGAATATATAAAGAAAATAGATGAATTAGGAGGAGCACCTCAGGCAATTAATAAAGGATATATACAAAAAGAAATTCAAAATAGTGCATATAAATATCAAATGGAAATAGAATCTCAAGAAAGAGTAGTTGTGGGAGTAAATAAATTCCAAACAGAAGAAGAGCATCATAAAGACATATTGAGAGTAGATCCTGAGGTAGAAAGATTACAAAAAGAAAAGTTAAATGAATTAAAATCTGAACGAAATAATAATAAAGTAAATAAAGCTTTAAAAAGTCTTAAGGAAGCAGCTAGTACAAATGTAAATTTAATGCCATATATTTTAGATGCTGTGAGAACGTATGCTACTTTAGGAGAAATATGTGGTGTATTAAGAGAAGAGTTTGGTGAGTATGAACAATCTGTTATATTATAGTTGGTATTCGAAAGTTTAGTATATGAAATCAAATATTAAGTGATCGTTGATGAGGAGGGTAAAAAATGGATAGGCCAATTAGGGTGTTAGTGGCAAAACCAGGTTTAGATGGACATGACAGAGGAGCAAAAGTTATTGCAAGAGCTTTAAGAGATGCAGGAATGGAAGTTATTTATACTGGTCTTAGACAGACACCAGAACAAATTGTAGCAGCAGCAATTCAAGAGGATGTAGATGTAATTGGTTTAAGTATACTTTCAGGAGCACATAATCATCTATTCCCTAAAATTATTGAATTATTAAAAACTGAAGGTGCAGATGATGTTTTAGTGGTTGGAGGAGGCGTAATTCCTGAAGATGATATTCCTGGGCTTAAAAAAGCTGGAGTAGAAGCAATATTTACACCTGGAACATCTACTCAAGAAGTAGTAGATTATATAAATAGTCATTTAAAAAGATAATATATAGGTGGTGTTTAACCCATTGAATATAGAAGAGAAATTACTTAAGGGTGATAGGAGAGTCTGTGCGAGACTTATAACTATGTTAGAAAATGATGATGATAAAGGAATAGAAATAATAAAGAGACTATATGAGTACACAGGCAATGCTTATGTAATTGGGATAACGGGGCCTCCGGGAAGTGGTAAGAGTACACTTACTGATAGGCTTACTAAAGAATTGAGAAAAAAGAATAAAAAAATAGGAATAATTGCTATTGATCCTACTAGCCCCTTTACAGGAGGAGCTGTTTTAGGAGATAGAATAAGAATGAGTGATTTAGCTTTAGATAAAGGCGTATTTATAAGGAGTATGGGAACAAGAGGTTCCTTAGGTGGATTATCTAAAGCTACTCAAGGAGCAATTAAAGTTTTGGATATTTGTGGAGCAGATTATATTTTTGTTGAGACGGTAGGAGTAGGTCAATCAGAAATTGATATTGTAAAAAATGCTGATACAGTACTTATGGTAATGGTACCTAATTTAGGTGATGATATACAAGCAATTAAAGCAGGTATAATGGAAATTGCTGATTTATTTGCTATAAATAAATCAGATTTAGATGGAGCTGATAAAACAGAAGTAGAAATACAAATGACTTTAGATTTAAATGAAAAAGATAAATATAGACCAGAAGTAGTCAAGGTATCTGCTAGTAAGAAACAAGGAATAGATACCCTTTTAGATAAAATAATGGAACATAAAAAGTATTTAATAGATTCTGGGGAACTAAAAAAAAGAAGAGAAAAGAATATGAGAGAAGAAATAATGACATTGGCAAAAGATGAATTAATGAATATTATTATGTCAAAAGCTATGAAAGAAAATTTGTTAAAAGACCTTTCAAAAAAAGTAATTTCAAGAAAGTTAGATCCTTATACTGCAAAGGATGAAATGATAAAACTTATAAAATAATAAGGGGGTTAATTCTTTGGTAACTAAAATTGATCATATAGGTATAGCTGTGAAAGATTTAAAAGAGGCTTTAAAGTTTTATGAAGATGTTTTAGGCATAAAATTAGAAGGTACAGAAGTTATAGAAGATCAAAAAGTAAAAACTGCTTTTTTACCTATAGGAGATACAGAAATTGAATTATTAGAATCAACAGAAGAAGGGGGACCTATTGACAAATTTATTGAAAAGAGAGGGGAAGGTATTCAACATATTGCTTATAGAGTAGAAAACATAGAAAAAGCTATTGAAAAAATGAAAAAAAATGGTATTAGAATGATAGATGAAAAACCTCGTTATGGAGCAGGAGGAGCTAAAATTGCGTTTGCACATCCAAAAAGTACTTTTGGAGTTTTAATAGAAGTATGTGAAAGAGATTAATTAAAAAGCAACAAAGGAGGGTAAAAATGAAGGAAAAAATTGAAAAACTAGTTGAAACCAAGAAAAATATTGAGCTTGGTGGAGGAGAAAAGAGAATTGAAAAGCAGCATAAATCTGGAAAATTGACAGCTAGAGAAAGAATTGATTTATTATTAGATCAAGATAGTTTTGTTGAGATTGACACCTTTGTAGAGCATAGATGTACAAATTTTGGTATGGAGAAAAAAGAAGCTCCAGGAGATGGAGTAGTAACAGGCTATGGAACAGTAAATGGAAGATTAGTTTTTGTTTATTCTCAAGATTTTACAGTTCTTGGAGGTTCTTTGGGAGAAATGCATGCATCAAAAATATGTAAAGTTCAAGAAATGGCAGTAAAAATGGGTGCACCTATAATAGGATTTAATGATTCTGGTGGTGCTAGAATTCAAGAAGGGGTAGATGCATTATCAGGATTTGGAAAAATATTCTATAGAAATACCATTGCATCAGGAGTTGTGCCACAAATCTCAGTAATAGTGGGGCCTAGTGCAGGGGGTGCAGTATATTCACCAGCATTAACAGATTTTATTTTTATGGTTGAGAAAACCAGTATGATGTTTATTACTGGACCACAAGTAATAAAAACAGTGACTGGTGAGGAAATATCTCAAGAAGAGTTAGGAGGAGCTGATACTCACAATAAAATTAGTGGAGTAGCACATTTTAAAGATGAAAGTGAAGAAGATGCTATAGAAAGGATTAAAAAATTATTGAGTTATTTACCTTCCAACAATTTAGAAAGTCCACCTTGTGTAGAAACAAAAGATGATATAAACAGAATTGAAGAAAAATTAAATGAAATAGTACCAACAAATCCAAATAAACCTTATGATATGAAAGAAATAATTAAATTATTGGCAGATGACGGAGAATTCTTTGAAGTACAATCTTATTATGCACAAAACATCATTGTAGGATACATAAGATTAAATGGAAAAACAATAGGAGTTGTAGGGAATCAACCTAAAGTGTTGGCAGGTTGTTTAGATATAAATGCATCAGATAAGGCAGCTAGGTTTATTAGAACTTGTGATGCTTTTAATATTCCATTATTAAATTTAGTAGATGTACCTGGATTTTTACCAGGAACAGAACAAGAATATGGTGGAATAATTCGTCATGGAGCAAAAATGCTTTATGCTTATAGTGAAGCTACTGTACCAAAAGTAACTTTGATAATTAGAAAAGCATATGGTGGTGCATATATAGCTATGTGTAATAAAGAATTGGGAGCAGATCAAGTATTTGCTTGGCCAAATGCAGAAATAGCTGTAATGGGTCCTGAAGGAGCAGCTAATATAATATTTAAACATGATATAAAAGATTCTGATGATCCTATTAATACTAGAACTGAAAAAATAAAAGAATACAGGGATACTGTTGCAAATCCATATATTGCAGCATCAAGAGGTTTTGTAGACGATGTACTGGCACCAAGCAACACAAGACCAAAACTTATAAGTGCTTTTGATATGCTTGAAAGTAAAAGAGAAAATAGGCCAGCTAAAAAGCATGGAAATATCCCATTATAAAGGGGTGATATAATTGGGCGATAAAATTACTATGGGTGATAGTTTAACAATAACTATATTTAGTATGATTATTGTGTTTTTAGCATTACTAATAATATCTTTTTTAATCGATATTTTAAGAACAGTTTCTAATAAAAATGAGAAAAAAGACGACAATCAAAAATTAAATATAGTAACTGAAAAAGAAAAAGAAAAAGAAGAACAAGGAATAGCTGAGAATGAAGAATTAGTTGCAGTTATTGCTGCAGCTATAGCAGCTAGTGAAGGAGTATCAATTCCACAAGTAAAAATTAAAACTATTAAGAGGATGCCTCAACATACACCTGTATGGGCTAAAACAGGTAGAGAGGAGCAAATATTAAATATATTACAATAATAAAGGGAGGTTAGGAAATGAAAAAATATTTTATAACTGTAAATGGTAATAAATATGAAGTGGAAGTAGAAGAAATAGATGGTGGTGAAGCAGTTTCACAAAAACCAGTTGAAAGAAGAGTTGAGCAAACTGTAGCGCCAAAAGCACAAGTGAAAGATAAACCCGAAGAAAAGAAAAAAGTAGATATTCCTGAAGGAGCTGAAACAGTAGAAGCTCCAATGCCAGGAACTATATTAAATATAAATGTAAATGAAGGCGATACTGTTACAGCAGGACAAGTATTATTAATTCTTGAAGCAATGAAAATGGAAAATGAGATAGTAGCTCCTAGAGATGGGAAAATATCAAATGTATTAACAACCAAAGGTGCTTCTGTAAATAGTGGAGATAAGTTATTAACAATTGAATAATGATCATTAAGAAAGGAAGGTAAAAAGATAAATGCTACTAGATATTTTAAAAGAGTTTTTACAAAGCACAGGTTTTGCAGCTATAACATACAAAGAAGTAATAATGATTATTATATCTTTTATACTTCTTTATTTGGCAATAAAAAAAGAATATGAACCTCTTCTTTTAGTACCTATTGCCTTTGGTATGTTATTAGTGAATCTTCCATTAGGTGGGCTTATGGATCCACCTGTAAAGAATGGAGAGGTAGGGGGATTATTGTATTATTTGTATCAAGGAGTTGAGCTTGGTATATATCCACCTTTAATATTTTTGGGTGTTGGGGCTATGACAGATTTTGGACCATTAATAGCTAACCCAAGAAGTATATTACTTGGTGCAGCAGCTCAATTTGGTATATTTTTTACTTTTATTGGGGCAGTGGCATTAGGCTTTACTGGTCCAGAAGCTGCAAGTATTGGTATAATAGGAGGTGCAGATGGACCAACTGCATTGTACTTAACAAGTAGATTGGCACCGGAGTTATTAGGCCCTATAGCAGTAGCTGCTTATTCTTATATGGCTTTAGTGCCTATAATTCAACCACCTATTATGAGGGCATTGACAACTAAAAAGGAAAGACAAGTTGTCATGGAACAATTAAGAGTAGTTACTAAACGGGAGAAAATCATATTTCCAATACTAGTAACAATTTTTGTAGTATTACTACTTCCTTCAGCAGCACCATTAATAGGAATGTTAATGTTAGGAAATTTATTTAGAGAATCAGGAGTAGTAGGTAGACTTTCTAAGACAGTAGAAAATGAACTTATCAATATAATTACAATATTTTTAGGACTTACAGTAGGAGCTACTGCAAATGCTGAAACATTTCTTTCTCCTAAAACAATTAAGATAATAATATTAGGATTAATAGCTTTTTCGTTAGGTACAGCTATGGGAGTATTGTTTGGAAAGATAATGCATAAAGTTACAGGTGGAAAAGTAAATCCTATGATTGGTGCAGCAGGGGTATCAGCAGTACCAATGGCAGCAAGAGTAGTTCAAAAAGTAGGACAAGAAGAAAATCCAAGGAACTTTTTATTAATGCATGCTATGGGACCAAATGTAGCAGGAGTAATAGGTTCTGCAGTAGCAGCGGGACTTTTACTGATGTTTTTTGGAGGTTAATTAATAAAAGACAGAAGAAGATCTTTAGATCTTCTTCTGCCTATGTAGCTAGCATCCTTTTAGGAGCTGGACTGGAACTGGAGTTGTTATTTGTATATAAACAGCGTCTAGTATCCAAAATATTAGGAACTAGAACGGAGGTATATTTATGATGGTACATGAAAATAAGTTGACATTAAAAAAAATAGTAGTGGTAGGTGTATTGGGAGGAATTTCAGCGGTAATAGGAATGACACCTTTAGGCTTTATTCCTGTAGGGCCAACAAAGGCAACAATAATGCATATTCCAGTAATAATTGGTGCTATTATGGAGGGACCTTTAGTAGGTGGATTAGTAGGACTGGTATTTGGGCTTTTCAGTATGTTTCAAGCTATTACCAATCCTACACCTGTTTCTTTTGTATTTTTAAATCCTTTGGTCTCAATAGTACCGAGAGTTTTTATTGGCATAGTGTCTTATTATGTTTATGAATTATTTAAAAAGGTGGACAACAAGGTTTCATCTATTTTAATATATAGTATATGGGGTTGTGTGACTGCATATTTGACAAAAATTTTAGTAGATAGTATTATTAATAAAGCTAGTTTTGGAATATTAATATTTAACATGGTTTTTGTTGCTTTAGTAATATTAGTTGGAGTTTATATTCATAAAGTTTTAAAAAATAAAGCAGCTGAAATAGTGGTTTCAGCTGCTTTAGGAACTCTAACTAATACAGTGGGTGTTCTTTCAATGATTTATCTTTTATATGGACAACAATTTGTAGCAAAGTTAGGGTTGAATTCAGATACAGCAGGTAAAATTATACTAGGGATAGGAATAACTAATGGAATTCCTGAAATAATAGTAGCAATAGTTATTGTAACAAGTGTAGTAGCTGCATTAAAAAAAGAGCATGATAGATAGGCGGTGGAAGTATGCTTTTAGTAATTGACGTAGGAAATACAAATATTGTATTTGGTGTTTATGAAGATAATAAATTAATTGATAATTGGAGAATAGCTACTGACAAAGATAAAACATCAGATGAATATGGATTGCTTTTTGATCAAATTTTTAAATACCATGGTTTTACTACTGAAGATATAAATGATGTAATTATATCTTCAGTAGTACCTACTTTAATGTATACATTAGAGGCTATGACGATTAAATATTTTAAAAAGAATCCTTTGGTAGTAGGTCCAGGAATTAAAACAGGTATGAATATTAAATATGATAATCCAAAAGAAGTAGGTGCAGATAGAATTGTGAATGCTGTAGCGGCTTATGAAAAATATAATGGACCTATTATAATCGTAGATTTTGGTACAGCAATTACATTTTGTGCTGTTTCAAAAGAAGGTGATTATTTAGGAGGGACTATAGCACCAGGAATTAAAATATCTAGTGAGGCATTATTTATGCGAACAGCTAAACTTCCTAAAGTTGAAATAGTAAAACCAGAATTTGTTATAGGCAAAAATACTGTTAATAGTATTCAATCAGGACTTGTTTATGGTTATGTAGGATTAGTAGATTATATTATAGGAAAAATGATAGATGAATTAAAGGAAAATGGTAAGGTAGAAACAGTTGTTGCAACTGGTGGTTTTGCAAATCTTATTGCTAGTGAGAGTCAATATATAAATAAAATAGATGATTTATTAACTTTAGAAGGGTTAAGAATAATATATGAAAGAAATAAATAAGTAGCCTTAAGGCTACTTATTTTAATAGCACTAGGAGATGAGGTGATTATTTGCAGATAGGAGATTTAGAAATAAAGAATAATATATTTTTAGCACCAATGGCTGGAGTTACAGATACTGCTTTTCGTATATTATGCAAAGAAATGGGAGCAGGGTTAGTTTTTACTGAGATGGTTAGTGCAAAAGGATTGTATTATAGGGATAAAAAAACTCATAGATTAATGAAGATACATTCAAAAGAAAGGCCGATAGCACTTCAAATATTTGGATCAGATCCATTGATAATGGCAAAAGTAGTTGCAAAATATATTAATCCAAGAAAAGATATAGATATTTTGGATATAAATATGGGATGTCCAGCACCTAAAATAGTAAAAAATGGAGATGGAAGTGCTCTTTTAAAGAAGCCAGATCTTGTAAGGAAAATAATAAAAGAAATTGTAAAGGTGTCAAATAAGCCTGTAACAGTGAAAATAAGGATGGGATGGGATTTATCAAGTGTAAATGCATTAGAGATTGCTAAAATAATTGAAGAAGAAGGTGGTAGTGCTGTTACTATTCATGGTCGGACTAGAGAAATGTTTTATTCAGGAAATGCTGATTGGAATATTATAAAAAAAGTAAAAGAAAATGTGAGTATACCAGTGGTAGGTAATGGTGACTTATTTACTCCAGAAGATATACTTAATATTTTTCAATATACAAATTGTGATGGAGTAGCTATAGGAAGAGGCGCTAGGGGAAATCCATGGATATTTAAACAGGCTAATGATTTTTTGAAGGGAAATAAAGTACTTTATCCTACTGATGAAGAAAAAATAGATATGATTATTAAGCATTTAGATCTAATATGTAATATTAAAGGTGAAGAAATAGGAGTAAAAGAAATGAGAAAACATATAGCTTGGTATATAAAAGGAATGAGAAATTCAGCTTTTTTTAGAAATAAGATAAATAGTATAGAAAATAAAAATAAAGTGAAGTCTGCTCTTTTTGAATATTTAAGAGATATAAACACTATTACTAGGAATACCTAAAAACCAAAGGACATATAATACAATTACAATTTAATTATTTTTTAAGGAGGAAATGAAAATAAAATTTTTGTATGTTATAAGTCCAGAACAATATAAAAAAAAAGGTTTATTAAAATATATTCCAGAAAAATATACCCCTAAAATTAAACTTAAATTATTAACTGCTATGAGAAATGAAAAAGGAGATATAATTGGAAAAGCTATAGGAGTTTTTTTAACCTATAAAGATTTGTCTAATGATCAATATATTGAAGCTATTATAAAAGGGGTGGAAAAATATAGAGATGAGGATGTTAATAATATTGTATTTGAAGATAGAAAAATATTAGATGATTATAAGATAAGTATTATAGAAAAAGAAACAGGATTAAAAATAATTAATGGGAAAAAAGTATTAATAAGATTTTTGCCTTTAGTATTAAAAAAAATTTTTTGGGAAATAGGAGAGGAATCTATAAATTATGAAATTTTATTAATATCTAGTGGAAAAGAAAACATAAAACCTTTAATTAAAGAATTTTCAAGAATGATTAGATTTTTAACTGTTTATGTGGAAGATGAAAAAAAGATTTCAAAAGTGAAAGAAGATATATTTTCAGAAACTGGACTATCCATACATTATACAAAAAACATTGACAAAACTCTAGCAAATTATTATATTATTATTAATCTAAGTAATACTATTTCGTTAAATGTAGACAAATTTAAATATAAAAGTATTGTTTTTGATTTTAGTAGTAATAATAAAGTTTCAAAAGAAATTAAAATAAAAAACAAAGAATGTATAGTAATAGAAGATTTTATTTTTTGGAATAATAATTTATTTTTAGTTAAAGATAATGCTTTTGAGTTAGGGGGGGATATCTCATCAAATTTATATGAAGTAAATAATAATTTTAATGAAAAAGATTTTAAAGGATTGATGTTAAATGGGAGGGAATATTCTATAGAAGAATTGGTAAAGAGGAAAATAAAGGCAAGAAAGATTGTAAGTACTTGACAATAACTGACTGCTAAATTATAATATTCTGCATATAAGTATTAAAATAATAAGGGATAAAAGGTGAAATGCACCTTCAATATATAAAAAAAGGAGAGAAGGTATATGGCAGAAAAAGATGTATTTTTAACCGTAGAGGGGCGAGAAAAACTTGAGAAAGAATTAGATGAATTAAAAGCCGTAAAAAGGAGAGAAGTAGCAGAGAGGATTAAACAGGCCCTTGCTTTTGGAGATATAAGTGAAAATGCTGAATATGATCAAGCAAAAAATGAACAAGCACAACTTGAAGAGAGGATTGTAAAATTAGAAACAATACTTAGAAATGCAAAAATTATTGATGATGAAGATATTTCTACTGATATGGTAGGTATTGGTTCTAAAGTAATCGTTAAGGATTTAGAATATGATGAAGAAATGGAGTATACAATAGTTGGTTCTGCGGAAGCTGATCCTTATGAAGGTAAAATTTCTAATGAATCTCCTGTAGGAAAAGCTTTATTAGGAGGAAAATCAGGGGAGACTGTTGAAGTTCATGTACCAGACGGAGTAATAAAATATCAAATTTTAGAAATAACAAGATAATAGGGAGGAATGTAAATGTCAGGTACGGAAGAAAATATTAATGAAATGCTTATTTTGAAAAAAGAGAAGTTAAAACAATTAAAGAAAGAGGGTAAAGATCCTTTTTTAATAGAAAAGTATAATTATACCCATCACAGTACTGATATTAAGGAAAATTTCGAAGAAATGGAAAATGCAAATGTGTCCGTTGCAGGAAGAATTATGTCTAGAAGAGGTCATGGAAAAGTAAGTTTTATTGATGTACAAGATAGCAAAGGGAAAATACAAATTTTTGCCAAATTTGATTTATTAGGGGAAAAAGCATATGAGGAATTAAAGGATTGTGATATAGGAGATATTATTGGAGTCAGTGGAGAAGTATTTAAAACAAAAGCAGGAGAAATATCTATTAGAGCAAAAGAATTTGTTCTTTTAACGAAATCATTACAAATTTTACCAGAGAAATTTCATGGATTAAAAGATCCGGATTTAAGATATAGACAAAGATATGTAGATTTAATAGTTAATCCTGATGTAAAAGAAACTTTTATTCTTAGATCTAAAATAATAAAAGGGATTAGAAGATTTTTAGATGAAAGAGGATTTATAGAAGTAGATACTCCTATACTCAATACTATTGCAGGAGGGGCTAATGCAAAACCTTTTATTACCCATCATAATACTTTAGATATAGATATGTACCTAAGAATAGCAAATGAATTATATTTAAAAAGGTTGATAGTTGGAGGATTCGATAAAGTATATGAAATGGGAAGAATGTTCAGAAACGAAGGAATGAGCATTAAGCATAATCCAGAGTTTACTAATATAGAATTATATGAGGCTTATGCAGATTATGAAGATATGATGAATATAACGGAAGAACTGATATCACATGTAGCAGAAGAAATATTAGGTACTATGGTTATTGATTATCAAGGAAAGTCAATAGATTTAACTCCACCATGGAAAAGATTAGATATGGAAGATGCAATAAAAGAGTATGCTGGTGTAGATTTTAGTCAAATAAACACTGATGAAGAAGCAATTGCAATAGCTAAAGAAAAAGGGTTAGAGATTGAACCAGGAATGAAAAGAGGACATATAATAAATGAAATGTTTGAAGAGTTTTGTGAAGAACATCTAATTCAGCCAACATTTATTACTGGACATCCTGTGGAAGTATCTCCACTTGCAAAAAGAAATTCTGAAGATCCAAGAAAGACTAATAGGTTTGAAGCTTTTATGAATACTTGGGAGATAGCAAATGCTTTTAGTGAATTAAATGATCCTATAGATCAAAAAGAAAGGTTTACAGAACAAGTAAAACAGAGAGCTTTAGGAGATGATGAAGCTCATATGATGGATACAGATTTTATTAATGCTTTAGAGGTAGGACTTCCACCTACTGGAGGTTTAGGAATAGGCGTGGATAGATTGATAATGATTTTAACAAATCAACCAAGCATTAGAGATGTTTTATTATTCCCAACAATGAAACCTTTAGATAATGAATAAATATATGATAAAAAGCGTCTAAATAGACGCTTTTTTTAAAATGAGGTGAAGGGGGCAGTTTAATAAAGAGTGAATTTGACATAGGAGGCATATATATGAAAAAAATATTGCATATTACTGCCCAATACCCAGGAAGAACAGGCAGCGGTATTTATTTAGAGGCTTTAATAAGGGAAGGAAAAAAAAGAGGTTATAGTGGAGCTTTAATAGGAGGTATGCCAAAATCTAATATTAATTTAAATCTTAATATACCATATGATAAATTTTATCCTGTAATTTTTGAAACGGAAAAACTTAATTTTCCTATTGTAGGAATGAGTGATGTAATGCCTTATAAAAGTACAAAATATTCTGATCTAAATAAGAAAATGTTTTTACAATGGGAAAAAGAATTTAAGGAAGTAGTTAAAAGAGCAGTGAAACAATATGAACCAGATATAATAATATCTCATCATTTATGGCTTTTGACTTCTCTAGTAAGAAAAATGTTTCCTAGTGTAAAAACTATAGCATTATGTCATGGTACAGATTTAAGGCAGTTTAAAGCACTACCTCAATATAGATCCTATGTATTGGAAGGTTGTAAAAGTTTAGACTTGATATTATCACTAAATGATGATCAAAAACAAATTATTAATAAATTATATTCTATTCCTAAAGAAAAAATCGTAACTGTTGGGGGAGGATATAATAGTGAAGTTTTTTATCCCGATGTCGAAAAAAAGAAGGCTAGACCAATACGCATTGTATACGCAGGAAAATTAAGTTATACGAAAGGGGTACTTTCTCTTGTACACGCATATAATAGGCTTAAAATTGATAAAAATGAAGTAGAATTATTAATAATTGGTTCAGGAACAGGAGAAGAAAAGAAGAAAATACAAGAAGCAGGGGATAAGAATAAATACAATATTAAATTTATTGAAGAAGTGCCTCAAGAAAAATTAGGTGAAATATTTAGGAAAAGTCATATATTTGTACTTCCTTCTTTTTATGAAGGGCTATCATTGGTGACATTAGAAGCTATGGCTTCTGGTCTTTTAATTGTAGCTACTGAATTGGAAGGAATAAAAAGTTTTTTAGGAGATGAAATAAATAATAGTGGAATTATAGAATATGTAAAGTTACCTAAAATGGAGAAAATAGACAAACCATTAAGAAGTGAGTTGCCTGATTTTGAGAAAAGATTAAGTGAAACAATAGAAAAACAAATAGAGAGATTTAAAAAAGGTTTTGTTGTAGATGAAGATATTAGAAAAAATATTAAGAGTTTTTCATGGGAAAATATATTTAATAAAATAGAACTTTTTTTATAAATTTTACTGTATTTTGATATAATATATTTAACTTTGGTTTGGAGGATTTAATATGTGTATGTATACATTAGATGAGCTAGAGACAATTGTACATAGGTGTAAATCTTGTCCATTGTCAAAAACAAGAACTAATGTTGTCTTTGGTGAAGGGAATGAGAATTCTAGAATTATGTTTATAGGAGAAGGTCCTGGTTACTATGAGGATAAAATGGGAAGACCATTTGTAGGAAAGGCAGGGCAGCTTCTTGATAATATGTTAAAGGCTATAAATTTGACTAGGAAAGATATTTATATAGCTAATATAGTGAAATGTAGGCCGCCTAACAATAGAGATCCTAAAGAAGAAGAGAGCAAAGTTTGTATAGAATATTTAAGATGGCAAGTAAAAATAATAAATCCTAGTATATTAGTTTGCTTAGGAAGAATAGCTGCAATAAATATAATAGATTCAAATTTGAAAATTACAAAAGATAGAGGTAAATGGGTTAAAAAAGGAAAATTTTATATGATGGCTACCTATCATCCAGCAGCTTTACTAAGAGATAAAAACAAAAAAAAGGATTCTTGGGAAGATTTTAAAAAAATTAGAGATAAAAATATAGAATTAGGAGAGATAAAAAAAGGATGATATCTTTAAAAGAGAAAAAAATAAAAGAATTAAATGAGAAAATACAAACTGTTTATAAAGAAGAGACAATAGTTTTAGGTGATGGGAAAGTAGATAGTTCAATTTTTCTTATTGGAGAAGCCCCTGGAAAAAACGAAGTAGAATTAAAGAAACCTTTTGTTGGGCAAGCCGGGAAATACTTAGAAGAGTTTTTAGAAGTCTTAGGATTAAGTAGAGAAAATTTATATATAACTAATGTGGTTAAGTATAGGCCTACAAAAAAAAGTGATAAAACTGGAAGATTGATAAATAGGACACCAACTAAAAAAGAAATAAATGAATTTACTAATTATTTAATATCAGAAATAGATATTATAAAACCTAAAATAATTGTAATTTTAGGGAATACACCATTGAAAAGTATATATAATGAAAAGGCTAAAATAGGAGAGTTACATGGGAGACTTATTGAAATTGTTATAAAGGATAAAACTTATAGAATGTTTCCACTATATCATCCAGCAGCAGTAATTTATAGACAAGAATTAAAGAAAGTTTATATGAAAGATTTAAAAAAATTGAAAAAAGTTATTGACACTGAATAAATTTTGTTGTAAAATCACTATTGTCCTCATTAATTAATAATATTGCAAAGGGGACAAAAAAATAAATAAAAGTGTTGACAAGAGTTTAAAAATTTGCTATACTAAATAAGTCGGCTTGAAAGAGCAGACAAGAACCTAGATAATTAAACAGTGTGAAGTACTTTGAGTAAAG
>CAYUTQ010000003.1:0-87180 GCA_964447805.1 uncultured Clostridia bacterium
TTATTAAGTGAAAAATCATATTGATACTATTTAATATGATTTTAGAAACCAGGGTCAAAATGACTGAAGATACTAAAAAGAAAAGGAGATTTCTTGGCTGGTATTTTGATACACCTCTTGTATGGAGAATTTTAATTGCCCTTATATTAGGTGCTATTATTGGTTTAATTGTGGGTCCTAAAATAGCTGTAATTGAACCATTAGGAACTTTAATGCTTAGATTACTTAAGATGGTTATACTTCCCCTTATATTCTTTTCTATTGTAATGGGAGTAGGAGGTACACCAGCTTCTAAAATGGGAAGAATTGCAGGGAAAATTCTTGTATATTATATTATAACTACTATTTGTGCAGCTGCTTTTGGTGTTGCTTTAGCACATATTATTAAACCTGGTTTAGGAGCAAATCTTACTAATGTATCAGCAGCTACTGAAGATATTAAAATAGAGACTCCTTCAATTAGTGATACACTTTTAAATATAGTACCTGATAATGCAGTGGCAGCTTTTGCTGAAGGTTCTTATTTACAAGTATTGATTTTTGCTTTATTTTTTGGACTTGCTATTTCATTTCTCAGGGATAGTAAAGATGATAGAATAAGAGAGGCTGTAACTACTGTTTATAGATGTTGTGAAGGTGGTTCAGAAATAATGTTCACAATAACACAGGCGATTCTTGAATATACTCCTGTAGGAGTTTTTGCATTAATTTCTGTAGTTTTTGCACAAGAAGGTATTCAAGTAATGGGTTCTCTTGGAAAATTGATACTTGCATGTTACATTGGTTATTTGTTCCAGATATTTGTTGTATATGCAATTCTTTTATCTGGATCTAAATTGGATTTTCGTAAATTCTTTAAGAATGCAAAAAATGTTATTCTCATGGGTTTTGCATCAAGAAGCAGCAATGCAGTCTTGCCTTTATCTTTAAAAACAGCTGAGGAAAAATTAGGAGTATCAAGAACTGTAAGTGGTTTTACTCTTCCTCTTGGCTCACAGATAAATATGGATGGAGAAGCTTACTATCAGATTTTATCAGTATTCTTTATAGCTAATGCTACTGGACTTCAGTTGACACCTGCTCAACAGTTTTTAATGGTTCTAGCTGTTACTCTTGGTTCTATAGGAACTGCTGGTATTGCTGGTGCTGGCCCCGTTGTTTTACTTGCAGTTATGGATATGGTAGGTCTTAAAGCTGAAACAGGATCAGCAGTAGCTGCAGCATTTGCCTTGATTCTTGGAATAGATGTAATTTTAGATATGGGTAGAACAGCTGCAAATGTGACAGGTGATTTGGTTGGAACTTGTATTGTAGCTAAATCAGAAAAATTAATGGATTTAGAGAAATGGAAATAAGTTGGTATTATAATTATTGAAATTGATAATTTGATTTAAAATTTAAATATTAAGTAGAATTTTAATTTGTAATTTATCCCTCCTTTTAAATATTCTAAAAAGGAGGGGTAGATTTATTATGAAACAAGGTATAATGAACAAGGAATAAAATATATAAAAGTTTATCTTGAAATTGTTTATAAGTTTTCAGTAATGGGTATCTAAATTATATGATATAATATAAAATGTTTGAAAGTTAAATGTATTTGGTATTATGCATTTATTTAAAAAATGACAGGAGGTAATAATATGACTGTTTCTTCGACATGTACAGTTACTCAAAAAGAAATGCAAAAAAGAAGGGCAGCTGTAAGGCCAATAAATGAGAGAATTGCGAAACTCAGAGAGGAAAGTGTAAATAAAGAAGTTAAAATCTCTGATGAGAGAGCTAAGCTTGTAACAGAATTTTATAAAAGTGGAGTTGCTGCAGGAAAATCTATGCCTGTACAACGTGCATTAGCTTTTAAGTATGTAATGGAAAATGCTAGTTTACCTGTAGAAGATGGACAATTAATTGTTGGCATAAGGGGAACAGGTCCTAAAGAAGTTCCTACTTATCCAGAAATATGTACTCACAGTTTGGAAGATTTGGAAATTTTAGATGTCAGAGAGAATATGCCTTATAGAGTTGATGAAGATTCTAAAAAATTATATGCTAATGAAATAGTTCCTTATTGGAAAGGAAAAACTGTTCGAGAAAATATTTTTGAAAATTTGTCTCAAGAATGGAAAGATGCATATGAAGCAGGTGTATGGACTGAATTTATGGAGCAAAGGTCTCCTGGTCATACAGCAGGCGGTGAAAGAATATTTGAAAAAGGGATTCTAGATATAAAGGAAGAAATAAATCAAAAAATAGATGGATTAAAATCTAATGATCCAAAATATTATGATAAATTAGAAGAACTTAGAGCTATGGATATTGCAGCGGATGCTATTTTAATTTATGCGAAACGTTATGCAGAAAAGCTTGAAGAAATGGCTAAAAAAGAAGAAAATGTAAAAAGAAAAAAAGAACTTGAGGAAATGGCTAACATTTGCAAACATGTTCCAGCAAATGCTCCAAGAACTTATTGGGAAGCTCTTCAACATTATTGGTTTGTTCATGTAGGAGTTGTATACGAAACAAACCCATGGGATTCTTTTAATCCTGGTCGTATTGATCAACATTTAAATCCTTTTTATCAAAAAGATGTGAAAGAAGGCAGATTATCAAGAGAAAGAGCAAAAGAAATTCTTGAGGCATTTTGGATTAAATTTAATAACCAACCTGCTGTTCCTAAAGTTGGCGTTACAGCTCAAGAAAGTTTCACATACAATGATTTTACCAAAATTAATGTTGGAGGTTTAAAAGAAGATGGCTCTGATGGTGTTAATGATATTTCTTATTTGGTTCTAGAAGTCTTAGATGAAATGCGAACTTTACAGCCAAATACAGCTGTTCAATATAGTGATAAAAATCCTGAGCATTTTATTAGAAAAGCATTAGAAGTAGTAGGACCAGGATTTGGAGAGCCACCATTCTTTAATTTTGATGGAGTTATAACTAAAATGCTTAGACAAGGTAAAAGTTTGGAAGATGCACGAACTTCTGGAGTTAGTGGTTGTGTAGAAACTGGTGCTTTTGGAAAAGAATCTTATGTTTTAACAGGATACTTTAATTTAACTAAAATATTTGAAATTACTTTAAATAATGGTGTAGATCCAAAAACAGGGAAAAAACTAGGTATAGAAACAGGAGATCCTAGAGAATTTAAAACTTATGAAGAACTTTGGGAAGCTTTTATTAAACAAGTAAAGCATTTTGCAGATATTAAGATGAGAGGAAATGATCTTATAGAATCAATTTATGCAAAACATTTCCCAGTTCCTTTTATATCTCTATGGATTGATGATTGTGTTAAAAATGCTCGAGATTATAATTCAGGAGGAGCAAGATATAATACTCAGTATGTGCAAGTTGTAGGATTAGGTACTCTTACGTATAGTTTAACTTCAATAAAATATCATGTTTATGATAAGAAAAATATGTCCATAGATGAACTTCTTGAAGCTCTTGAGAAAAATTTTGAGGGTGAACATGAGATAAAAAGGCAGATGTTCTTAAATAAGACACCAATATATGGTGAAGATCTTGATTATACTGATGAAATTGCAAAGGAAATTGTGGATAGTATTGTAGAAATAATTGAAAGTTATCCACAATCTCCTGTACGAAAAGCATCAAAACGAGTTTACTTTTTACCTACAACAGTTCATGTGTACTTTGGGAAAGTGACTGGTGCAACACCTGATGGAAGGAAAGCAGGTAAACCACTTTCTGAAGGTATTTCTCCAGTTCAAGGTTCGGACAAAAAGGGAGTAGCAGCAGTTTTCAGATCTATTTCTAAATGTGATTGGGACAAAACAGGAGGAGGTTTACTCAATCAAAAACTTACACCAGATTTATTAAATGATAAAGAAAATATCCAAAAGGTTTCACAGCTTATAAAGTCATTTTTCAATATGGGAGGACATCATGTTCAATTTAATGTAGTAAGTGTTGAATTACTTAAAGAAGCACAAAAACGTCCTAAAGATTTCCAAGATCTAATGGTAAGAGTTGCAGGATATAGTGATTATTTTGTTAACTTACCTAAGGGATTGCAAGATGAAATAATAGCAAGGACTGAACAAAAAGAAGTATAATAAAATTGTAGCAAAATTGGAAGGTGGTTATTAAAATGACTTGCAGAGGCACTGTATTTGATATAAAAAGATTTGCTGTTCATGATGGGCCTGGAATTAGAACTACAGTATTTCTCAAAGGTTGTCCTCTAAGATGTTGGTGGTGTCACAATCCTGAGGGTATTTCAGCAAAACCTGATCTTATGTATTTTGAAATTAAATGTATCCAATGTAAAATGTGTGTTGATAGTTGCCCTATAAATGCTATAACATTTGAAAAAAATGCTCCAATTATCGATCGTCAAATTTGTGATTATTGTGGGAAATGTACTGAAGTTTGTCCCACTGGAGCTTTAAAACTTATTGGTAGTGAATTTACTGTTGAAGAACTTATTCAGGAAATTGAGAAGGATATTTTGCTTTATGATAACTCAGGTGGAGGTGTTACTTTTTCAGGTGGTGACCCATTGTACCAACATCAATTTTTAAAAGAAGTATTACAGGAATGTAAAAAGAAAGGCATCCATACAGTATTAGATACATCTGGTTGTGCTCCTAAAGAAATATTTTTCTCTGTAGCAGAATATGTTGATTTATTTTTATATGATCTCAAACTTTTTGATACTGAAAAACACAAAAAATATACTGGGGTTTCTAATCATTTTATCAAAGAAAATTTAAAAGGATTAACAGAGATAGGTAGGGGTAAAGATGTTATTTTACGTTTTCCTGTAATAACTGGAATAACTGATACAGAAGAAAATATCAGTGAACTTGTGGAATTTGTTTCATCTTTAAAGGATATAAAAGAAATTAATTTACTCCCTTTCCATGATGTAAGTGAAAAGTATAAGAGGCTTGATTTAGACTATAAAATGCCTGTTCAACATGCACCATCAAAGGAAAAGTTAAAATTTATAAAAGAAAGTTTTGAAAAGATAGGACTTTACGTTAAAGTTTAAAGAAAACCACGGGACGCTTTGCTTAGTAGGTAAACTCATTAAGCAAAGCGTCCCATAGTTTATTGATAAATTTTTGCTATAATGTTATAATATAGAAAAACATATTACTTCAGGGTTAGGTGAAATTCCTTACCGGTGGTAAAGCCCACGAGCCTTTTTGGCAGATTCGGTGAAATTCCGAAGCCGACAGTATAGTCTGGATGAAAGAAGGTATTTATATATAGTGGAGATGTTTAATTAAGCCCTGAATTTTATTTCAGGGCTTTTAATTTTGGAGGGATTTTATGAGGGATGAATATTTTATGAAGACTGCTCTAGGTATTGCAGAAAAAGGAATAGGATTTACAAATCCGAATCCTCTTGTAGGAGCAATAGTTGTAAAGCATGGAAAGATAATAGCTAAAGGTTATCATGAAAAGTATGGTGAAAATCATGCTGAAATTAATGCATTAAATACTGCAATAGAAAGTGTATCAGGTGCTACCATGTATGTTACTTTAGAACCTTGTTCCCATTTTGGGAAAACGCCTCCTTGTGTAAATAAAATAATAGAAAGTGGAATAAAAAAAGTAGTTATAGCAATGGAAGATCCTAATCCTAGGATTTCAGGAAATGGAGTAAAAATATTGAAAGAAAATGGAATAGAAGTAAAGGTTGGTATTTTAAGAAAGAAAGCAGAAAAATTAAATGAAATATTTATTAAATATATAAGTATGGGAAGACCATTTACTATTATGAAAGTAGGAATGAGTTTAGATGGAAAGATAGCAACTTATACAGGAGAATCAAAGTGGATAACTGGGGAAAAATCAAGGGAATATGGGCATCTATTGAGACAAAAAGTTTCAGCTATATTAGTAGGAGTAAATACAATTATAATGGATAATCCTCTATTGAATATAAGACTTGATAAAATTCAATGCAATGATCCTATAAGAATTGTACTAGATAGTTATGGTAGAACACCTCTTACATCAAAAGTGTTAAATATAAATCCTTTTAATACTATTATTGTGGTAACTAATGTTGCACCAATAAAAAACATAAAAGCTTTCAAAAAAAAGGGAGCAAAAGTTATTGTAACTCCAACTAAAAATGGAATGGTAGATTTACAATTTCTTATGGATGAGTTAGGAAAAAAAGAAATAGATAGTTTACTTATTGAGGGAGGTGGAAGAGTAAACTTTAGTTTTCTAAAGGAAAATTTAGTGGATAAAGTTGTATTTTTTATAGCTCCTAAAATAATTGGAGGCAGAAATGCTAAGACTCCTGTAGAGGGAGAAGGTATAGCTTATTTAGAAAAGGTTATAAATTTAAAAAATTTGGAGGTGCATAATTTGGCAGAGGATATAAGAGTTGAAGGATATATAAAATAGGAAGGTGATTTGGTGTTTACAGGACTTGTAGAGGAAGTGGGAGTAGTTCAAGATATAGTGATAAAAAACAAAATGTGGATTATTACTTTTAATTGTAATAAAATTATTGAAGGAATATCCATAAGTGATAGTATAGCTGTGAATGGAGTATGTCTGACAGTAAAAGAATTTGATAAAAAATCATTTAAATCAGATGTAATGTTTGAAACTATAAAGAAAACTAATATAAGATTTTTGAAAATTGGAAGTATTGTAAATTTAGAGAGAGCATTGAAAATAGGAGATAAGTTGGGAGGACATATTGTATTTGGACATGTAGATGGAGTAGGTATTATAGAAGAGTTCAAAAAAGAGGGTAATGTTATATGGATAAGTATATCTGCTACTAAAGAGATATTGAAATACATAGTTTATAAAGGATCTGTTGTTATAGATGGAATAAGTCTCACTGTAGGATATGTAGATGAAGAGAAATTCAAAATTTCTATTATTCCTCATACTGGACAAGAGACTACATTAATAAAGAAGAATAAAAAAGATTTAGTTAATATTGAATGTGACATAATAGGTAAATATGTTGAAAGATTTTTAAAATTTGAGGATGTAGAAAAGAAAACTAAAATAGATATAGCTTTTTTAAAAAATAATGGTTTTATTTAGGAGGGAGCAATGTTGAGTAAGTTTAATACTATAGAAGAGGCTTTGGAAGAAATAAGAAGTGGTAATTTTGTAATAGTAATTGATGATGAAGATAGAGAAAATGAAGGGGATTTGGCATTAGCTGCAGAAAAAGTGACAGATAAAAAGATAAATTTTATGACTAAATATGCTAGGGGATTAATTTGTATGCCTGTAATAGAAAAAAGATTGAAAGAGCTTAATATAGAACAAATGGTAAGTGAAAATACTGATAGTAATGAAACAGCTTTTACTGTTTCTATAGATTACAAAGGAACTACTACAGGAATTTCAGCGGGAGATAGGGCTTTAACTGTAAAAAAAGTAATAGATTCTAGTATTAGTGGAGAAGATTTTAGACGTCCAGGGCATGTTTTCCCTTTAAAAGGGAAAGAAGGAGGGGTATTAAAAAGGGCTGGTCATACAGAAGCTTCTATAGATTTAGCTAGGTTGGCAGGTTTATATCCTGCAGGAGTGATTTGTGAAATAATGAATGATGATGGAACTATGGCAAGAACTCCACAACTTATAGAGTATGCTAAAAAATTTGATATTAAAATAATAACCATTGCTGATTTGATAGCTTATAGAAGAAAAAACGAAAAATTAGTAACTAAGGTTTCAGAAGCTAACCTTCCTACTATTTATGGTGATTTTAAAGTTATAGTATTTGTAAATGAGATAAAGGGAGAGCATCATGTAGCACTAGTTAAAGGAGATATAAAGGAGGATGAACCAGTTTTGGTAAGGGTTCACTCTGAATGTTTGACAGGGGATGTATTTGGATCATTAAGATGTGATTGTGGAGATCAGCTTCAAGAGGCTTTGAAAAGAATAAATCAAGAGGGAAGAGGAATTCTTCTATATATGAGACAAGAAGGAAGAGGAATAGGTTTTATAGATAAAATAAAAGCTTATAGACTTCAAGAAAAAGGTTTGGATACAGTAGAGGCTAATTTAGCTTTAGGGTATCCAGAAGATTTAAGAGATTATGGTATAGGTGCTCAAATATTATTTAATCTTGGAGCAAAAAAAATAAAATTAATGACTAATAATCCTAAAAAAATTCATGGATTATCTGGTTATGGATTGGAAATAGTTGAAAGAGTGCCAATAGAAATAAATCCTAATACAAAAGATTATTTTTATTTAAAAACTAAGAAAGATAAAATGGGGCATATATTGAATATAAAATAGAGGAGATGAAAAAATGAAAATTTATGAGGGAAATTTAATTGCTAAAGGTTTTAAGTTTGCTATTGTAGTAGGAAGATTTAATGAATTTATAGGTAGTAAACTATTGTCTGGTTCTATAGACGGATTAAAAAGACATGGGGCCAAAGAAGATGATATAGAAATTATATGGGTTCCAGGAGCATTTGAAATTCCGTTAGTTGCTAAGAAATTAGCTGAAGCTAATAGATATGATGCAGTAATTTGTCTTGGTGCAGTGATAAGAGGTTTAACTCCTCATTTTGATTATATATCAAGTGAGGTTTCGAAAGGAATAGCTAAAGTTTCTTTAGATACTGAAACACCTATTATATTTGGAGTACTTACAACAGACAATATAGAACAAGCTATTGAAAGAGCAGGGACTAAAAGTGGAAATAAAGGGTATGATGCAGCAGTAACAGCAATAGAAATGGTAAATTTGTTAACAAATTTACCATAGGAATAGTTCGGAATTACTGAAAAAATATTTAATTTGTCATTCTGAGCATGAGTGAAGAATCTCTAAGTGGCACAAAATTAAGGCTCTTCACCTTCAGTTCAGGATGACAACTTGATTTTTTTAATAGTTCCGGAACAGTTCATTTGGCAGATTTAAAAATGACTAGGATAATTTTTATATTCATGATATAATTTAAAGGAGTGTATTTTACTTAACTAGTGTATAAAAAGTTTTAAAAGGGAGATATTATTTTTGATAAAAAGGTTTTAAAAGGAATTTTAAAACTTTTATAGAATAATAATTCATGAAAAATAAAAATGCTCGCTAAGGGGGAAAGGTATAATGAAAGTGTACAAAACAGATGATATTAGGAATGTAGCTTTAATTGGTCATGCTGGTAGTGGTAAAACAACATTAACAGAGGCATTACTTTTTGTAACAGGTATTACAAAAAGGCAGGGAAGAGTAGAAGATGGAAATACTATGTCTGATTTTGATGAAGAAGAAATTTCAAGACAAGTGTCTATTGGAACATCTGTAATTCCCGTGGAATGGAACAATATTAAATATAATTTTTTGGATACTCCTGGTTATTTTGATTTTGCAGGAGAAATGTATGGAGCATTAAGGGCAAGTGAAGGATCAATATTAGTAGTAGATGCTTCATCAGGTGTAGAAGTAGGTACTGAAAAAAATTGGAAGTATACAGAAGACAACAATATTCCCAAAATTATATTTGTAAATAAGATGGATAAAGAAAATGTCAATTTTGAAAAGGTATTTAATCAATTAAAAGATTGTTTTGGAGATAATATAGTACCATTTACACTACCAATAGGGCAAGCAGAAAATTTTAAAGGAATTGTAAATATTATTGAGCAAGAAGCTATAGAATACAATGGAAAAGATAGTACGAAAATTGATATACCTGGAGACCTAGAAAAAGAAGTAGAATGCATTAGAGAAGGATTAATGGAAAAAGTAGCAGAAACTGAAGAGAAATTATTAGAAAAATATTTTGAAGGAGAATCTTTTACTGATGAAGAGATTCAAAGAGGATTGAAAAAATCCATAATAAATGGAGATTTAGTACCTCTATTAGTTGGTTCAGGAGAAAAGGATATAGGTATGGATGTATTATTAACTACAGTAGAGAAATATATACCAGCACCAAATGAAGTAGGAGTAAATATAGCCCTCAAAGACGATGAAGAAGTTGAAAGAAAAGTAGATGAAAACGAACCATTTTCAGCAATTGTATTTAAAACAATTGTGGACCCATTTGTAGGGAAATTAACTTTATTTAAAGTTTTATCAGGTAAAATAAGTAAGGATAGTAATATATATAATTCAAATAAAAATGAATCTGAAAAACTTGGTGGTTTATTTGTATTGAGAGGAAAAGAGCAAATGAACATATCGGAAATAGTAGCAGGAGATATAGGAGCAACTTCTAAATTACAATTTACTGAAACTGGACATACATTATGTGGTAAAGATAATCTAATTGTTTATGAAGATATTGAATTTCCAGAGCCTACGTTGTATCTTGCTATAGAACCAAAATCAAAGGGTGATGAGGAAAAGATAGGTACATCTTTATATAGATTGGCAGAAGAAGATCCAACTTTCAGAATAGAAAGAAATAATGAAACTAAACAATTATTAATTGGCGGGCAAGGAAATATGCAAATAAGTGTAATTGTAGGAAAATTGAAAAATACTTTTGGAGTAGAAGTGGAGTTAGCGACACCCAAAGTAGCTTATAGAGAAACAATTAAAGGAACCTCTAGTGTTCAAGGTAAACATAAGAAACAAAGTGGTGGTGCAGGTCAATATGGAGATGTTTATATTAGATTTGAGCCTACAGATGAAGAATTTGTTTTTGATGAAGAAGTATTTGGTGGAGCTGTACCTAAACAATATTTTCCTGCTGTAGAAAAGGGATTAAAAGAGTCTATTTTACATGGCCCTCTTGCAGGGTATCCAGTTGTAAATGTAAAAGCTATATTGTTTGATGGTTCTTATCATCCTGTAGATTCAAATGAAATGGCATTTAAGATAGCTGCATCTTTAGCTTTCAAAAAAGGTATGAAGGAAGCAAAACCTATCCTTCTTGAGCCTATAATGAAAGTTGAAGTGTTGGTCCCAGATGAATATATGGGGGATGTAATGGGAGACATGAATAAACGAAGAGGAAAAATATTGGGTATGGAACCTCAAAAAGATGGGCAACAACTAGTTATAGCAGAAGCACCACAATCAGAATTATTTGAATATGCTATTGATTTAAAAAGTATGACTCAAGCAAGAGGAAGTTTCAATATGGAATTTGTAAGATATGAAGAAGTTCCATCTAATATAAGTGAAAAGATAATAGAAGAGGCAGAGAAGGAAAAAGAATAGATTAAAGGGGTCCAGCAGGAGTTGGGCCCTTTCCATTTAAGTTTTTTATAGATATAGGGATAATATTTAGAAAAACATAGTAATATTGTGATATACATATATATTTGAATTAAACTAGATATATTGTTTTATAATCGTGATTAATTGGTTAATATAACTATTGTAAAAATTTGTGATATGATAGAAAATAAAAACAAAGGACAAAGAAAGTCAAAGTCAATAGAGGTGATAAATTATGCCAGGCTTGAGTAATATAATTGAAGAGTTTATTAAAGAATTGTTTATGGATGCAGAAGATGGAATTATAGAAATACAAAGGAATGAATTGGCTGCATATTTTGATTGTGCTCCTTCCCAAATAAATTATGTACTTGCTACAAGGTTTACTCCTTATAAAGGATATTATGTTGAGAGTAGAAGAGGCGGTGGTGGGTATATAAAAATAATAAAGGTAAGTATAGAAGAAGATGAAAATATAAAAGATTTAATTATAAATACAATAGGTGATTCAATAACTAAATATAAGGCTTATGATATAGTAGAAGGATTAGTAGAAGAAGGTATTATTACTGAACGAGAAGGAGAAATTATAAAAGTAGTGTTGGGAGATAGTGCATTGACTAATGTAACCAAAGAGAGAAATCAATTGAGAGCAGATATTTTAAAAAATTTATTATTAGTATTTGTTGAATAATGGGAGGGATTAATATTGTTGTGTCAAGTGTGTGAGAAAAATTTAGCAACTTTTCATTATACTAAGATTGTTAATGGGAAAGTGACAGAATTACATTTATGTGAAGAATGTGCAAGGGATTATAAAGAGTTAGATTTTGATACATCTTTTTCTTTTCATAAATTTTTAACAGGATTAATTGATAATATACAGGATAAACCTATACAAAAAGAAGAAGAAATTATATGTGATGAATGTGGAATGAGTTATGAAAAATTTAAACAAGTAGGTAGATTTGGATGTTCCAATTGCTATAATGCTTTTAGAGATAAAATTGCTCCTTTATTTAAAGAAGTACATGGACATAATATTCATATAGGGAAAATACCAAAAAGAGGTGGGGGAATTATTGGAGTTAAAAAAGAAATAAATAAATTAGAAAATCAATTGGATGAGCTGGTAAAAAGAGAAGAATTTGAAAAAGCAGCAGTAGTAAGGGATAAAATAAAAGAGTTGGAACAACAAATTGAAGATGCAAGAGGTGATGAGAAATGATTAAATGGCTTGAGGGAAGTGGTCCAGAAGAGGATGTAGTTATAAGTAGTAGGGTACGTCTTGCTAGAAATTTAGAAAATTATAAATTTCCTCAACAAATGCTTTTGGAGGATGCAGAAACTGTTACAGAAGAAATATTAAATGCTGCTAAAGCAGGTATAAATGATGGAAATTATAAATTTATAAGAGTAAAAGATTTGGATTATCTAGATAAAGGATTTTATGTGGAGAAACATTTAATAAGTCCTGAACTTATTAAAAATCCAACAAAAAGTAGTTTTTTATTAAGAGATGATGAAAAATTAGCAATTATGATTAATGAAGAAGATCATATAAGGATGCAAATTCTTTTTCCTGGTCTTAACTTAGAAGAATGTTGGAATCTAGGTAATGAAATTGATAATAAACTGGAGGAAAGTTTAGATTATGCTTTTGATGAAAGATTAGGATATCTAACTTCCTGTCTTACTAATGTAGGTACTGGACTTAGGGCTTCAGTTATGCTTCATTTACCTTGTTTAGTATATACAAGATATATTGATAATATTATTCAGGCATTAAATCAAATTGATTTAACTGTAAGAGGACTTTATGGAGAAGGATCAGAAGCTATAGGTAATATATTTCAAATATCGAATCAAACAACTTTGGGCGAAACAGAAGAAGAAATGATTCATAAACTTAAAAATGTGGTTCTTCAAATAATAAAAAAAGAAAGAGATATTAGAGAAAATTTTGTTTCTAAAAGAAAAATAGAAATCGAAGATAGGGTATTTAGAGCTTATGGGATTTTAAAATATGCAAGGACTGTAACTTCAAAAGAAGCTATGAAACTTTTATCTGCTATAAAGCTTGGTGTAGAATTAGGTATAATTAAAGATGTAGATTCAAGAGGAATAAATAATCTTATGATATTAATTCAGCCTGCAAGTTTACAAAAATATTATAAAAAAGAAATGATAAAAGAAGAAAGAGATATTATGAGAGCACAACTAATAAGAGATAAGATATAGTTATGGGAGGGATAATATGGGTATGTTTAATAGATTTACAGAAAGAGCACAAAAATCAATATTATTAGCTCAAGAAGAAGCTCAAAATTTGATGCATAATTATGTAGGTACAGAACATTTGTTATTAGGATTATTAAGTGAAGGAGAAGGTGTAGGAGCTAAAGTTCTAAAGGATGCAGGAGTGAGTTTAGAAGAAGCTAGAAATCAAATTGTGCAATTAGTTGGACGTGGAAATTATGAGACTAATATTTTAGGTTTTACACCTAGAACTAAACGAGTATTTGAATTAAGTTTTTTAGAAGCTAGAAAATTAGGACATAATTATATAGGAACTGAACATATATTATTAGGATTAATAGAAGAAGGAGAAGGTGTAGCAGTAGTAGTTTTGGTTAATTTAGGAGTGGATTTGAGTAAGCTTAAAGAAAATATTATTCAAATGATTTCTGAGAACTATTCAAAATCATCTCATGGAAATATGGGGAGAACAAGTAAAACTCCGAATTTAGACAAATATAGTAGAGATTTAACTAAGTTGGCTATAGATGGCAAGATAGATCCAGTTATAGGTAGAACAAAAGAAATAAAAAGAGTAATTCAAATTTTAAGTAGAAGAACAAAAAATAATCCAGTTCTTATTGGAGAACCAGGAGTAGGTAAAACAGCTATTAGTGAAGGATTAGCTCAAAAAATAGTTGAAGGTATGGTGCCAGAAATAATTAAAGATAAAAGAGTTGTTACTTTAGATTTGCCTGGTATGATAGCTGGAACTAAATATAGAGGAGAGTTTGAAGAAAGATTTAAAGCTGTATTGAAAGAGTTGAAGGAAGCTGGAAATATTATATTGTTCATAGATGAACTTCATACTTTGGTTGGAGCAGGTGCCGCAGAAGGTGCAATAGATGCTTCAAATATATTGAAACCTGTTCTTGCAAGAGGAGAACTTCAGATAATAGGGGCTACTACCATTGATGAGTATAGGAAGTATATTGAGAAGGATTCAGCATTGGAAAGAAGATTCCAAACTATTATGGTTGATGAACCTACTGTAGAAGATACTATTAAAATATTGGAAGGCTTAAGAGATAGATATGAAGCACATCATAGAGTAGAAATAACTGATGAGGCATTGCAAGCAGCAGCTGAGTTATCTAATAGATATATTACTGATAGGTATTTGCCAGATAAAGCTATAGATTTAATAGATGAAGCAGCTTCTATGGTGAGGATAGAATCTTTTACAGCTCCTGATGGAGTAAAAGGATTAGAAGAAAAATTGGAGGAATTTTCTCAAGAAAAAGAAGAAGCAGTTAATACTCAAAATTATGAAAAAGCAGCAAAGATTAGGGATATGGAAAAGGAAATAAAAGAGAAATTAGAAGAAGAAAAAACAAAATGGGAACAAGAAAAGAAAACTTCTAATATGGTAGTTAAATATGATGAAATAGCTAAAGTAGTAGCTAATTGGACTGGCATACCTGTGAAGAAAATGACAGTAGAAGAAAGTGAAAAATTATTAAAACTTGAGGAAATTCTTCATAAAAAGGTAATAGGACAAAATCAAGCTGTGGAAGCAGTATCCAATGCAATAAGAAGAGCAAGAGTAGGGCTTAAAGACGCTAAAAAACCTGTAGGTACATTTATATTTGTGGGACCAACAGGGGTAGGGAAAACTTATTTAGCTAAGGCTTTGGCAGAAACATTATTTGGTGATGAAGATTCTATGATTCGTATAGATATGTCAGAGTATATGGAAAAGTATTCAGTTTCTAGATTGATAGGTTCACCTCCAGGATATGTAGGATATGATGAAGGTGGTCAATTAACAGAAGCTGTAAGAAGAAAACCTTATTCAGTAGTGCTTTTTGACGAAGTAGAAAAAGCTCATCCAGATGTATTTAATGTATTATTGCAAATACTTGATGATGGTAGACTTACAGATTCTAAGGGAAGAGTTATAGATTTTAAAAATACAGTTATTATCATGACATCTAATGTTGGAGCTACATCAATTAAAAAGCAAAATGTATTAGGATTTTCTTCACCTGAGGATGAAGAGAAGGAAGAGTATGATAAAATGAAAGAAGTTATTTCTGAAGAATTGAAAAGAACCTTTAGACCGGAATTTTTAAATAGGATAGATGAGATAATAGTATTCCATTCATTAAAAGAGGAGCATGTAAAAGAGATAGTTGATGTAATGATTGATGATTTAGAAAAGAGACTTAGGAAATTAAATATAAAAGTAAAAATTAGTGAAAAGACTAAGGATTATATAAGTGAAGAAGGTTTTGATCCAGTTTATGGTGCAAGACCATTAGAAAGAACTATAAGGAAGATGATAGAAGATCAATTAGCTGAAGAAATTCTTAAAGGTAATGTTTCTAAAAAAGATGATATTTTAATAGACTACAAAGATGATGAATTAGTATTTTCTAAAGAACCATTAATTTAATTTTGAATGAAAGGCATGAGTTTTGAATAGCATTTTGTTAAATAGATATTAGAAATGATAAAAGCAATTAAAAACATCTAAAGTGCGACATTTCATCGGGCTTTAGATGTTTAATTTTTTTGGATATAACAATATTCCTTTTAAGGAATATACTTTTATTTTTTAAGATATGTATTTTAATAAAACATATCAATTTTAATTTATGACTTTTATTGAAAGAATATTTTTTCTTAGATATAATTAGATTAGAACTTGTAGAAGGAGGAAAATTCGTGGCAAAAACCAAAACTTTATTTATTTGTCAGAATTGTGGTTATGAAGCTTATAAATGGTTAGGAAAATGTCCTTCATGTAATAAATGGAATACTTTCCAAGAAGAAATTGTAGAAAAAAAGAAATCTAAAAAAATAGGTCAAACTACAGGATCTAAAGTTGAAAAGCTAATGAATGTTGAAATAGATAAGGAGGATAGAATATATACAGGTAGTCAAGAATTAGATAGAGTTCTTGGAGGAGGAATTGTAAAAGGTTCTTTAATTTTAGTAGGAGGAGAACCAGGAATAGGAAAATCGACACTTTTGGTCCAGGTGGCAAATGAATTGTCAAATGCTGGGCTTAAAGTTTTATATATTACAGGTGAAGAATCTCCAAAACAAGTGAAATTGAGAGCTGATAGATTAAATTTAAAGGCTGATAAATTGTATATTTTATCAGAAGCAAATTTGGATATAATAGAAAATGGAATAGAAAGTATTTCACCTGATATATTGATAGTAGATTCTATTCAAACGGTTTATACACCTATGATATCTTCTGCACCTGGCAGTGTAAGTCAGGTAAGGGAAGTGACACATACATTAATGAAATTGGCAAAAAAGCAGAATTTAGCAACATTTATTGTAGGTCATGTGACCAAAGAAGGAGCAATTGCAGGACCAAAAGTTTTAGAACATATGGTAGATACTGTTCTCTATTTTGAAGGAGAAATGTATCATAGTTATAGAATGCTTAGGGCAGTAAAGAATAGATTTGGTTCTACTAATGAGGTAGGTATGTTTGAAATGAGAGATGTAGGTTTGGTGGAAGTAGAAGATCCTTCTTTATTTTTGCTTTCAGGAAGACCAAAGTCAACTTCTGGTAGTGTTGTAGTGCCTACTATTGAAGGAACTAGACCTATGTTAGTAGAGGTTCAAGCATTGACTAGTTCTACTATATTTGGTATGCCGAGACGGGCAGCTATGGGGATAGATTACAATAGGGTTATACTTATGATTGCAGTTCTTGAAAAGAAAATAGGTTATCAACTTCAAAATTGTGATGCTTATGTAAATATAGTTGGTGGATTACAATCTAGGGAGCCAGCTATGGATTTAGGCATTATATCTTCTATTGCTTCTAGCTATAAAGATATTCCAATTAAATCAAATATGATGGTCATGGGAGAAGTAGGTTTAACAGGAGAAGTACGAACTGTTAGTTTTATAGAAAGAAGACTTAGAGAAGGGGCGAAATTAGGTTTTAAGACTGCTATAATACCTAAAGCAAATGAAAAAAAATTAAAAAACAAAGATGAATTAGATATGAAAATTGTTGGTATAAATAGTGTAGGAGAAGGATTAGAGATAATATTGGGAGGGTAAGCAGATATGGGTGACATAAATATAAAGAGTGAATTATATGATTCTTTAAAAATAGTTGCACCAGGAACACAATTAAGATTGGGACTAGAAAATATAGTCCGAGCTAAGACTGGTGCATTAATTGTAGTTGGAGATAATGAAGATATATTAGAAATAGTAGATGGAGGTTTTTATATAAGTAGTGAATACACACCAGCTCATTTATATGAATTAGCTAAAATGGATGGTGCTATTATATTAAGTAGTGATTGTAAAAAGATACTATATGCAAATGCACAATTGGTTCCAGGGCAGTCTATTTCCTCCAAAGAAACAGGAACTCGACATAGAACAGCAGAAAGGGTAGCGAAGCAGACAGAAGCGTTAGTAATTGCTATATCACAAAGAAGAAATATTATTACTCTTTACAAGGGGGAATATAAGTACATACTTAGAGATTCTAGTGAAATACTTAGTAAAGCCAATCAAGCTATACAAACTTTAGAAAAATATAAAAATGCTTTAAATCAAGCAATGAATAATTTAACAGCTTTAGAATTTGAAAACTTAGTAACAATTTATGATGTTGCAATGGTAATACAAAGATTAGAAATGGTTTCTAGAGTTTCTAAAGAAATAGAAAAATATATTTTGGAATTAGGGAATGAAGGTAGACTTATAAGTATGCAATTAAATGAATTAATGAGTGGTGTAAATGAAGATGGAGATAATGTTATAAGAGATTATTCTATTCGAGATGCAAAACATACAAAAGTAAGAAGAGAAATAGCAAATTTATCTTCAAATGAATTATTAGATTTAGATGTTATAGGAAATACATTAGGTTACAAAGATGGCTTAGTATCGTTAGATATAAATGTATATCCCAAAGGATATAGAATTTTAAGCAAAATACCTAGATTGCCTTCTAATGTACTTGAAAATGTAGTAAAAATGTTTGGGTCATTTCAAGAAATATTAAAAGCGTCAGTAAAAGATTTAGATTTAGTAGATGGAATTGGTGAAGTAAGAGCAAGGACTATAAAGGAAGGAATAAGAAGATATCAAGAACAAGTTATGGTAGATAGGAATTTAGTGTAAAAATAAAAAAAGCACACAGAGTGTGCTTTGACTATTTTAAACTATATATGCCCAAGGTTTTCAAGTTATCATATTCTTTTAGTACAGCATCTATTAAATTTATATCTAGTGTATCACATAAAGCAGCAAGGTAAAAAAGATAGGCTCCTATTTCTTCTTCTAATTTTTCTTGACATACTTCACAGAGTTCGCCTTCTATATGGGTTTGCACATTATCTTTTACTTCTTTTAAAGTTTCTTTGTTGAAATCTTGTTTAGATGCTGTTATTGATATACATCCACATGAAGTTACAGATTTTGCTACAGCTCTGTTTATTCTAGCATTATAATCTTCAAGTTTTGTAATAATATCTAATATGCTCTTATGTCTTATAAGGACTTCAGAGACTTTATCTTGAAAATCATTACAAATATCACCGTTATTTGTATTTATAGTATCTTTGTTCATATATTTCCACCCCAGTCAAATATAATTGTTTATAAGTTTATTATACTGATGTGGACAAGTGGTTGTCAAATATTTCTTGAATTTTATTAGTAAAAAATCAAAAGAAATTGTTAATCTTTATAATTTGACAAAATTACAAAGTATGTGATACAATAATCTATTTGACAATCATTCCCTAATATTGTATAATTATTATTAATGATGATAGCATGGGAGGTATATGTTATGTTTAGTATAGGAGATAAAATTGTGTATCCAATGCATGGAGCTGGTATTATAGAGGCTATCGAAGAAAAAGAAATTTTAGGAGAAATAAGAAGATACTATATTATGAAAATGCCTATAGGTGATATGAAAGTAATGGTTCCTGTTGATAATGCTGAAGAAGTGGGAATTAGAGAAGTTATTGATGATAATGAAATAAAAGAAGTTTTCACTGTTTTAAAGGGAGAACAATCTAAAATGCCTCAAAATTGGAATAGACGTTATAGAATAAATATGGATAGAATAAGAAGTGGGGATATATATGAAATAGCAGCAGTTGTAAGAAATTTGATGATTAGAGATGAGGAAAAAGGATTGTCCACAGGGGAGAGAAAAATGTTAAATAGTGCCAAACAAATGTTGGTAAGTGAGATTGTATTAGCAATTGATACTGATCAAGAAGAAGTTGAAAAACTTATTAATAAAGCTATTAATGATGCTGTTGTTTAGTATTATGCCACAAAAATATTTTTTTAAAAATATTTTTTGTGGTTATATTAATTATTGAAATGGTAATAAATATATAGAGGAGGTGAACTTATGGTTGATAAGATTGTAAAAGGAGTTATTGCTCTTATAGGTATTTTAGTAGGTTATGGAGTAACAGTAGGTTTGAGAGCTGTAGGTTTTTTTAATATGATAAGATTAGGTTTTTTAAATGTTATACTAAGTATTGGAATTTGTATTTTATTTGGATTTATATTTTATTATTTATCTCCAAAGTTTATAAGAGGTGGCAGAAAAATTATTTCATTTTTTGAAGTGGAATTACAGAAAATACCGCCATCAGATATTGTTTTAGGATCAGTAGGATTAATAGTGGGACTTATTATTGCATATTTATTGAGCCAGCCTTTTTATAATTTAAATATACCTTATTTAGGAGTTTCTGTTTCAATAGTTCTCTATTTAATATTAGGATACTTAGGAATAAAAGTTCCAACTAAAAAAAGTGAAGATTTTTCTAACTCAGTAGGTATTTTTTTAAAAAAAGGTTCTACTAAAGAAAAGTTGAAATCAAATTGTAAAGCTTGTCCTAAGATTTTAGACACAAGTGTTATAATTGATGGTAGAATTGCAGATATTTGTAAAACGGGTTTTGTCGAAGGACCATTGGTGATACCACAATTTGTTTTAGAAGAGTTACAACATATTGCAGATTCTTCAGATTCGTTAAAAAGGAATAGAGGTAGAAGAGGTTTAGATATATTAAATAAAATTCAAAAAGAATTGAAAATTGAAGTTATTATATATGAAAAGGATTTTGAGGATATACAAGAAGTAGATTCAAAGCTTTTAAAATTGGCACAAATAATGAAAGGTAAAGTTCTTACAAATGACTATAATTTAAACAAAGTAGCAGAGGTACAAGGTATAGAAGTATTAAATATTAATGAATTAGCAAATGCAGTAAAGCCTGTAGTAATTCCAGGTGAAGAAATGACTGTTCAAGTGATAAAAGATGGAAAAGAAGTAGGTCAAGGTTTAGCATATTTGGATGATGGGACTATGATAGTAGTTGAAGGTGGGAAAAAACATATAGGAGAAACTATTGGTGTTTTAGTGACAAGTGTTCTTCAAACTTCTGCAGGAAGGATGATATTTGCTAAACCAAAGTCTGCAGTAGATAGAGCAGTTTAGGGTCAATATGGCCCTAATATTTTTTTTGTGTTTTGGAGAATATAAAGATATAAATTTTATTTTAAGTTGTTTTTTCATTATGCTATAATATTTAAGAAGGTCAGTCTATGTCCATTTTTAATTAAGTTATGCTATAATGTGTAAGAGGTGAAAATAATGTTTAAGGATAAGTATGTTTCAGTAATAATTGCTGCAGCAGGAATGAGCAATAGAATGGGAAGTAAAATCAATAAACAATTTATTTTTATTGATAACAAACCTATTTTAGCTCATACTTTAGAAAAATTTGAAAGTTGTGACTATATAGATGAAGTTATAGTTGTAGCTAAAGAAGAAGAAATAGAATATTGCAAGAGAGAAATTGTAAAAAGATATGAATTCAATAAGGTGAAAAAGGTAGTCAAAGGAGGAGGAGAAAGACAGTATTCAGTATATAATGGGTTGTTGGCTTTAAATGAAAAGGTAGATATAGTATTGATACATGACGGAGCTAGACCCTTTGTAAAAAAAGAAAATATTGTTGATGGTATAAAAGGAGTAATAAAATATGGTGCTTGTGTAATAGGAGTTCCTGTAATAGACACTATAAAAGTGGTAGATAATAATAAAAATATAAATACAACTCCAAATCGTTCACAATTATGGGCAGCACAAACACCTCAATGTTTTAAGTATTCTATTATTATGAATGCTTATGAAAATGCTATAAAAGATAGGTTCATTGGTACAGATGATAGTGTGTTGGTGGAAAGAAGTGGCTATAATGTGAAGATGATTAAGGGAAGTTATGAGAATATTAAAATTACTACTCCTGAAGATTTACTTGTAGCAGAATCTGTTTTAAAGGACAAGGATTTTTTTCATAGAAAAAGAGAATTTATTTTTCAAACTAGGTAAGGTGATTAAATATGAGAGTAGGTATAGGGTATGATATTCATCAAATGGTAGAAGGAAGAAAATTAATTATAGGAGGAGTAGATATTCCATATAAAAAAGGACTTTTGGGTCATTCAGATGCAGATGTTTTAGTACATGCTATTATGGATAGTATTTTAGGTGCATTAGCTTTAAATGATATTGGAAAACATTTTCCTGATACAGATATGAAGTATAAGGATATATCTAGTTTAATATTATTGGAGAAGGTATACAATATTATGATAGAAAGAGGATATGAAATTGCAAATATAGATAGTGTGGTTGCAGCTCAATCCCCTAAACTTGAACCGTACATATTGGATATGAGAAAAAATATTTCACAAGTGCTTAACACTTCTATTTATAATGTAAATGTTAAAGCTACAACTACAGAAAAACTTGGTTTTGTAGGAAGAGAGGAAGGTATTTCTGCTTATAGTGTCTGTTTAATAAATGCAGTATAAGGGGGATTTTTTATGATAGAAGTAATAAACTTAACAAAGAAATTCAAAGAAACAATTGCAGTAGAGAATATATCTTTTAAAGTTGAAGAAGGGGTAGTATTTGGTCTTTTAGGTGAAAATGGGGCTGGGAAAACAACAACTCTAAGAGTATTAGCTACAATGCTTAAACCTACAAATGGTAATATAGTGATTAATAATTATGACATAATGAAGGAGCCTGAAAAGGTAAGAAAAGAGATTGGAATTTTATTTGGTGGCGAGACTGGTCTTTATGATAGATTAACAGCTAGAGAGAATATTGAGTATTTTGGTTTATTAAATGGTATGAATAGAGATGAAATTGATTTGAGAATAGATTTACTTTCTAAAAGACTTAAAATGGAAGAATATATAGATAGAAGAGCTGGAAATTTTTCAAAAGGTATGAAACAAAAAGTTTCTATAGCTAGAAGTATAATTCATAATCCACCAATTATGTTATTTGACGAACCTACTTCTGGTTTGGATGTAACAGCTGTAAGAATAGTGCATGAATTTATTAAAGAATTAAAACAAGAAGGTAAGACAATTGTTTTTTCTAGTCATTCTATGGATGAGGTTGAAAAATTATGTGATGAAGTAGGAATAATTAACAATGGTAAATTAATAGAAGTATCTAATTTAGAAGAATTAAAAAACAAATATGAAGAAGATAATTTAGAAGAAATATTTGTATCTTTGGTAGGTGGAAATAATGAGTAGGTATACTTGGATAGTTTTTAAAAAAGAGATTATAGATACTTTTAGAGATAGAAAGACTATTATTTCTAGTATAATTATTCCTATCATAATATTTCCTTTAATAGCTTTTTTTATGGGATTAGGAAGCTCAGATTTAGTCAAAGAAAGGACAAAGCCCGTAGATATAGCATTGGTATTTGAAAAAGAAAATAGTTTTACTGAATATCTTAAAAATAATAAGGAAGTTAATATTAAAAAAGTAAAGGATACTAAAGAGGCTTTAGATAAATTAGATATAAAAGCTATAGTAAAAGTAGATAATGAGTTTGATAAAAAAATTAAAAAAGGCGAAAAGCCTAAAATAGAAATATTATATGATAATACTAGTCAAAAATCAGATATGGCGTATTCTAGGATAACAGAAACAATTTCTAATTATTCACAAGTTATTGTAGAAGAAAGGCTAAAAAAAGCAGATATTGATCCAGAGCTTCTTCAACCTATTGATATAGAAGGTACTACAGTTTCTAAAGAGGGTGGAGAAGGCATTATGATATTTGCTATGATGTTACCTTTTATGTTGACTATATGGTCGGCTGTAGGCGGTATACCAGCAGCTACAGACTTAGGAGCAGGAGAAAAAGAGAGACAAACATTAGAACCTCTTTTAGCAACTCAAGCAGATAGAACTTCTATACTTATGGGAAAATATTTTACCGTTGTTGTAGCTGGAATTATGGGAACTATTGCATCTTTAATAGGTTTTTTAATTGCTTTAAAAATAAATCCTTATTTTTTAGGAAAGGGAACGATATTACCGTTAAAATCTGTGGGTATAATAGCTTTATTGTGCATAGAATTAGCTCTTGCTTTTTCTAGTATAGAATTAGCTATTAGTTTTTATGCAAGAAATTTTAAAGAGGCACAAACATATTTAAATCCTTTAACTATAGTTCTTATGGTACCTGCTTATTTAACTATGTTTACTGATGGTAGAGCAATACCAAAATATTATTTTCATGTACCTATTGTTAATACTATTGGTGTAATTAAAGAAGTTATAGTTTCTGTGTGGAATTGTAAGCATATTTTAATTACTAGTTTGTGGAATTTAGTATATATATTTATATTTATGATTATTGCATTAGAAATATTTGAAAAAGAAGAGGTAATATTTAGAAATTAAATTTGTTGACAATATAAGATTTTTTTAGTAATATGTATATAATTAAATATTTGCTATGAGGAGAAATAGTAAATATTAAAGGTCTTAGAGAGGAAGTTGAAATGCTGAAAGACTTCTGACCCTCTTGATATTGAACCCATCTCTGAGCATTTAGGCAGAAAAATAGTAAGCCTAAACGGTGATATCGTTAAATATTTTAAGGTGATTTATAATTATTATTTTATAAATTACTAGAGTGGTACCGCGAACTAACTTCGTCTCTAAGAGACGAAGTTTTTTTATATTAAAAAGATTATAATGGAGGGAATAAAAATGAGAATGTCAAAATTATATATGCCAACTTTGAGGGAGGTGCCAGCAGAAGCAGAAATTCCTAGTCATCAATTATTATTAAGAGCTGGCATGATGAGGAAATTAGCATCAGGAGTATATTCTTACTTGCCTCTTGGTTATCGTGTTATAAGAAAAATTGAACAAATAGTGAGAGAGGAAATGGACAAAGCGGGAGCCCAAGAATTATTAATGTCAGCAATACAACCAAAAGAATTATGGGAAGCTAGTGGAAGATGGGAGAATTTTGGGCCTGAAATGTTTAAATTAAAAGATAGACATGAAAGAGAGTTTTGTTTAGGACCAACTCATGAAGAATATTTTACAAATCTTATAAAAAGTGAAATTAAATCTTATAAGCAACTTCCTTTAAATTTATATCAAATTCAAACTAAATATAGGGATGAAAAGAGACCTAGATTTGGATTAATTAGAGGTCGTGAGTTTATTATGAAAGATGCTTATAGTTTTGATATTGATAGAGAAGGAATGATGCAATCTTATGAAAATATGTGGAAAGCTTATGAAAAAGTTTTTGATAGATTAAAATTGAAGTATAAGATAGTAGAAGGAGATTCTGGAGCTATGGGTGGAAACAAGTCCCATGAGTTTATGGCTATGTCAGAAGTAGGTGAAGGTTTAGTTGTTTATTGTGAAAGCTGTGATTATGCTGCTACAGATGAAAAAGTAAAGGTAGTTTATCATTTTGATGAAGATGAGAAAGAACTTGAAAAAGAAAAAATATACACTCCAAATATAAAAACTATTGAAGAATTAACAGCATTTTTAAAAGTTAAAGAAAGCAAAATGGCAAAGGCTGTAATATACAAGATAGAAAATGAACCAATTATTGTGTTAGTACCAGGGGATAGAGAATTGAATGAAACTAAATTGTGTAATTATCTAGGAATTGCTGTACATGAATTGGAGTTAGCAGACAATGAAACAATAAAAAATATAACTGGAGCAGAAGCAGGATTTACTGGACCCTTGGGATTAAAAGAAGAGGTAAGATTAATAGTTGATTCACGAATAAAAAATATGAAGAATCTTATTGTAGGAGGAAATGAGACAAATTATCATATGAAAAATGTAAATTATGGTAGGGATTTTACTGGAGAAGTAGTGGAGGATTTAGTTAATATTAAAGAAGGGGATTTGTGCCCTAAATGTGGGAAAACTCTTGTTATAGATAGAGGTATAGAGGTTGGAAACATATTTCAATTAGGTACTAAATATAGTGAGAGTTTGAATGCAACTTATTTAGATGAAGATGGCAAGGATAAAGTTTTCTATATGGGTTCTTATGGTATAGGAGTTTCTAGATCCATGTCAGCTATAGTAGAGCAATATCATGATGAATATGGGATTATTTGGCCTTTAGTAGTAGCACCATATCATGTAATTATTACAGTGATTAATATGAAAAATGAAGAACAGAAAAAAGTAGGAGAAAAATTATATAGGGAATTACAAGATTTAGGTATAGAGGTATTATTAGATGATAGGAATGAAAGGGCAGGAGTTAAATTTAATGATAGAGATTTAATAGGTATTCCAATAAGAATAACTGTAGGTAGGAAAGCTGAGGAAGGAATTGTAGAATATTCATTAAGAAAGGAAGAGAAAAATACTGATATTAAAGGCGATGAAGTAAAAAATAAAGTTTTAGAAGAATTTAATAAAGAGGGATTAAAATTATAAAATAGAATAACTATTGATATATTAAAGAGATTATTTTATGAATGTGAGGTTACAAAAATATATCAAAGAAATTTTAAAAATTAATATACTTGTAAAATTTTAGATAATAAGGTATTCTATTTTAGAAGGTAATTATTTTATTATATTGGGGGGATTAATAATGGAGAAGAAAGTATTTTCTATTATGCTTATAGCTGTTCTTTTGTTTTCATCTATTGTGGCATGTGCTGATAGTGTGGGAAATGAAGTAGTAGTAAGTATAGGTAAAAATTTAAATGAAGAACAAAAGAAAGATGTATTTAATTATTTTGGTGTAGATGAAAATGTTAAGTTAGTAGAAGTGACTAATCAAGAAGAAAGACAGTATTTAGGTAAGTATATAGATGAAAAGTTATTGGGAACAAGAGCCTTATCTTGTGCATGTGTTGAAAAAACTGGAGAAGGGCAAGGAATTACAGTAGAAACTCGCAATATTACTTGGGTTACAGAGGATATGTATAGAAATGCATTAATAACAGCTGGTGTCAAAGATGCAAAAGTGAAAGTAACAAGTCCAGTCAATGTCTCAGGAACAGCTGCATTAACTGGTATAATAAAAGCGTTTGAAGATATGACAGGAGAAGAAGTAACACAATTAGAAAAAGATGTAGCCAGTGAAGAAATTGCTAAAACTGCACAACTAGGAGATGAAATTGGTAAGGAAGAAGCTAGTGAGCTTATTAATGATGTAAAAGCTTATGTAGTTGCAAATGATATTAAAAGTGAAAAAGACATTAGAAAAGCCATAGAAGATATATCAGAAAAATTGGGGATTGAACTTACTGAAGAACAAATAGAAGAAATAATATCATTAATGAAACGTATTTCAAAATTGGATTTAAATTTAGATGAAATTAAAACCCAATTAAAAGATATATCTGGGAAATTAGATGATATTATTGGACAAAATGAGGAAGTAAAGTCTTTTTTGGGCAAAATATTAGATGCTATAACTAATTTTTTCAAAAAAATGTTTAGTTAATAATTTTACCTTTGTTGATACTATAAAAAAGGTATTATATAATAGACAGGAAAGTTATTTTGGAGGTGTGGTAGCAGTGGAAGAAGTAAGACTTAGATTTGCTCCAAGTCCTACAGGTTTTATACACATAGGATCGATTAGAACGGCTCTTTACAATTATTTATTTGCAAGACATAATAATGGAAAGCTTATTTTGAGGATAGAAGATACAGATAGAACTAGATATGTAGAAGGAGCTATTGAAAATTTAATTGATTCTTTGGAATGGGCTGGAATAAAATATGATGAAGGTGTATTTTTAGAGAATGGAGAAATAGTTCAAAAAGGGGATTTTGGACCATATATTCAATCACAAAGGTTAGATATTTATAGAAAATATGTAGATGAGTTAGTAAAAAAAGGTTATGCTTATTATTGTTTTTGCTCAAAAGAAAGACTTGATGCAGTAAGAGAAGAACAGAAAATAAAAGGACTGGTTCCTAAGTATGATGGGTTTTGTAGAAATATTCCTATAGAGGAAGCAAAGGCAAGAATAGCAGAGGGAGAAGAATATGTAGTAAGGTTAAAACTGCCTCATAATAAAGATGTAAAATTCCATGATTTGGTAAAAGGAAATATTGTTATAAATACTGATGATATGGATGATCAGGTGCTTTTGAAATCTGATGGCTATCCTACCTATCATATGGCGGTAGTAGTAGATGATCATTTAATGAATATTACTCATATAGTTCGTGGAGAAGAGTGGCTTGCTTCAACTCCAAAGCATATATTAATATATGAGGCCTTTGGATGGGATAAACCAGAATATGTTCATTTACCTACTGTTTTAAATAAGGACAGAAAAAAACTGAGTAAGCGACATGGAGATGTATCAGTAGAGGGTTTCAAGAAAGAAGGATATTTACCAGAAGCTATAGTAAATTATCTTGCTTTGGTGGGTTGGAGCCCAGATAGCAATGAAGAGATACTTTCCATGGAGGAATTAATAGAACAATTTTCTTTTGAAAGAGTTTCTAAAACAGGTGGTATATTTGATAAAAATAAACTTAATTGGATAAATGGACATTATATAAGGAGTAAGAGTCCAGAAGAAATTACGGATATTTGTATACCTTATTTAAAAGAAGCAAATTATATTATAGATGAAGATGTAGAAGAAAGATATAATTGGATAAAGGCAATGGTTGTAACTGTACAAGAAAGTTTATCTACAACTAAAGAAATAGTAGATAAAGTAGATATTTTCTTTAAAAATGAGGTAGAATTAGAAGATGATAATGCTGCAGAAGTTTTGAAAGGGGAACAAGTTCCAACATTGTTATCTACATTAAAAGAAGAATTAGATACAATAGAAGAAATAGATGAAGAATTTGCAAAAAATATTATGAAGAGAATTCAGAAAAAAACAGGAATAAAGGGAAAGAATTTGTTCATGCCTGTAAGAGTTGCATTGACTGGAAATGTGCATGGACCAGAATTAGCTAATATTATCTATGTTTTAGGTAAACAAAATATATTAAAACGCATAGATTATATAGAAAACAATTATATTAATTAATTAAATGAATGTAGTAAATTTCATTTAAAGTAATGCTTGAAATTTAGGTTAAGTTAATATACAATATGATTAATCAATTTAATACTAAAAGGTTATGATAAGGTAAAGTAGATTTAATCAAACTTACAGAGAGGGATTTCTACCTAGCTGAGAGGAATCTTAAGTTCATGTTAAATTGAAGTGCACCTTTGAGCCATTGCCCGAAGAAATAAAAGTAGGGTAAATCGGGAAAACCGTTATTTTGTAAATATGAGAGGACTCCTTGTTGTTTTGAAGGGGATCTAGTTAGAGTGGAACCGCGGTAAAACCGTCTCTGTATTTGAGACGGTTTTTTTATATTATAAATATGAAAGGAATGAAAGATATGTGGGAAACTATAAAAGAAGATGTGAAAGCTATTAGACAAAGAGACCCAGCTGTTAAGAGTTGGGTTGAGGCTGTACTTTGTTATCCTGGATTACATGCTCTATTCTTTTATAGAATAGCCCATTTCCTTTACAATAAAAAATTATTTCTTTTAGCTCGTATAATTTCAAATATAAGCAGATTCTTTACAGGTGTAGAGATACATCCAGGAGCTAAAATAGGTAGAGGGGTATTTATAGATCATGGAATGGGAGTGGTAATTGGAGAGACTGCTGAGGTTGGAAATAATGTAACTATATATCAAGGTGTGACACTAGGAGGGACTGGAAAAGAAAAGGGGAAAAGACATCCAACTATTGGTAATAACGTAATGATCAGTAGTGGGGCTAAAGTATTAGGACCATTTAATGTAGGGGATAACTCAAAGATAGGTGCTGGTTCAGTAGTATTAAAAGAAGTACCAGCTAATTGTACTGTAGTTGGGGTACCTGGTAGAGTAGTGGTTAAAAACAATAAACCACTTAAAGTTGTAAAAGAAGAGGTGGATTTAGATCAGGTACGTTTACCAGATCCAGTGTCTCAAGAAATAGAAGATTTAAAGAAAAAAATATCTAATTTAGAAAGTATTTTATATAGCAGAGAGGAGAATTCAAAAAATGAAATTATATAATACTTTAACAAGAAAAAAAGAAGAATTTAAACCACTAAATGATAAAGAAGTCACTATATATGTATGTGGACCTACTGTATATAATAATATTCATATAGGTAATGCTAGACCTTTAATAATTTTTGATACTTTAAGAAGATATTTTAAATACAAAGGTATGAAAGTAAAATATGTAATGAATTTTACAGATATTGATGATAAAATGATAAAAAAAGCTAATGAAGAAGGTACTACAGTAAAGAAAATAGCAGATAGGTATATTAATGAGTTTTTTAAAGATACAGAAGGTTTAGGAATTTTGGAAGAGGAGACATTACATCCTAGAGCAACTGAGCATATGGATGATATAATTAAATTTGTTAAACAATTGGAAGACAAAGGAGCAGCTTATAATGTAGATGGAAATGTGTATTTTGATATTTCTAAGGCTAAAAATTATGGAAAATTATCTAAAAAAAACATAGAAGAACTTATGAGTGGAGCAAGAATAGAAATAAATAAAGATAAGAAAAATCCTATGGATTTTGTATTATGGAAAAAGGAGAAAAGTGGAGAACCTTCTTGGGATAGCCCTTGGGGTAAAGGAAGACCTGGTTGGCATATTGAGTGTTCTGTAATGGCAAAAGAGCTTCTTGGAGAGACTATAGATATTCATGCTGGAGGAGATGATTTGCAATTTCCTCATCATGAAAATGAAATTGCTCAAAGTGAAACTTTGTCAGGAAAACCTTTTGCAAATTATTGGCTTCATAATGCTATGATAAACATAGAAGATCAAAAAATGAGTAAGTCTGCTTTTAATTTTTCTACAGTAAAAGAAATAAAGGAAAAATTTGATTTAGAGGTGTTGAGAATTTTTATGTTGTCAGCCCATTATAGGAATCCTATTAATTTTAGTGTAGAATTAATGAAACAGGCTCAAAAAGGATTAGACAGATTATATAATGGAAAGAAAAATTTAGAATATTTAATGGAAAAGGCTAAAAACAAAGAAATGACAGAAGAAGAAGTTAAACAAAAAAATAAAATTAAACTTTATAAAGAAAAGTTTTTTAAGAGTATGGATGATGACTTAAATACAGCAGATGCAATTGCAGTCCTTTTTGAGATAGTAAAATATGCCAATTTAAATTTGGATGAAAGAAGTCCTAAAAGTTTGATATCATATACTTATGATACATTAATGGAACTTTCTGAAATTTTAGGGTTATTATTAAAAAAAGATGAATTATTAAATGATGAAATTGTAGAACTTATAGAAAAAAGAGCTGAGGCGAGAAAGAATAAAAACTTTGAGTTAGCAGATGAAATTAGAGATAATCTTAGAAAACAAGGAATTATACTTGAAGATACATCAAAAGGAGTAAAATGGAAGAGAGTGTAGATATGAAAAATAATTTTAATAAATTAAGAAATAGACTAACTGTAAAGGAGATAGAAGCATTATCTCCTTTACAGTTAGCATATATTGGAGATGCAGTATATGAATTACTTGTAAGAACTTATTTAGTTAAAAAAGGATTACCAGTAAAAAAACTTCATAAAAAAGCTGTTGGATATGTAAAAGCAGAAGCTCAATGTAATATAGTTCATATATTAGAAAAGGAGCTAACAAATGAGGAGAAAAATCTTGTAAAGAGAGGTAGAAATGCTAAAAATAATTCAGTTCCTAAAAATGCAGAGTTAATGGATTATAAATATGCAACTGGTTTTGAAACTTTAATAGGTTATCTTTTTTTAACTGGCAAAGATGAGAGGATATTTTGTTTATTTGATGAAATAATAAACATGGAAATATAAAATTAAAGGGGGTTAAAATATGGAATCAAAAATGAAGGTGAAACTTTTGAGGTATACACCTAATGGAGAAAAATTAATAGCATCAGCTGCAAAGCTTTGTTATTCACCGGTTGGAATAGACAAAATTGAGCAAAATTTAGAAGATGACAAGGTAGATAAGTTTTTAAATAAATTAATGAAATTAGGTCATGAATCTCCCTTGGAGCATATAAGTTTCACATTTGGAATAGAAGGAGTTTCGAGAACTTTAACTCATCAATTAGTAAGGCATAGAATAGCAAGTTATTCTCAACAATCACAAAGATATGTAAAATTAAATCAATTTGAATACATAATACCTCCTTCTATTAAAAATATACCAGAAGCTAAGGAAATGTTTGTAAAGGCTATGAAAGAAGATCAAAGATATTATGATGAAATAACAAAACTTTTATATAAAACTAATTATTACAAATATATAGAAGAAGGATATGAAGAAAAAGAAGCTAGATTAAAAGCAGAAAAAGCATCTATAGAAGATGCAAGGTATATATTTCCAAATGCATGTGAAACTAAAATTGTTGTTACAATGAATGCAAGAAGTTTACTAAATTTTTTTGAACTTAGGACTTGCAATAGGGCTCAATGGGAAATAAGACAATTAGCTATTGAAATGCTTAAAAAAGTAAAGAAAATATATCCTACATTATTTAAAAATGCAGGCCCTAGTTGCTTAACAGGATTTTGTCCAGAAGGAAATATGGCTTGTGGAAGAATAGAAGAAGTTAGAGAGAAATTTAAAAATATTTAACTAAATTTTTTATTGAATAAATAGAGCTGGTGGAGATAGATGAGATGTTTTTAAGGAGTGGGAATTATGAAGGGTGAATACATTGTTGGAAGAAATCCAGTACTAGAAATATTAAAATCAAATAGAAAAATTAAAAAAATGCTAGTGTCCAAAGGGGAATTGAAGGGTTCCATAAACAATATAGTGAAGATTGCTAAAGAAAAAAATATTTTCGTGGAATATGTCAGTAAAGATAAATTGGACAAAATTTCCAATGAAAGTGTTCATCAAGGTGTAGCAGTTTTAGTTTCATTTTATGAGTATTCTAGTATTGAACAAATTTTGGAAAGAGCAAAAACATTAAAAGAAGATCCTTTTGTAGTAATTCTTGATGAAATAGAAGATCCCCATAATTTGGGTTCTATTATTCGTTCAGCAGAAGGAGCGGGGGCTCATGGTATAATAATACCTAAGAGAAGATCTGCAGCTGTCAATCAGACAGTAGTCAAAACATCTGCAGGTGCTACTGAGCACATACTTATTAGTAGAGTTACTAATATTACTGATACAATTATTGATCTAAAGAATTATGGGCTTTGGATTTTTGGAGCAGATATGTCAGGAAATGATTATTATTTTAATTTAGATTTAAAAGGCCCTATATGTGTAGTCATAGGTAATGAAGGCAAGGGAATTTCTAGGTTGGTAAAGGAAAATTGCGATTTTTTAGTTAAGATTCCTATGTTGGGTGATATATCTTCTCTAAATGCGTCTAATGCTGCCTCTATATTGTTGTATGAAGTGGTAAGGCAACGATATGGAATGTAAAAATGGGAATTCTCAAGAATATTTATTTGTAGATGGTTATAATATAATAAATTCTTGGGATAATTTAAGAGAACTTAGTAAAATAGACCTAGATACTGCAAGAAATGAATTAATAGATATTATGGTAGAATATCAGTACTATACTGAAATTAAAGTTATTGTAGTTTTTGATGCACATTTAGTTAAAGGAAATAGTGGGAAAAAAGATAATATTAAAGGTGTAGAGGTAGTTTATACGAAGGAAAATGAAACTGCAGATCAATATATTGAAAGAACTTTGGATAGTATTGGGAGAATTAAAAAAATTAGAGTTGCTACATCAGATTGGATGGAACAACAAGTAGTATTGGGGAGAGGTGGAACAAGAATATCTGCACGAGAATTAGAGGCTGAAATAGCAAGTAAGAAAAATTATATAAAAAATAAAAGAAAAAAAGATAATGAAAGGAATGATTTGATTATTGGCAGATTAGATGAGGAAACTATTAAAAAATTGAAAAAATGGTCAAAAGATTAGTATAGCCTTGACTATTAATAGATATTAAATTATAATCTAGTTAATTGAAGCGGACTTGTGATTTTGAATATTTTGGAGGGGATGCTTGGTGGGTTTAAGTGTATATGATGAATTAGACACTACACGGTTTGATGATATGAAAGATGAGGATATCGTTGAAGCAGCAAGAAATGATGATCCTCAAGCATTAGAGTATTTGATAAAGAGATATAAAAATTTTGTAAGAATAAAATCGAGATCTTATTTTTTAATTGGAGCTGATAGGGATGATATAGTACAAGAAGGTATGATAGGTTTATACAAAGCTATTCGTGATTACAATAGAGACAAGCTAGCTTCTTTTAAAGCTTTTGCAGAACTTTGTATTACTAGGCAAATTATTACTGCTATTAAAACTGCAACGAGGCAAAAACATATACCTCTTAATTCCTATGTATCATTAAATAAACCTATTTATGATGAAGAGTCTGATAGAACATTGTTAGATGTGCTATCGGGTGCTAAGATTACAGATCCTGAAGAATTAGTTATTAGTAGGGAAGAATTGTACCATATGGAAAATAAAATAGGAGAAATACTTAGTGATCTAGAATGGGAAGTATTAAATGCTTATTTGGAAGGAAAAACTTATCAAGAAATATCTGTAGAATTGGATAGACATGTGAAGAGCATAGATAATGCATTACAAAGGGTAAAAAGAAAGTTAGAAAGGTATTTAGAATTGAGAGAAGTTTAATTATAGTTGACAAACTTGATAAAAAAATAGTAAAATAATTAACAGTAGTTAATGAATGCCCATGTAGCTCAGTAGGTGGAGCACTTGCATGGTAAGCAAGAGGCCACCGGTTCAAATCCGGTCATGGGCTCCAATATATTCAAAACAAAAGAAACATCTAACTAAGTTCTCTTATCATTAACTAATATTTATGATTAAGGAGGAATTAAAAAATGGGAAAAGCAAAATATGAAAGAACTAAACCTCATGTAAATATAGGAACAATAGGTCATGTTGACCATGGTAAAACAACATTAACAGCAGCAATAACAACAGTATTGAATTCAAGAAAAGGTTCTGGAGAGGTAATGAGTTATGAAAATATTGATAAGGCACCAGAAGAAAGAGAAAGAGGAATAACAATATCTACATCACATGTAGAATATGAAACAGAAAAACGTCATTACGCACACGTAGACTGTCCAGGACATGCTGACTATGTAAAGAACATGATTACAGGAGCAGCACAAATGGATGGTGCAATATTAGTAGTATCAGCAGCAGATGGTCCAATGCCACAAACAAGAGAACATATATTACTTTCAAGACAAGTAGGAGTACCAAATATAGTAGTGTTTTTAAACAAAGCAGATATGGTAGATGATGATGAATTAATAGAATTGGTAGATATGGAAGTAAGAGAATTATTAAATGAATATGAATTTGACGGAGATAATGCAAAGATAATAGTAGGTTCAGCACTTAAGGCAATAGAAGAACCAGAAAGTGAATGGGGAGACAAAATAATGGAATTAATGGATGCAATAGATGAAGAAATTCCAGAGCCAGAAAGAGAAACAGACAAACCATTCTTAATGCCAGTAGAAGATGTATTTTCAATAACAGGAAGAGGAACAGTAGCAACAGGAAGAGTAGAAAGAGGAGTACTTCATACAGGAGATGAAGTAGAAATAGTAGGATTACAAGATAAACCAAGAAAAGTAGTAGTAACAGGAGTAGAAATGTTTAGGAAGGTATTAGACGAAGCCCAAGCAGGAGATAATATAGGAGCATTACTTAGAGGAGTTCAAAGAGATGAAATAGAGAGAGGTCAAGTATTAGCAAAACCAGGAAGCATTACTCCACATACAAAATTTGAAGCAGAAGTATATGTATTAACAAAAGAAGAAGGAGGAAGACATACACCATTCTTTGATGGATACAGACCACAATTTTTCTTTAGGACAACAGATGTAACAGGAAATATTGAATTAGAAGAAGGCGTAGAAATGGTAATGCCTGGAGATAATGCTAAGTTTATAATAGAATTGATAACACCAGTAGCAATGGAAGAAGGTCTAAGATTTGCTATTCGTGAAGGTGGAAGAACTGTAGGAGCAGGAGTAGTTTCTAAAGTACTTGAATAGTAATTAAAAGACTGGGTCTTTTGACCTAGTCTTTTTTAAAGTATTGTTTTATTTTTATGTACTTTTATCAATAATATATGAACTTTGAACAAAATAGTTATAAAATAATTATGTTTTTATTGACATAATATTTAATTTATGATAGTTTATATTAAGTAATGTTGTTAATAATAGGGTAGACCTAGAAATGATTACTGTTAATATATATACTAGAAATTCAGGAGGTGTCCGAAGTGAGAGATAACATAATATTAGAATGTACAGAATGTAAACAGAGAAATTATACTACATCTAAGAATAAGAGAAATAATAGCGAGAGAATAGAATTGAAAAAATATTGTAAATTTTGTAAGGCACATACTGTTCATAAAGAGACAAAGTAATTTAGAATATGTATAGTTAGGATGTGAATTATATGTCAGCGGCTCAAACCAATACCAAAAAGAAAGGCAAGATGAGAACCTACTTTAGAGGTGTAAAAGCAGAAATAAAAAAAGTATTATGGCCTTCTAAAAAAGAATTAGCAAATTATACAGGTGTTGTAATATTTATCAGTGCTATAGTAGGTTTAGTAGTTTGGTTAATAGATATGGGAATACATCGTCTTTTATCATTGGTATTAAAGTAATAAAGGAGGGAAGGACCATAGTATAGTTGGTCCTGTGTTTATGAAAAATAAAATGGAGAGCAGGGAAGAAAGAGCAAAAAAGGCCAAGTGGTATGTTGTTCATACTTATTCAGGTCATGAAAATAAAGTAAAGGCAAACATAGAAAAAATGGTTGAAAATCGTGGTATGATTGATGATATTTTTGAAGTAGTAGTACCTACAGAGGAATATATAGACACAAAAGGTGGAAATAAAAAATTAAAAGAAAGAAAACTTTTCCCTGGATATGTAATTATTAAAATGATAATTAATGATGATTCATGGTATCTTGTTAGAAATACAAGAGGTGTAACTGGGTTTGTAGGGCCAGGTTCTAAGCCTGTTCCTTTAAGCTATGAAGAAGTCAAAGATTTAGGTGTACAGGAAACTAGTATACCTTCTATTGATTTAAAAGAAAAGGACTCAGTAAAAGTAATTTCAGGACCTTTTGAAAATTTCATGGGAACTGTTGAAAGCATTAATCTTGAGAAGAAGAAAGTAAAAGTATATGTATCTATGTTTGGAAGGGAAACTTTAGTAGAATTAGATTTTGATCAAATAGCAAAACTTTAACATGCATATAAAGGCTAATAAGCTTTTGAATTAAATAGATTTTGAAGTGGCAATGGAAATGAGGAGGTGGAATTAAATGGCGAAGAAAGTTATAGCTGTAGTTAAATTACAAATTCCAGCTGGTAAGGCAACTCCAGCACCACCAGTAGGTACTGCATTAGGGCCTCACGGTGTTAATATTATGCAATTTACAAAAGAATTTAATGCTAGAACTGCAGATCAAGCTGGAATGTTGATACCAGTTGTTTTAACAGTATATCAAGATAGATCTTTTACATTTATTACAAAGACCCCACCTGTTTCGGTATTACTTAAAAAAGCAGCAGGTCTTGAATTAGGTTCTGGAGAGCCAAATAAAACTAAAGTAGCAAAAATTTCAAAAGATAAAATCAAAGAAATAGCTGAAATAAAAATGCCTGATATAAATGCAGGTAGTATAGAAGCTGCTATGAGTATGGTAGAAGGAACAGCAAGAAGTATGGGAATTGTTGTAGAATAGTTAAAATATGTGGGAGGAATATCCGTTAGAACCACAAGGAGGTAATGAAAAATGGCAAAAAGAGGCAAAAAATATGAAGAGAGTATAAAATTAGTAGATAGAGAGAAATTTTATGAACCAAAAGAGGCTATTGAATTGGTTCAAAAAACTGCCTATGCTAATTTTGATGAAACAGTTGAACTTTCAGTAAAATTAAATGTAGATCCAAAACATGCAGATCAATTAGTACGTGGAGCAGTAGTGCTTCCACATGGAACAGGTAAAACTAAAAAAGTATTAGTTTTTGCAAAAGGAGATAAGGTTAAAGAAGCAGAAGAAGCAGGTGCTGATTATGTAGGTGCTGAAGAAATGGCTGAAAAAATTCAAAAAGAAAATTGGTTAGATTTTGATGTAGTCGTAGCTACACCTGATATGATGCCAGTTGTAGGAAGATTGGGAAGAATTTTAGGACCTAAAGGATTAATGCCAAATCCAAAGTCTGGAACTGTTACTTTTGAAGTTGGAAAGGCAGTAGAAGAGATAAAAGCAGGTAAGGTAGAATATAGAGTAGACAAAGCAAGTGTTATACATGTACCTATAGGAAAAGTTTCCTTTGGAACTAAGAAGTTAAGACAAAATTTTGCGACAATTATGGATGCAATAATAAAAGCTAGACCTGCAGCAGCAAAAGGTAAGTATCTAAAAAGTGTTGTATTAGCTAGTACAATGGGACCAGGAGTAAAAGTGAATTCTCAAAAAATAGTTGATGCATTAGTTGACGATGAAGAAGAATAGTGGTAAAATAACTTGTGTTAAATGAATATATTAACCGTAGACAGTAGGAACCTTAGGGTTTAAAAATTCCTACCGAGGTGAACCATAGATTATATATTTATAAAAATTATGGTCTCTCCGTGTCTACGGAGAGATTTTTGATTCCTGATCTTCATCTTAAAGGAGGTGGAACTATTGAAAGAAAAAGTCCTTCAAGAGAAAAAAGCAATAGTTGAAGAGATAAAAGAAAAAATTAATGAATCTGAAGCTGTAGTGTTAGTTGATTACAGAGGCCTTAATGTAGATGATTTGACAAAATTGAGGCAAGAATGTAGAGATGCAGGAGTAGATTATAAAGTATATAAAAATACTTTAATGAGATTTGCATTTAAAGATTCGGGATATGAGGATTTTAATAAGTATTTAATAGGACCTAATGCAGTAGCTTTTGGCTATGATGATCCAGTTGAGGCAGCAAAAATTACTTATAATTTTTCAAAGGATCATGAAGAATTAGAAATTAAAGCAGGTATTGTAGATGGTAGAATTATTGATGTTGAAGAGGTAAAATCTTTGGCAAGTTTACCATCAAAAGAAGTTCTTATTGCTCAAGCATTAAGTGGCTTGAATGCACCAATAACTGGATTTGTAAATGTATTGCAAGGTAATATTAGAAATCTTGTATATGCGTTAAATGCTATTAAAGAAAAACAAGAAGCTCAAGAAGCGTAAAAAATATTATATGGAGGGATTTTAAGATGGCAAGTGAAAAAGTTCAAAATTTAATTGAAGAGGTAAAAAGTCTAACTGTTTTAGAATTAGCTGAATTAGTAGAAGAATTAGAGGAAGAGTTTGGTGTTAGTGCTCAAGCACCTGTAGCAGTAGCTGCAGCAGGAGCAGCACCAGCAGAAGGTGAAGGAGCAGCTGAAGAAAAGAGTGAATTTGATGTAGTATTAGCAGAAATTGGTCAAGAAAAAATAAAAGTTATAAAAGTTGTTAGAGATATAACTGGATTAGGTTTAAAAGAAGCTAAAGGATTAGTAGATAGTGCTCCAAAGGCAGTTAAAGAAGGAATTGCAAAAGAAGAAGCTGAAGAAATAAAGACAAAATTAGAAGAAGTTGGAGCAACTGTAGAATTGAAATAATTGGTTTTAAAAAGGCTTCCATTTAAAAGGAAGCCTTTTAATATTCATAAAAAAGAATAAATATATGAAAAAAATTCTTGACATCTTTACATATGTATGGTAATATATTAAGATGCAATAATCGAAAAAGTGGATTAGTATAAAAAAAGATTTTTTGGTAATATTAGAGAAGGTATAATATTTTTTGTAGGGAAAAATTACCGAAAGTGGAAATCACTTTTGGCTATTTTAGTTTTAATAAGGGGTGAATTTTGCATGGTACATCCTGTAACATTTGGAAGACGCACCAGGATGAGTTATTCAAGAATTGAAGAAGTAACAGAATTACCAGATTTAATTGAGGTTCAAAGAAGTTCTTATGAGTGGTTTTTAAATGATGGGCTTAAAGAAGTATTTGAAGATATTTCTCCAATACAAGATTATACAGGTAATTTGGTGTTAGAATTTGTAGATTACTATTTAGATGAAGAACCTAAATATACTGAAGAGGAATCAAAGGAGAAAGACGCAAGTTATTCTGCACCATTGAAGGCAAAAATTAGATTAATAAACAAAGAGACAGGAGAAGTAAAAGAGCAAGAAGTATTTATGGGTGATTTTCCATTAATGACTGAAAAAGGTACTTTTATTATCAATGGAGCTGAGCGAGTTGTTGTCAGTCAGTTGGTAAGGTCACCAGGAGTGTATTTTGATAAAGAAATTGATAAAGTTGGGAAGGATTTATATTCTGCAACAGTTATTCCCAATAGGGGTGCATGGTTAGAATATGAAACGGATTCAAATGGTATTGTTTATGTGAGAATTGATAGGACTAGAAAACTTACTATAACAACATTATTAAGAGCATTAGGTTATTCTGATGATTCAGATATAATTGATTTGCTTGGAGAAACTGAAGAAGTTTTAAAAACATTAGAAAAGGATAATACCAAAAATCAAGAAGAAGCATTAATAGAAATATATAAGAGATTGAGACCAGGTGAACCTCCAACAGTAGAAAGTGCAAACACTCTTTTAAATAATTTATTTTTTGACTCTAGGCGTTATGATTTGGCGAAAGTCGGGAGATATAAATTTAATAAAAAGTTGGCTTTACGTGATAGAATAATAGGCAAAGAAGCAGCAAAAAATATAGTAGATGAAGAAACAGGAGAAATAATAGTAGAAGAAGGAGAAAAAATTAATAGAGAAAGAGCTTTATTAATAGAAAGTTTAGGAATAAACAAGGTAGATATAAAAGTTGAGGATGGACAAAAAGTTAGAGTGGTAGGAAACAATTTTGTTGATACAAATACATTTGATCTACCTTTTTCTTTCGAAAAATTAGGATTAAAAGAAAAAGTATACTATCCTATTATGAAAGAAATAATAGAAAACAATAAAGATTTAGAAGAGTTAAAAGAAGCTATAAAAGATAAAACAAGAGAATTATCTCCTAAACATATAATAATAGATGATATTATTGCTAGTATAAATTATGAGTTTAATTTGTTTAATAATATTGGGTATGTTGATGACATAGATCATTTAGGAAATAGAAGACTTCGTTCAGTAGGAGAATTGTTACAAAATCAATTTAGAATAGGTCTTTCTAGAATGGAAAGAGTAGTAAGAGAGAGAATGACTATTCAAGATGTTGATGTAGCTACACCACAAGCGTTGATTAATATTAGACCAGTAGTGGCGTCTATTAAAGAGTTTTTTGGTAGCAGTCAGTTGTCACAATTTATGGATCAAACAAATCCACTTGCAGAGTTGACCCATAAACGAAGGATGTCAGCTTTAGGGCCTGGCGGTTTAAGTAGAGATAGGGCTGGATTTGAAGTTAGAGATGTGCATCACTCTCATTATGGAAGAATGTGTCCAATTGAGACACCAGAAGGACCTAATATAGGGTTAATAACCTCTTTAACAACTTATGCAAGAATTAATGAATATGGTTTTATAGAAGCACCATATAGAAAAGTAGACAAAGAAAAAGGGATTGTGACAGAAGAAATAGAGTATTTGACTGCTGATGTAGAAGATGAATATATTATTGCTCAATCTAATGAAAAATTAGATGAGGAAGGTAGATTTATAAATAAAAGAGTAGTGGCTAGAGGGAAAAATGGAGTAATTGACATATATCCAAGCGATGAAGTGGATTATATGGATGTTTCACCTAAACAAATTGTATCGGTAGGCACATCTATGATACCTTTCCTTGAGAATGATGATGCTAATAGAGCTCTTATGGGGGCGAATATGCAACGTCAAGCAGTACCATTGATAAAATCAGAAGCACCAATTATTGGAACTGGAATTGAATATAAAGCAGCAAAGGATTCAGGTGTTGTAATTATTGCTAAAAATAGTGGAAAAGTAACAAAAGTAAGTTCAGATGAAATTTTAGTGAAAAGAGATTCTGATGAAAAAATAGATAGATATAAATTATTGAAATTTATCCGTTCCAATCAAGGAACATGTATAAATCATAGACCAATAGTTAGAGAAGGAGATAATGTAGAAAAAGGTGATGTAATCGCTGATGGCCCTAGTACTGATATGGGTGAAATTGCATTGGGGAAAAATTTATTAGTAGCTTTTATGACATGGGAAGGTTACAATTTTGAGGATGCTATTTTGATAAGTGAAAAATTGGTTAAAGATGATGATTTAACTTCTATTCATATAGAAGAATATGAATCAGAAGCAAGAGATACCAAATTAGGTCCTGAAGAGATTACAAGAGATATCCCCAATGTTGGAGATGATATGTTAAAGGATTTGGACGAACGAGGAATTATTCGTTTAGGAGCTGAAGTTAAGGCAGGAGATATATTAGTAGGAAAAGTGACACCAAAAGGTGAAACTGAATTGACAGCAGAAGAAAGACTTTTGAGGGCAATATTTGGAGAAAAAGCTAGAGAAGTTAGAGATACTTCATTGAGGGTACCCCATGGAGAAACAGGTATAGTTTTGGATGTAAAAATATTTTCTAGAGAAAATGGGGACGAACTCCAACCAGGAGTAAATCAAATGGTAAGAGTTTATGTAGCAACTAAGAGGAAGATAAGTGTTGGAGACAAAATGTGTGGACGTCATGGTAATAAAGGAGTTATATCTAGGATACTTCCTGAAGAAGATATGCCTTATTTGCCAGATGGTACACCTGTAGAAATAGTGCTAAATCCTTTAGGTGTTCCTTCTAGAATGAATTTAGGTCAAGTTCTTGAGGTTCATTTAGGATTAGCAGCTAAAAAACTTGGCTGGAAAGTTGCTACTCCAGTATTTGATGGGGCAAATGAGCAAGATATAGTAACCGCATTAAAAGATGCAGGTTATCCCGTAAACGGTAAAATATGGTTAAGGGATGGTAGAACAGGAGAATATTTTAATAATTCTGTTACTGTAGGTTATATGTATATGTTAAAATTACATCATCTTGTTGATGATAAAATACATGCAAGGTCTACTGGGCCTTATTCTTTGGTAACACAACAGCCTTTAGGTGGAAAAGCCCAATTTGGAGGACAAAGATTTGGAGAAATGGAAGTTTGGGCTTTGGAAGCTTATGGAGCAGCTCATACATTACAAGAAATACTAACAGTAAAATCTGATGATGTAGTAGGAAGAGTAAAAACTTATGAGGCTATTGTAAAAGGAGAGAATATACCAGAACCAGGAATTCCAGAATCTTTTAAGGTATTAATAAAAGAACTACAAAGTCTAGCTTTAGATGTAAAAGTATTAACAGAAGAAGAAAGTGAAATAGAGATAATAGAATCAACAGATGATGATATTGAAGATATTGAATTAGTAGAGGAAGATATATTAGATGATAAAAAAGCTATGAAATAAATTTTAAATTGTTACTAGCAAAGAGAATATAGATGATTATTAATTTTAATATTTAAGAATTCTATTATAGAAAGGAGAGAAAGCTCCTTGTTTGAATTGAATAATCTTGATTCAATAAGAATTGGTCTTGCTTCTCCAGAAAAAATCAGACAGTGGTCAAAAGGAGAAGTGAAGAAACCGGAAACTATTAATTATAGAACTTTAAAGCCAGAAAAGGAAGGCTTATTTTGTGAAAAAATATTTGGTCCAACAAAAGATTGGGAATGCCATTGTGGTAAATATAAAAGAGTAAGATATAAAGGAGTAGTTTGTGATAGATGTGGTGTCGAAGTTACTAAATCTAAAGTGAGAAGAGAAAGAATGGGACATATTGAATTAGCTGCACCAGTGTCCCATATCTGGTATTTTAAAGGAATACCTAGTAGAATGGGACTTATGTTAGATATGTCTCCTAGATCTTTAGAAAAAGTTCTTTATTTTGCTTCTTATATTGTAACGGATGCAGGTGAAACTTCTCTTTCTGAGAAACAACTTCTTAATGAAGCAGAGTATAGGGAAGCAAGAGAAAAATATGGTAATAATTTTAAGGCTGCTATGGGGGCAGAAGCAATAAAAGAACTTCTTACTAAAATTGATTTAGATGAAGAATCAAAAGAACTGAGGACACAACTAAAAGAAGCAACTGGACAAAAGAAAGTGAGAATAACAAGAAGGTTAGAAGTAGTAGAAGCTTTTAGAAAATCTGGTAACAGACCAGAATGGATGATTTTAGATGCAATACCAGTAATTCCACCTGATTTAAGACCTATGGTTCAATTAGATGGTGGAAGGTTTGCTACATCTGATTTAAATGATTTGTATAGAAGAGTAATAAATAGAAATAATAGATTAAAAAGGCTTTTAGATTTAGGAGCACCAAATATTATTGTAAGAAATGAAAAAAGAATGTTACAAGAGGCTGTAGATGCATTGATTGATAATGGAAGAAGAGGAAGACCTGTAACAGGACCAGGAAATAGACCTCTAAAATCATTATCTGATATGCTCAAAGGAAAACAAGGAAGATTTAGACAAAATTTATTGGGTAAAAGAGTAGATTATTCTGGACGTTCCGTAATAGTAGTAGGACCAGAATTGAAGTTTTATCAATGTGGTTTGCCCAAGAGAATGGCCCTTGAGTTATTTAAGCCTTTTGTTATGAAGAAATTAGTTGAAGAGGATTATGCTCATAATATTAAAAGTGCAAAGAGAATGGTAGAACGAGCAAAGCCTGAAGTTTGGGATGTATTAGATGTTGTAATAAAAGATCATCCTGTACTTTTAAATAGAGCTCCTACTCTTCATAGATTAGGTATTCAAGCTTTTGAACCTGTATTAGTTGAGGGAAAAGCTATAAAGTTACATCCTCTTGTATGTACTGCATATAATGCTGATTTTGATGGTGACCAAATGGCAGTTCACGTGCCATTATCTACAGAAGCTCAAGCAGAAGCAAGGCTTCTTATGTTATCTGTTAATAATATATTGGCACCTAAAGATGGTAGTCCAATTACAACCCCCACTCAAGATATGGTATTAGGTAGTTATTATTTGACAGTGGATGTATCTGAAGAAAAAGGAGAAGGAAAAATATTCAAAGATTATGAAGAAATGCTTCACGCTTATTATAATGGCGATATAGATTTACATGCAAAAGTTAAGGTTAGACGAAAATTATATGAAGAAGATAGAGGTAAATTAGTTGAAAGTACCGTTGGAAGATTTATATTTAATGAGCATATTCCACAAGATTTAGGATTTGTGAATAGAGAAGAAGATTCTTATTCATTAGAGGTAGATACATTAGTAGATAAAAAAATGTTAGAAGATATTATAGAAAAATGTTATAGAAAGCATGGTAACACTATAACCGCAACTGTATTAGATCACATAAAGAAAGTTGGTTATCACTATTCTACTATAGGTGCAATAACTATTAGTATGTCTGATGTAAAAGTACCTAAAGAAAAGTCGAAATTATTAGCTAAAGCAGAAGCAGAAGTAGATAAATTTGAAAAATCTTATAGAAGAGGACTTATTTCAGATGAAGAAAGATATGAAAAAGTAATTGAAATATGGGAAAGAACTACAGAAGATGTTACTGATGCTTTGATGAATGGATTAGATAAAATGAATAATGTTTTCATTATGGCTCATTCTGGAGCTAGAGGAAGTAAGAATCAAATAAGACAATTAGCAGGTATGAGAGGCCTTATGGCAAGTGCTTCTGGAAAGACTATTGAAATTCCAATTCAAGCTAATTTTAGAGAAGGTCTAACTGTACTTGAATTCTTTATTTCAACTCATGGTTCTAGGAAAGGTCTTGCAGATACTGCTCTTAGAACTGCAGATTCTGGTTATTTAACAAGAAGATTAGTAGATGTGAGCCAGGATGTTATGGTAAGAGAAGAAGATTGTGGAACAGATCAGTATATAAATGCTAAAGCTTTTATGGATGGAAATGAAGTTATTGAAAAGTTAAGAGATAGAATTATAGGTAGGTATGCTTTTGAAGACGTGGAAAATCCAAAAACAGGAGAAATAATAGTAAAAAGAAATGAAATGATAACAGAAAAAAATGCTGATGAAATAGATAAGGCTGGTATTAAAGAAGTAAAAGTTAGATCTGTATTATGTTGTCAAACTCATTATGGAGTATGTGCAAAATGTTATGGTAGAAATTTAGCTACAGGAAGTCGTGTTCATGTAGGAGAAGCTGTAGGAACAATAGCTGCTCAATCAATAGGAGAACCAGGGACACAACTTACTATGCGTACTTTCCATACTGGTGGAGTAGCTGGAGCTGATATTACACAAGGGTTGCCAAGAGTTGAAGAATTATTTGAAGCGAGAAAGCCAAAAGGGTTAGCGATTATTTCAGAAATGGCTGGTAAAGTTTCAATAAGTGATGCTAAGAAGAAAAAGGAAGTAATAATGACAACAGAAGATGGAGAAACAAAGAGTTATAACATACCTTATGGTTCAAGACTTAAAGTAAGAGAGGGAGATTTCATAGAAGCAGGAGATGAAATAACTGAAGGCTCTGTTAATCCACATGATATTTTAAAAATAAAAGGTGTTCAAGGAGTACAAAATTATTTAGTAAAAGAAGTACAAAGAGTTTACAGACTTCAAGGAGTAGACATTAATGACAAGCATATAGAAATAATAGTTAGACAAATGCTAAGTAAAGTAAAAATAGAAGATCCAGGTGATACTGATTTATTACCAGGAAGTCTTATTAATATACATTATTTTGAGAATACAAACAATGAGACCATTGAAAATGGAGGAGAGCCAGCTGTTGGAAGAAGGGCTTTATTAGGTATTACGAAGGCATCTTTAGCTACAGAATCATTTTTATCAGCGGCATCTTTCCAAGAAACTACAAGAGTTCTTACAGAAGCAGCAATAAAAGGTAAGAAAGATGATTTAATTGGATTAAAAGAGAATGTAATAATTGGGAAACTTATACCAGCTGGTACTGGTATGAGACGATATAAAAATATTGAAGTTGCACCAGCAGATGTAGAGGAAGAAGAGATAATAGAAGAAGATGAAAATTAACAAGAAAAAATGTTGACAGTCAAATAAACTGATGATAAAATGTATTAGTGTGTAAATTTGAAGTGGACTCTTTAAAACATGAGGATTATGTGGATATCCACATAATCTTCTAGATGTTTAAAAGGGGGAGGAAACTTTATGTTAAAGGAATTAAATACAAATAACAAAATCGTAGGTGCAAAACAAGTTAGAAGAGCAGTCAAAGAAGAGAAAGTTGAGAAAGTATTTATAGCAGAAGATGTTGAAGAAAAAATAGTAGCAGATATTAAAAAAATGTGTCAACAAAAATCTATAGATATTGTATATGTTAAATCTATGAATGAATTAGGAAAAGCATGTGGTATTGATGTGAATGCAGCAATTGCTGCATTATTAAAATAAATTATTATTAAGGAGGTGTCTTAATGCCAACAATTAATCAACTTATAAGAAAAGGTAGAAAACAAGTTAAATATAAATCTAAGTCTCCAGCATTAGGTGTAAATTATAACTCGCTTAAAAAGAGAACTACAAATGTAAATTCTCCACAAAAAAGAGGAGTTTGTACTGCTGTTAAAACAGTAACACCTAAAAAACCTAATTCTGCTTTAAGAAAAGTAGCAAGAGTTAGACTAACTAATGGAATGGAAGTAACAGCATATATTCCAGGAATTGGACACAACTTACAAGAACATAGTGTTGTTTTAGTAAGAGGGGGTAGAATTAAAGACCTTCCAGGAGTTAGGTATCATGTAGTTAGAGGTGCCTTAGATGCTGCTGGAGTAGAAGATAGAAAGCAAAGTAGATCAAAGTATGGAGTAAAGAAACCTCAAAAATAATATGAGTGCTGGAATGCATTGGATTTATTCCATTTTATATAGATGCATTTTGTGCACGACGACAGTTAAGACTGTCGAGTACCTATGAATCTACTAATATATGGTTAAGGAGGGAAGCGATGTGCCAAGAAAAGGATATATAGCAAAAAGAGAAGTAATGCCTGATCCACTTTATAATGATGCTGTAGTAACAAAACTTATAAACAATGTAATGATTGATGGAAAAAAAGGTGTTGCATTAAAAATAGTATATGATGCTTTTGATTATGTAGAAAAACAGACAGGTGAAGAACCTTTAGAAGTATTTTATAAAGCATTAAACAACGTCATGCCTGTATTGGAAGTAAAAGGTAGACGTATAGGCGGTGCAACTTATCAAGTACCAGTAGAAGTTAGACCAGAGAGAAGACAAACTTTAGGTTTGCGTTGGATAGTGAAATATGCTAGAACTAGAGGAGAAAAGACTATGGTAGAAAGACTAGCAAAAGAAATTATGGATGCTTCAAATAATACTGGTGCAAGTGTTAAGAAGAGAGAAGAAGTTCATAAAATGGCTGAAGCTAATAAAGCTTTTGCACATTATAGATGGTAATTTGATTATATTTGTAAAAGGCGGCAGGAATACAAGTAACAGAAAGGAGGAATACTGTGCCTAGAGAATTTCAGTTAGAAAAAATTAGAAATATAGGTATAATGGCTCACATAGATGCAGGAAAAACAACTACAACCGAAAGAATATTATTCTATACTGGAAAAATTCATAAACTAGGGGAAACTCATGAAGGTTCAGCTCAAATGGATTGGATGGAACAAGAACAGGAAAGAGGAATAACTATAACATCTGCTGCGACAACTTGTCATTGGCGAGACCATAGAGTTAACATTATTGACACACCAGGACACGTGGATTTTACTGTGGAAGTAGAAAGATCTCTTCGTGTTCTCGATGGTGCAGTAGCACTTTTCTGTGCCAAGGGTGGAGTAGAACCACAATCAGAAACAGTATGGCGACAAGCAGATAAATACCATGTGCCACGTTTAGCATTTGTTAACAAAATGGATATACTTGGTGCAGATTTTTATAGAGTAGTTAAGATGATAAAAGAAAGACTTAATGCCTGCCCAGTCCCAATACAATTACCTATAGGGAAAGAAGATAATTTTATAGGTGTTGTAGATTTAATTGAGATGAATGCAAGGGTATATGATGATAAATTAGGAGAAAAGGTTGAAATAGTAGAAATACCTGAAGATATGATGAGTTTAGCAGAGGAATATAGAGAAAAAATGTTAGAAACTTTAGCAGAGTATGATGAAGAATTAATGATTAAATATCTTGAGGGAGAAGAAATAACTGTTGAAAAAATAAAAAAGGTTATTAGAGAAGCAACTCTTAAGGCTGAAATTACACCAGTATTATGTGGTTCTTCATATAAAAACAGAGGAGTACAGCCTTTATTGGATGCAATTATAGATTATATGCCTTCTCCAATAGATATACCTCCAGTTAAAGGTATAGGAGCACTATCTGATGAGGAGGAAGAGAGAGAATCATCAGATGATGAACCATTTTCTGCATTAGCATTTAAAATAGTGACTGATCCTTATGTTGGTAAGCTTGCATATTTTAGAGTTTATTCTGGAACACTTAAAGCAGGGAGTTATGTTTTAAATCCAGTAAAGGACAAAAAAGAAAGAATAGGTAGAATTCTTCTTATGCATGCTAACAAGAGGGTAGAAGTAGATGAAGTGTATGCAGGAGACATAGCAGCAGCAGTAGGGTTAAAAGACACAGGAACAGGAGATACATTATGTTCTGAAGAACATCCAATTGTATTGGAATCTATGGAATTTCCTGAACCAGTAATAGATGTAGCTATTGAACCTAAAACTAAAGCAAGTCAAGAAAAGATGACTATTGCATTGGCAAAACTTGCTGAAGAAGATCCAACATTTAAAACATATACAGACGAAGAAACTGGACAGATTATTATAGCAGGAATGGGAGAATTACATTTGGAAATAATAGTTGATAGACTTTTGAGAGAATTTAAAGTTGAAGCTAATGTAGGTAGTCCACAGGTTGCTTACAAAGAAACTATTACTGTTCCAACTGAAGTAGAAACTAAATATGTAAAACAATCTGGTGGTCATGGTCAATATGGTCATGTAAAAATTAAAGTTGAACCAAAAGAAGGTTATGAATTTGTGAATAAGATAACTGGAGGAGCAATTCCGAAAGATTATATACCAGCAGTAGATAGTGGTATTCAAGAAGCTATGAATAGCGGTATCTTAGGAGGATACCCAGTAACAGATGTAAAAGTAACATTATTTGATGGTTCATATCATGAAGTGGATTCATCAGAAATGGCGTTTAAAATTGCGGGTTCTATGGCATTTAAAGAAGCTATGAGAAAAGCAAAATCTGTTTTACTTGAACCTATTATGAAAGTTGAAGTAATAGTACCCGAAGAGTATATGGGAGATGTAATGGGAGATATCAATGGTAGAAGAGGTAGAATTGAAGGAATGGAACTTGTCAGTGGAGCTCAAGTAATAAGAGGATTTGTGCCTCTTTCTGAAATGTTTGGATATGCGACAGACTTACGTTCCAAGACTCAAGGTAGAGGAACTTATACAATGCAATTTGACCATTATGGATCCGTACCAAAGAATATTGAAGAAAAAATATTAGGACATAAATAAATGATTAAGGAGGAATTAAAAAATGGGAAAAGCAAAATATGAAAGAACCAAACCTCATGTAAATATAGGAACAATAGGTCATGTTGACCATGGTAAAACAACATTAACAGCAGCAATAACAACAGTATTGAATTCAAGAAAAGGTTCTGGAGAGGTAATGAGTTATGAAAATATTGATAAGGCACCAGAAGAAAGAGAAAGAGGAATAACAATATCTACATCACATGTAGAATATGAAACAGAAAAACGTCATTACGCACACGTAGACTGTCCAGGACATGCTGACTATGTAAAGAACATGATTACAGGAGCAGCACAAATGGATGGTGCAATATTAGTAGTATCAGCAGCAGATGGTCCAATGCCACAAACAAGAGAACATATATTACTTTCAAGACAAGTAGGAGTACCAAATATAGTAGTGTTTTTAAACAAAGCAGATATGGTAGATGATGATGAATTAATAGAATTGGTAGATATGGAAGTAAGAGAATTATTAAATGAATATGAATTTGACGGAGATAATGCAAAGATAATAGTAGGTTCAGCACTTAAGGCAATAGAAGAACCAGAAAGTGAATGGGGAGACAAAATAATGGAATTAATGGATGCAATAGATGAAGAAATTCCAGAGCCAGAAAGAGAAACAGACAAACCATTCTTAATGCCAGTAGAAGATGTATTTTCAATAACAGGAAGAGGAACAGTAGCAACAGGAAGAGTAGAAAGAGGAGTACTTCATACAGGAGATGAAGTAGAAATAGTAGGATTACAAGATAAACCAAGAAAAGTAGTAGTAACAGGAGTAGAAATGTTTAGGAAGGTATTAGACGAAGCCCAAGCAGGAGATAATATAGGAGCATTACTTAGAGGAGTTCAAAGAGATGAAATAGAGAGAGGTCAAGTATTAGCAAAACCAGGAAGCATTACTCCACATACAAAATTTGAAGCAGAAGTATATGTATTAACAAAAGAAGAAGGAGGAAGACATACACCATTCTTTGATGGATACAGACCACAATTTTTCTTTAGGACAACAGATGTAACAGGAAATATTGAATTAGAAGAAGGCGTAGAAATGGTAATGCCTGGAGATAATGCTAAGTTTATAATAGAATTGATAACACCAGTAGCAATGGAAGAAGGTCTAAGATTTGCTATTCGTGAAGGTGGAAGAACTGTAGGAGCAGGAGTAGTTTCTAAAGTACTTGAATAGTAATTAAAAGATATTTTAACATTAGAGGAAGGGGAAACCCTTCTTTTAATGTCTACTAATAATATTAAAAAAAATTAGTAATAACCCTTGAATTATTTAAGGTTTTGTTATAAAATAGAGAAGTGTGCAAATTCCAATGTTGCGATGAAGCAAAAGGTTGCTGTTTTGCAGGGAATTTTTGCTGAGAATGTTCGATCAAGAATCGAGCGACTGGAATTGTTTAGGGTACACTTATTTAAAAAATATTACAATACACCCGGTTAAGTGTATCGACAATTCTAAGTCGCATGTAAGATTAAACATGCGATAGAAGGAGGGAATTTAATGGCTAATAAAAGTAATGAAAATCAAAAAATAAGAATTAGGTTGAAAGCGTATGATCATGAGCTTATTGACACATCAGCTCAAAAAATTGTGGAAGCTGCTAAGAGAACAGGTGCAACTGTATCTGGCCCTGTACCTTTGCCAACAGAAAAAGAAGTTGTTACTGTACTTAGAGCAGTACACAAATATAAGGATGCTAGAGAACAATTTGAGCAAAGAACTCATAAAAGATTGATTGATATTTTAAACCCAAACCAAAAGACTGTAGATTCTTTGATGAAGATGAATTTACCTGCAGGAGTAGATATTGAAATAAAATTATAGTTTCTTAGAATGATTACTTTTAAGTAATCCGCTGTAAGATAATAGGAGGTGTAGTGATGAAAAAAATATTGGGTAAAAAAATTGGTATGACTCAAATATTTAATGAAGATGGAACTGTTGTGCCAGTAACTGTTATAGAAGCAGGACCTGTAAAAGTAGTACAAAAGAAAACTCTTGAAAATGATGGATACAATGCTATACAAGTTGGTTATGAAGCAAAAAAGGAAAGAAAAGTAAACAAACCATTAAAGGGACATTTTGATAAGGCACAAGTAGAATATCAAAAATATTTAAGAGAGTTTGCTGTTGAAAATCCTGATGAATTTGAAATTGGTCAAGAAATAAAAGTAGATATATTTGAAACAGGAGAAAAAATAGATGTAACAGGAGTATCAAAAGGAAAAGGAACTCAAGGACCAATTAAAAGATATGGTTTAAGAAGAGGACGTGAAAGTCACGGTTCTAAGTACCATAGAGCTCCTGGTGCAATGTCAGCAGCATCTTCACCAGGTAGAGTATTAAAGGGAAAGAAATTAGCAGGAAGAATGGGTAATGAAAAAGTAACAGTGCAAAATCTAGAAATTGCTAGAGTAGATGGAGAAAGAAACTTACTACTTGTTAAAGGTGCAGTGCCAGGACCAAAGGGCAGTTTTGTAACAATAAAACAAAGTGTAAAAGTAGCAAAATAACTGCTGGAAAGGAGGATTAAGGATGCCAAAAGTTAATGTTTATAATGTGTCGGGTGAACAAGTTGATGAAATTGAATTAAGCGACAAGGTATTTGGTGTTGAAATAAATGAATATGCTGTACATGAAGTTGTAAAGAACCAACTTGCAAATAGAAGACAAGGAACTCAATCAGCTAAAACTAGAACTGAAGTTAGAGGTGGAGGAAAAAAACCTTGGAGACAAAAAGGTACTGGAAGGGCTAGACAAGGAAGTATTAGAGCACCTCATTGGCCAGGTGGTGGAGTGACTTTTGCACCAAAACCAAGGGATTATAGTTATAAGGTACCTAAAAAAACAAGAAAATTAGCAATGAAAAGTGCTTTAACTTCAAAAGTTGCAAATAATGAAATAATTGTTTTAGATGAATTAGTTTTCGATACACCAAAAACTAAAGAAATAGTAAAATTATTGGAAAATATAAAAGCAGAGAAGAAAGCATTAATTGTTACTGATGAAAGAAATGAAAATATATTTAAAGCAGCAAGAAATATTCCGAATGTAGAGACTATATTAGTAAATACATTGAATGTTTATGATTTATTGAATTATGATTCCTTCATTATTACGAAAGCTGCATTAAAAAAGGTGGAGGAGGTGTATCTATGATGCGTAACCCATACGATATTATAATTAAGCCTATTATCACTGAAGAAAGTATGGATGCAATGGCTATGGGTAAATATACATTTATGGTAGATAAGAAGGCTAATAAAAGTGAAATTAAGAAAGCTGTTGAAAGTGTTTTTGATGTAAAAGTTGCTAGTGTAAATACTATAAATGTGTTAGGGAAAGAAAAAAGACTAGGAGTCCATGTAGGAAGAACACCTAATTGGAAGAAGGCAATTATTACTTTAACTGAAGATAGTGAAAGTATAGAATTCTTTGAAGGAATGGAGTAGATTAAAGTTTTAAAAGAAGGAGGGAAATGATAATGGCTATTAAAAAATATAAGGCAACTTCCCCAGCTTTGAGACGTATGACAGTTTCAAATTTTAAAGAAATTTCTAACAAAAAGCCAGAAAAGGCTTTATTGGCTAAAAAGAACAAAACTGGTGGAAGAAATGTACGTGGTACTATAACTTCTCGCCACAAAGGTGGTGGTGTAAAAAGAAAATATAGAATAGTAGATTTTAGAAGAGATAAAGATGGTATTCCAGGGAAAGTAGTGGCTATCGAATATGATCCTAATAGGACTGCGAATATAGCACTTATTAATTATGTTGATGGTGAAAAAAGATATATATTGGCTCCTTATGGATTGAAAATAGGAGATGTAATAGAGTCTGGTGTAGAAGCAGATATAAAAACTGGAAATACTTTAGCTTTGAGAAATATACCTGTTGGAACAACTGTTCACAATATTGAATTAAGACCAGGAAAAGGAGCACAATTAGTAAGATCTGCTGGAGCTGAAGCTCAACTTATAGCTAAAGAAGACAATTATGCTCATATAAAATTACCATCAGGTGAAGTAAGATTAATAAGTCTTAATTGTCGTGCTACAGTAGGTCAGGTAGGTAATATAGAACATGAAAATATTACTTTAGGAAAAGCAGGTAAGAGTAGATATCTAGGAATAAGACCAAAAGTACGAGGTAGTGCAATGAATCCAGTTGATCACCCTCATGGTGGAGGAGAAGGAAGAACACCTATTGGTATGCCATCACCAGTAACTCCATGGGGTAAACCAACATTGGGATACAAAACTAGAAAGAAAAATAAAAAATCTAATAGATATATTGTTAGACAAAGACCTAGATAGTTATATTGTACATTGAAAGGAGGAAAAAATATGGGTAGATCTATTAAAAAGGGACCTTTTTGTGATGATCATTTGATGAAAAAGGTAGAAGAATTAAATAAGAAGAATAAGAAAAAGGTTATTAAAACTTGGTCCCGTAGATCAACTATTTTCCCAGAAATGGTTGGTCATACAATTGCTGTTCATGATGGAAGGAAACATGTTCCTATATATATAACAGAAGATATGGTGGGACACAAACTAGGCGAATTTGTACCTACTAGAATATTTAAAGGACACGGTGAAAAGGGAGAAAGAACGGAAGAAACTACAATATTAAAATAAAGCCCAATAGAAGATAAAGGAGGGAATGGAAGTGGAAGCCAGAGCAATTGCTAAACATGTGCGAATCTCACCCTTAAAAGTCAATTATATTTGTGATGAAATAAGAGGAAAAAATGTAGATGAAGCTCTTGCAATATTAAGATTTACACCTAAAAAGGGTGCAAAAGAATTGGAAAAGGTACTAAATTCTGCTATTGCAAATGCTGAAAATAATTTTGGTATGGATAGGGATGACCTTTATGTATTGAAAGCTTATGCAAATGATGGTCCAACTTATAAAAGATGGAGACCTAGAGCTAGAGGAATGGCTTATCCAATACTAAAGAGAACTAGTCATATAGGAGTAGTAGTAAAAGAACGTGAGTAGAAAAGGAGGGATAATTAATGGGTCAAAAAGTGAATCCACATGGATTGAGAATTGGTGTAATTAAAGATTGGGACTCAAAATGGTTTGCTGATAAAGAAAATTTTAGTGAATTCTTAATAGAAGATTATAAGATACGTAAACATATAAAAAACAAAATGTTTATTGCAGGTATTTCAAATATTGAAATTGAAAGAGCTGCAAATAGAATAAAAATATCAGTTTATACTGCAAAACCAGGGATGGTTATAGGTAAAGGTGGCAAAGGTGTAGAGGCTCTAAGAAAAGATTTAGAAAAAATGACTGGTAAAAAAGTGATTGTGAATGTAGAAGAAGTTAAAATTCCAGAACTGGATGCTCAATTAGTAGCTGAGAATATAGCAGGACAATTAGAGAGAAGAATTTCTTATAGAAGAGCAATGAAACAAGCAATTAATAGAAGTAGAAGAGTAGGAGCAAAAGGTATAAAGACACAAGTATCAGGTAGATTAGGTGGTGCCGATATGGCAAGAACTGAAGGGTATAATGAAGGAACAATACCACTTCAAACCTTAAGAGCTGATATTGATTATGGTTTTGCAGAAGCAGATACAACTTATGGTAAAATTGGTGTAAAAGTATGGATATATAAAGGAGAAGTTCTTCCTATTAATAAATCTGAAGAAGGAAAAGATGAAAATAAAGGGAAAAGTAAAAAATAAATAATAAATAGTATAGGAAGGAGGAAGAAAAAATGCTAATGCCTAAAAGAGTTAAATATCGTAGAGTTCATAGAGGTAGAATGAAAGGTAAGGCAAATCGTGGTAATACATTAACTTATGGAGAGTATGGATTACAAGCTTTAGAACCAGTATGGATAACATCCAATCAAATAGAAGCAGCAAGAAGAGCTATGACTAGATATGTTAAAAGAGGCGGGAATGTATGGATTAAGGTATTCCCCGACAAACCTGTAACTGAAAAGCCTGCAGAAACTCGTATGGGTTCAGGTAAAGGTGCTCCAGAATACTGGGTAGCAGTAGTTAAACCAGGTAGAATATTGTTTGAAATGGGTGGAGTATCAGAAGAAATAGCTAGAGAAGCTATGAGACTAGCAGCACATAAATTACCAATAAAATGTAAATTTGTTATCCGTGATGATATGCAGGAAAAGGGTGGTGAAGGAAATGAAAGCTAATGAAATTCGCCAGATGACTGATCAAGAATTAGATAGTAAAATGTTAGAATTAAAAAATGAGTTATTTAATTTGAGATTTCAAATGGCAACAGGTCAGTTGGATAACCCAAAGAGAATAAAATTAGTTAGAAAAGATATAGCCCGTATAAAGACTATTATAAGAGAACGTGAACTTGGGATAGGAAAGGAGGTTTAGCCTCATATGGAAAGAGGAAATAGAAAAACAAGAGTAGGACGTGTAGTAAGCGATAAAATGGATAAGACAGTAGTTGTGGCCGTAGAAACTTTTGTAACTCACCCTTTATATAAGAAGCAAATAAAGAAGACTACAAAATTTAAGGTACATGATGAAAATAACGAATGTAAAATTGGTGATGTAGTTAAAATAATGGAAACTAGACCAATAAGTAAAGATAAAAGATGGAGAATTGTTAAAGTATTAGAAAAAGCAAAATAATCCTTATATCTGGAAAGGAGGTAATCTCATGATCCAAACAGAAAGCCGTCTAAAAGTTGCTGATAACTCAGGTGCAAGAGAATTGCTAGTGATAAAAGTATTGGGCGGATCGAACAAGAGATATGCGAATATTGGAGATACTGTAGTTTGTTCTGTAAAAAGTGCAACACCAGGAGGTGTTGTGAAAAAAGGTGAGATAGTAAAAGCTGTGATAGTGCGTACAAAAAGTGGAGTTAGAAGAAATGATGGTAGTTATATAAAATTTGATGAAAATGCAGCTGTTATTATAAAGGAAGATAAACAACCAGTTGGAACTCGTATATTTGGACCTGTTACTAGAGAACTAAGAAGAGGAAATTTTATGAGAATTATATCTTTGGCACCAGAGGTGCTTTAGAGGAGGTGTAGAATATGCATGTTAAAAGTGGAGATACAGTAGTAGTTATTTCAGGAAAAGACAAAGGAAAACAAGGCAAAGTTTTAAGAGTGTTTCCTAAAGAAAATAAAGTTATTGTTGAAGGAATTAATATGATCTCTAAACACCAAAAATCAACTGGTCCAATGCAGGAAGGCGGAATAATTGAAAAAGAAAGTCCATTACATGTTTCTAAGGTAATGGTATATTGTAATAATGATAAACAAGGTGTTAGAGTTGGATATAAAATATTAGAAGATGGACGAAAAGTAAGAGTTTGTAAAAAATGTGGAGAGATTCTAGATAAATAATCTACTATTGAAAGGAGGTAGCAAATATGGCTTCCAGATTAAAAGAAAAATATCAAAATGAAGTTGTGCCTGCTCTAATGGAAAAGTTCCAATATGATAGTGTGATGGAGGTTCCAAAAGTAGAAAAAGTTGTGATAAATATGGGGATTGGAGAGGCAAAAGATAATCCAAAAGTATTAGAAAGTGCAGTTAAAGAATTGAGTTTGATATCTGGACAAAAACCAGTTGTTGTAAAAGCAAAGAAATCAATTGCAAACTTTAAAGTTCGTAAGGGAATGAATGTAGGAGCAAAGGTTACATTAAGAGGAAATAGGATGTATGATTTTTTAGATAAATTGATGAATGTTGCTTTACCAAGAGTTAGAGACTTTAGAGGAGTAAGCCCCACATCTTTTGATGGGAGAGGGAATTATGCATTAGGTATTAAGGAGCAATTAATTTTCCCTGAAATTGAATATGATATGGTGGATTTTATTAGAGGTTTAGATATAGTGATAGTAACTAGTGCAAGTAATGATGAAGAAGCGAAGACATTTTTAGAATTTATGGGAATGCCTTTTAAAAACTAGATAAGGAGGGAGAATAGGTTGGCTAAGAAATCAAAGAGAGTAGCTCAACAGAGGAAACAAAAATTTAGTACGAGAGAATATAGCAGATGTAAAATTTGTGGAAGGCCTCATGGTTATTTAAGAAAATATGGTATTTGTCGTATATGTTTTAGGGAGTTAGCTTATAAAGGTCAAATCCCTGGTGTTAGAAAAGCTAGCTGGTAATTAGTAAGGGAATGAAAGGAGGTAGCTAGATATGATGACTGACCCAATTGCAGATATGTTAACTAGAATAAGAAATGGAAATAATGCAAAACACGAAACAGTAGATATTCCTGCTTCAAATATGAAAAAACAAATAGCTCAAATACTTTTAGATGAGGGATATATTAAAAATTATGAAGTTATAGATGATGGAAAACAAGGGATTATAAGAATACAATTTAAATATGGAGCAAACAATCAAAAAACAATCAGTGGTATTAAGAAAATTTCAAAGCCTGGTTTGAAAGTTTACGTAAAAAGTGATGAAATACCAAGAGTTTTAGGAGGATTAGGTATAGCTATTCTTTCTACATCAAAGGGAATAATGACTGATAAAGAAGCAAGAAAAGAAAAAACAGGTGGAGAAGTAATTTGCTACGTATGGTAAAAGTTATTTTATATTAAGGAAACAGGAGGTGCACTCATGTCAAGAATAGGATTTAAACCAATAAATATTCCTAGTGGAGTAGAAGTAAAACTAGATGATAATAATTTTATGAAAGTAAAAGGACCAAAAGGAAATGTTGAAAAACAATTAAGTCCAGAAATGGACATTATTATAGAAGACAACGTCATAACAGTAAAACGTCCTTCAGAAATAAAGAGACATAAATCATTACATGGTTTAACTAGGACTTTAATAGAAAATATGATTGAAGGAGTTGTAAAAGGATATTCAAAATCTTTATTTATTGAAGGAACAGGTTATAGAGCACAAAAACAAGGGAAAAAACTTGTGCTTAACTTAGGTTATTCTCATCCAATAGAGATGGAAGATCCAAAAGGGATTGAAGTAGAAGTTCCTAAAGCAAATCAAATAATAGTTAAAGGTGCAGATAAACAACAGGTAGGTAGTTATGCAGCGGTTATTAGAGATTTGAGAAAACCAGAGCCTTATAAAGGTAAGGGTATTAAATATGAAGGCGAGATTATAAGGCGTAAAGTTGGTAAAACTGGTAAGTAGAAAGGAGTGAATGACGTTGTTTAAAAAGGTTGATAAAAATAGAAATAGACAAAAAAGGCATGAAAGAGTTAGACGAAAAGTTTATGGAACTGCTGATAAACCAAGACTTAATGTATATAGAAGTTTAAATCATATATATGCTCAATTAATAGATGACAATAATGGTAATACTTTAGTTGCAGCATCAAGTTTAGATAAAGAAATAAGTGAAAAAGTTGAAAGTACAAGTAATAAAGAAACAGCTAAACTTGTTGGAGAATTAGTTGGCAAAAGAGCCTTAGAAAAAGGAATTGAAGAAGTAATCTTCGATAGAGGCGGATATATATATCATGGAAGAGTTAAAGAATTAGCGGATGGAGCTAGAGAAGCTGGATTGAAATTTTAAAGAAAAGGAGGGGAATTAATGGAACGTTCTTTTATAGATCCAAAAGAATTAGATTTAAAAGAAAGAGTTGTTAGTATAAATCGTGTTGCTAAGGTAGTTAAGGGTGGTAGAAATTTTAGATTTAGTGCTCTTGTAGTAGTTGGAGATGAGAATTGCCATGTAGGAGTGGGTATGGCTAAAGCATTAGAAATACCTGAAGCTATAAGAAAGGCTATACAAGATGCAGAAAAACATTTAATAAAAGTACCTTTAGTAGGAACAACAATTCCACATGAGATAATTGGTGAATATGGTGCTGGTAGAGTATTATTGATACCTTCAAAAGAAGGTACTGGAGTAATAGCTGGAGGGCCAGTTCGTGCCGTATGTGAATTGGCAGGTATAAAAGATATTAGAACAAAATGTTTAGGTTCAAATAATCCAAGGAATGTAGTTAATGCAACTATGGATGCATTAATTAATTTGAAAAAAGCAGAAGAAGTAGCAAAATTGAGAGGGAAAACTGTAGACGAAATACTAGGATAGGAGGAAAAACATATGGCTAAAATAAGAATAAAACTAACAAAAAGTATAATAGGGAAACCTGAGGATCAAAAAAAGATTATTCAAGCTCTTGGATTAAAAAGACCTAGTCAAATAATTGAGAAAGAAGATACCCCTCAACTTAGAGGTATGATAGAAAAAGTAAATCACATGGTTGAAATAGTAGAATAAAGAGGAGGTGTACCTATGAAACTACATGAGTTAGGTTCCAGCCAAGCTAAAAGAAGGAAAAGAGTAGGTAGAGGCATGAGTTCAGGCTATGGTAAAACATCAGGGAAAGGTCATAAAGGTCAGAAAGCTCGTGCTGGAAAAGGAGTAAGACCTGGATTTGAAGGTGGACAAATGCCTTTATATAGAAGAATGCCAAAGCGAGGCTTTACTAATATATTTGCAAAAGAATATGCTACAATTAATGTAGAAGATTTAAATAGATTTGAAAATGATACAGAAGTAACACCTGAATTATTAATAAATGAGGGAATAATAAAAAAAGGTAAAATAAAAAGTGGTATAAAGGTATTGGGAAATGGAGAGTTAAATAAAAAACTTATAGTAAAGGCCCATAAATTTAGTGGAACTGCCACTAAAAAAATAGAGGCTGCAGGGGGAAAGGTTGAGGTGATTTAGGTGCTCAAAACCTTAAGGAATGCATGGAGGATTCCAGACATTAGAAAGAAGATGATTTTTACTTTACTAATGTTACTGGTATTTAGATTAGGTTCAAGTATACCAGTGCCTGGAATGGATAAGCAAGAAATAGCAAAAATGTTTGAAGTGTCCTCTGGTGGTATATTAGAGTTTCTTGATTTGATTTCTGGAGGTACTTTTAGTAATTTTAGTATATTTGCTTTAAACATATATCCTTATGTGACAGCATCGATTATTATTCAGTTATTAACAATAGCTATACCTCGTTTAGAAGAATTAGCAAAAGAAGGAGAAGAAGGTAGGAAAAAAATATCGCAAATAACTCGTTATACAACTATTGGATTAGCATTAATACAAGCAATAGGTATAACAGTAGGATTTTTTAATCATGCTTTGATTGATAGAAGTTTTTGGTCAGTGACAATAGTAGTTATAACTCTTACAGCAGGTACATCTTTTTTAATGTGGTTAGGTGAGCAAATTACCGAAAAAGGAATAGGAAATGGAATATCTCTTATAATATTTGTTGGTATAATCTCAAGAGTACCTGGTGAGATAGCTAAAACAATAGCATTGTTTAGAGTAGGAGAGATAAAACTAATAGGGTTAATACTATTTATAATATTTGCTATTGTTATAATAGCTGTAGTAATTGCATTACAAGAAGGAGAAAGAAAAATACCAGTTCAATATGCAAAAAGAGTAGTTGGAAGAAAGATGTATGGAGGACAAAGTACACATATTCCTATTAAAGTGTCAATGGCAGGGGTTATTCCAGTAATTTTTGCATCATCTTTGTTAGCATTTCCACAGACGATAGCATTGTTTTTTAAAGGTGAACCATCTGCTTGGATAACTAAATATTTGACGCCACAAGGGAATGTAGGAGTATGGGTATATACTATATTAAATATTCTTTTAATAATATTCTTTACTTACTTCTATACAGCAGTACAGTTTAATACAGTTGAATATGCGAAAAACTTACAACAATATGGTGGCTTTATTCCAGGCATTAGACCAGGTAAGCCTACATCTGAATATTTAAGTAAGGTAATATCAAGGTTAACATTTGTAGGAGCTATATCATTAGCAGCAATAGCATCATTGCCAATTATATTATCGAAAATATTTAAGCTAAACGTTAATTTTGGAGGAACTGCTATAATAATTGTTGTTGGAGTAGCATTAGAAACTGTTAAACAGTTAGAAGCTCAAATGATGATGAGACATTATAAAGGTTTCTTAAATTAAAGTTAGGAGATGATTTTTGTGAGATTAGTACTATTAGGCCCTCCTGGTGCAGGAAAAGGCACACAAGCATCTGCAATTATTGAAAAATATAGTATCCCTCATATTTCAACTGGAGATATATTAAGATCAAATATTAAAAAAGGCACAGAGCTTGGGAAAAAAGCAAAAGAATATATGGACAAAGGGCTTTTAGTACCAGATGATTTAGTAGTTTCTTTGGTTAAGGATAGGTTATTGGAAGATGATTGTAAAAACGGATTTTTGCTAGATGGTTTTCCAAGAACAGTTAACCAAGCCGATGCATTAGATGAAGTGTTAACAAATATGAATATTAAATTAGACAAAGTGATTAATATAGATGTAGATAGAGATGAATTGATAAATAGAGCTGTTGGAAGAAGAATATGTAAAAATTGTGGTGCAACTTATCATATAAAATTTAATCCTCCAAAGGAAGAAGATAAATGCGATGCTTGTGGTAATTGTCTTTTCCAAAGGGATGATGACAAGGAGGAAACAGTTGCAAAACGAATAGAAGTATATACAAAACAAACTAAACCTTTAATTGATTATTATGAAAAAAAGAATATAATATTGAATGTAGATGGAAATAAGTCTATAGAGAAGGTTTTTGAAGAAATAGTGAAAAAATTAAATTAGTATTCCCGGACAGCTCATATTAAAAAACACCGATAAAGAGGTGAAATTAATGGAATTTACAAATAACATATCCATTGGTCAAATAGTAAAGTCAAGAGCTGGTCGAGATAAAGGTAATATATTTTTAGTTTTGGATATAATTGATGATAGATATGTATTAGTAGTTGATGGAGATTTAAGAAAATTAGATAAACCTAAGAAGAAGAAGGTTAAGCATTTGATTGTTTATAATACGGTGTTAACAGAGTTAAAAGAGAAAGTTGACAACAATATAAAGATAAACAATGCATATATACGTAAATTGTTAGAACCTTTCAATAAAAATATTTTTTAAAATAGGAGGTTCGATAACTTAATGTCTAAAAAAGATGTTATAGAGGTAGAAGGTGTAGTTGTAGAGGCTCTACCTAATGCCATATTTAAGGTGGAATTGGAAAAAGGGCATGAGGTTCTTGCTCACATATCTGGTAAGTTAAGAATGAATTATATAAAAATACTTCCTGGAGATAAAGTAATAGTAGAATTATCACCTTATGATTTGACTAGAGGTAGAATAACTTGGAGAAAAAAGTAGCATGGAGGGATTGTAATGAAGGTGAGACCATCAGTAAAAAAGATGTGCGAAAAATGTAAGATTATTAGAAGAAAAGGTAAAGTGATGGTAATTTGCGAAAATCCAAAACATAAACAAAGACAAGGATAGATATGATTGAAATATATGCGGCTGCTTTGAATATAAAGATAAGTAAGATTTTAGGAGGTGTAAGATTTAATGGCTAGAATTGCAGGTGTCGATTTGCCTAGAGATAAGAGGATAGAAATTGGGTTAACCTATATATACGGTATAGGTAAATCAAGATCTAATGAAATATTGAAAAAAGCAGGAGTAGATCCTAATACTAGAGTTAAAGATTTAACTGAGTCAGAAATATCAAATTTGAGAAGTGTTGTAGATGAATATCATGTAGAAGGGGATCTAAGAAGAGATGTATCTCTTAATATAAAAAGACTAAAAGAAATTAATTGTTATAGAGGAATTAGACATAAAAAGGGATTACCAGTAAGAGGACAAAGGACAAAAACTAATGCTAGAACTAGAAAAGGTCCTAAAAAGGTCACTGGGAAAAAGAATAAATAGTAGAAAAGGAGGGATATGGTTATGGCGAAAAAGGGTGCTAAAACTCGTAGAGGAACTCGTGTAAAAAGAAGAGAACGTAAAAATATAGAGAGAGGTCAAGCTTATATTCAATCTACTTTTAACAATACTATGGTTACTTTGACTGATATACAAGGAAATGTATTGTCTTGGGCAAGTGCTGGACAATTAGGATTTAGGGGTTCAAGAAAGTCCACTCCTTTTGCAGCACAACAAGCAGCGGAAGAAGCAGCAAAAAAAGCCATGGAACATGGGTTAAAAACTGTAGAAGTATATGTGAAGGGTCCTGGTGCTGGAAGGGAAGCAGCAATTAGATCTCTTCAAGCAACAGGATTAGAAGTTAGTTTAATTAAGGATGAAACTCCAATACCACATAATGGTTGTAGACCACCAAAACGTAGAAGAGTTTAATATATAGGAGGTGTTTACTAGATGGCAAGATATACAGGTCCTGTATGTAGATTATGTCGTAGAGAAGGACAAAAATTATATCTTAAAGGAGATAAATGTTATACAGATAAATGTCCTGTGACAAAAAGAAATTATGCTCCAGGACAACATGGAAATTCAAGAAAAAAACTTACAGAATATGGATTACAGTTAAGAGAAAAACAAAAAGTTCGTAGAGTTTATGGGATACAAGAAAATCAAATGATGAAATATTTTATAATGGCAGATAGGATGAAAGGAATTACAGGTGAAAATTTATTAAAATTACTAGAACTTAGATTAGATAATGTTGTATATAGAATGGGTTTTGCAACATCAAGAGCAGAAGCAAGATTGCTTGTTACTCATGGACATTTTAAAGTGAATGGAAGGAAAGTTGATATTCCATCATATATAACAAAAGCAGGAGATATTATAGAAGTAAAAGAAAAGAGTAAAAACAGTCCTAAAATTAAAGAAATAGCTGAAAATCATGTAGGAACTACTGTAGCATGGTTGGAAGTAAATCCTGATGAATTAAAGGGTAAAATTGTAACAGAACCAACTAGAGAAGATATTGACATTCCAATAGAAGAACACTTAATCGTTGAGTTATATTCTAAGTAGATTATATATTACTGTTAATGTAGAATCAGTTGCCCTCATCGATAGAGAATATATTAGTTATAAGGAGGGTTATTGTTAAATGATAGAAATTGAAAAGCCGGAAATTGAAGTTTTGGAATTAAGTGATGATAACACTTATGGTAAATTTGTAGTGGAACCTCTAGAAAGAGGTTATGGAACAACACTAGGTAATTGTTTAAGGAGAGTCTTACTTTCCTCTTTACCTGGTGCAGCAGTATCCTCTATAAAAATTCAAGGGGTGTTACATGAGTTTTCTACAGTTCCAGGCGTATTAGAAGATGTACCAGAGATTATATTAAATATAAAAGAACTTTCTGCTAAACTTTATTCAGAAGAACCAGTAATGTTGAAAATAGAAGCAGAAGGTCCAAAAGAAGTAAAAGCTAGTGATATTATAACTGGACCAGATGTAGAGATACTCAATAAAGATCTTCATATAGCAACTATAAATGAAGAAGGCCACTTATATATGGAAATGGAAATGAATAAAGGAAGAGGTTATTTAGTTGCAGAAAGAAATAAAAAAGAGGATCAACCGATTGGAGTTATTCCAATAGATTCTATATTTACCCCTGTTGAAAAAGTTAATTTTACTGTAGACAATACAAGAGTTGGTCAAATAACAGATTTTGACAGACTTACTTTGGAAGTATGGACAAATGGTACTATGAAACCTGATGAGGCTACTTCTTTGGGAGCTAAAATTCTTACAGAACATTTAAATTTATTTATTGGATTAACAGATCATGTTGATGATGTAGAAATAATGGTAGAAAAAGAAGAAGACAAAAAAGAAAAGGTTTTAGAAATGGTTGTAGAAGAGTTGGATTTATCAGTTAGAAGTTATAATTGTCTTAAAAGAGCAGGTATAGATACAGTAGAGGGATTAACACAGAGAACACCAGAGGATTTAATGAAAGTTAGAAACTTAGGTAAAAAATCTCTTGAAGAAATACAAGGTAAATTAGCTGAATTAGGATTAAGCTTAAAAGAAAGTGATGAGTAACTAAAGGAGGGGATAATATATGACACAATTGAGAAAACTTGGTCGCCGCACAGATCACAGAAATACAATGCTAAGAAATCAAGTTACAAGTTTATTTAAGTACGGTAGAATAAAAACTACAGTTGCAAAAGCAAAAGAAACTAAAAGAATGGCTGACAAAATGATAACTCTTGCGAAAAGAGGAGATATTCATGCTAGACGTCAAGTTTTAGCTTATTTATATAATGAAGATGTAGTAAAAAAATTATTTGATGAAATTGCACCAAACTATGAAGATAGAGATGGTGGTTATACTAGGATAATAAGAGTAGGCCCTCGTAGAGGAGATGGAACAGAAATAGCCATTATTGAATTAGTATAGAGTGGTGGGGGATTAAGTTTGTAGCTTAGTCCCTTTTATAATTATGAGACTTTTAACTCTTATTGATTTGAAAGTATTCTTATGTTATTATAAAAAATGGAATAAAAAATAATGAGGGATAACAAATGATAGAGATGGAAAATGTAATTTTTAAATATAGATCATTTGGAGATAAGGAATTATTAGCTTTGGACAATATTTCTTTATCTATTGAAGAAGGAGAATTTGTTGTAATATTAGGACATAATGGTTCTGGTAAATCTACTCTTGCTAAATTAATGAATGGGCTTATTGTACCTACAGAAGGGAAAGTTTATGTAGATGGTATGGATACACAAGATGAAGAAAAAATTTGGAATATTCGACAAAAAGCAGGAATGGTTTTTCAAAATCCTGATAATCAAATAGTAGCAACTATTGTAGAAGATGATGTAGCTTTTGGTCCAGAAAATCAAGGAATTGATCCAAAAGAAATAAGAAAAAGAATAGATAAAGCTTTAGAAATTGTTGAAATGAGTGACTATGTAAAACATGCTCCTCACTTATTATCAGGTGGACAAAAACAAAGGGTAGCCATTGCAGGTATATTAGCAATGGAACCTGAATGCATAATATTAGATGAACCTACAGCTATGTTAGATCCAGTTGGTAGGAAAGAAGTTATGAGGACTATTAAGAAATTAAATAAAGAGGAAAATAAAACTATTGTTCATATTACTCATTATATGGATGAAGCAGTAGAAGCAGATAGAATATTGGTTATGGAAAAAGGAAAGATTGTTATGGAAGGGACTCCAAAAGAAATATTTAGTCAAGTAGATAGAGTAAAAAGCTTAGGTTTAGATGTGCCACAAGTCACAGAACTGGCTTATGAGTTGAGAAAAGAAGGCATAGATGTACCAAAAGATATATTAACTGTTGATGAATTGGTGATGGCTTTATGATTATTAAGATAGAAAATTTAAGCTATATATATAATTTAGGGACTCCTTTTGAAACAAAAGCTTTGGATAATATTAATTTAGAGATTGAAGAAGGAGAATTTATAGGACTTATTGGGCATACAGGGTCAGGCAAATCTACACTTATACAACATTTAAATGGACTTATAAAACCTACAAAAGGTAAAATTATTATAGATGGAGTCAATATAACATCAAAAGATGCAGATTTAAAAAAAGTAAGGCAAAAGGTTGGATTAGTATTTCAATATCCTGAACATCAGTTGTTTGAAGAAACAATATATAGTGATATAGCTTTTGGACCTAAAAACTTAGGATTAACTGAAGATGAGGTTGAAAAAAGGGTGAAAAGAGCTATGGAGTTTTCAGGATTGGAATTTGAAAAATTTAAAGATCGTTCTCCTTTTGAATTAAGTGGAGGACAAATGAGAAGAGTGGCAGTAGCAGGAGTACTAGCTATGAAACCTAAGGTATTGATATTAGACGAGCCTACAGCTGGGTTAGATCCAAGAGGAAGAGATGAAATATTAGGAGAAATTCAAGAATTATATAAAAAGCAAAATATAACAATTATTTTAGTATCTCATAGTATGGAAGATATTGCAAAATTGGTAAATCGTATTATTGTTATGCATCAGGGAAAAGTAGAAATGGATGGAGATCCCAAAGAAGTATTTAAACATTCTGAACAACTGGAATCCATAGGTTTAGATATCCCTCAGGTAACTCAATTTATGAAAAAATATAAGCAACAAGGTATTCCAATAGCAGATGATGTTCTAACTGTAGATGAAGCAAAAGTAGAGCTATTAAAGTATTTAAGGAGAAATAAAAATGATTAAAGATATTACTATAGGTCAGTATTTTCCTGGAGATACAGTAATTCACAAATTAGATCCAAGGGTAAAAATAACAGTAGTATTTATGTTTATAATATCACTTTTTTTTATTAAAGATTTTTACCCTTATATATTTATACTTTTGTTTTTAGTAATTACAATTAAATTATCTAAAGTACCTATTATGTATGTTCTTAAGGGATTAAAACCTTTGATGTTTATAATAACTATTACTTTTTTAATAAATATGTTTATGACTAAAGGAGTAGTTATATTTCAATTAGGACCTTTAGCTATAACGAAAGAAGGCTTAACGCAGGCAGTGTTTATGGCTTTAAGATTAATTTTTTTAGTAACTGGAACTTCACTTTTAACTTTGACTACTTCTCCCATATCATTAACTGATGGTATTGAAAAATTATTATCACCTTTTAAGGTAATGGGCCTACCAGCACACGAATTAGCAATGATGATGACCATAGCTTTGAGATTTATTCCTACTTTATTAGAAGAAACAGATAAAATTATGAAGGCACAAATGGCTAGAGGAGCAGATTTTGAAAGTGGAAATGTTATAAGCAGAGCAAAAAATTTGGTTCCATTATTAGTTCCACTATTTGTAAGCTCATTTAGGAGAGCAGATGAATTAGCTATGGCTATGGAAGCAAGGTGTTATAGAGGTGGGGATAATAGAACTAGACTTCATGAGTTAAAAATGGTTAAAAGAGATTATATGGCATTGATAATAATGGTAGTTTTTTTAAGTCTTATAATTGCTACTAGATATATATAAGAGGTATATATATGAGGAATATTAAGATTACAATAGGTTATGATGGAACGTCTTATTATGGTTGGCAAAAACAACCAAATGTAGTTACTATTCAAGGAGAAATTGAAAAGGCATTAAAAAGAGTCACTGGAGAAAATATATTGTTAATTGGTGCTAGTAGAACAGATAAAAGAGTACATGGGCGAGGGCAAGTAGCAAATTTTTTTACAAATTCAGTTATTCCTGATTACAAGTTTAAAGATGCTTTAAATGTAAGCTTGCCAGAAGATATAGTAATTTTAAAATCATGTGAAGTAGAAGAAAAATTTCATTCAAGATTTTCTGCTAAAGGTAAAAAATATAGGTATTTAATATACAATAATTCTATTAGAAATCCGTTATTTAGAAATTATTCTTACCATGTACCTTGGAAATTAGATATTGAATCTATGAAAAGAGCTTTAAGTTACTTTGTTGGGACTCATGATTTTTCTGCTTTTATGAATTCTAAGAATCAATCTGAAATTACAGTTAGGACTATTAATGGGGCAAAAATTATTAAAAAAAATAGATTGATTCATATTATTGTGGAGGGCGATGGATTTTTATATAATATGGTGCGAATAATAGTAGGTACATTGATTGATGTAGGTAGAGGTAAAATATGTGAAGACGAGGTATTAAAAATAATTAAGTCTAAAGATAGGAAACAAGCAGGACATACTGCACCTCCACAGGGATTATATTTGGAAAAAATATTTTATTAATGAAACATACGTCTTGACATTGATAAATACTTGTATTAGAATATATAAGAGTATTTGAAAAATGCCCCGGATTTTATATATATTTAATGTTGTAATGAGGAGGGAAAAAGATGAAAAGTTATATGGCTAAACCACATGAAGTAGATAGAAAGTGGTATATAATTGATGCTGAAGGAAAAGTTTTAGGTAGATTAGCTACAGAGATAGCTACACTTTTGAGAGGAAAGCATAAGCCAACTTATACACCACATGTAGATACAGGAGATTATGTTATTGTAATTAATGCTGATAAGGTAGTGTTAACTGGGAAAAAGTTAGATAAAAAATACTATAAATATCATACTGGATATCCAGGTGGAATAAAAGAGATTCCTTATGAAAGATTAATGGAAAAAAATCCCGAAAAAGCTATTGAATTAGCGGTAAAAGGTATGCTTCCAAAGAATAGTTTGGGTAGACAAATGATTAAGAAATTAAAGGTATATAGAGGATCTGAACATAGACATGAAGCTCAACAACCAGAAGTTTATGAATTCTAGTTTTTAAGGAGAGGAGGACTATAATGGCTATTGTACAATATTGGGGGACAGGAAGAAGAAAGACTTCCGTAGCAAGAGTTAGATTAGTTCCTGGAAATGGGAATATAAGTATTAATAATAAAGATATTGATGAATATTTTGATTTTGATACATTAAAAACAATTGTAAGAGCACCACTAGAAGTAACTGATACATTAGATAAATATGATGTATATGTTAATGTATTTGGTGGCGGTTTTACAGGTCAAGCTGGTGCTATTAGACAAGGCATTGCAAGAGCATTATTAGATGCAGAAGAAGATTCAAGACCTGTACTTAAAAAAGCTGGTTTCTTAACTAGAGACCCTAGAATGAAAGAAAGAAAGAAATACGGGTTGAGAAAAGCAAGAAAAGCACCACAATTTTCAAAGAGATAGAAATTCAAACACTGGCAAAGTCCAGTGTTTTTTATTTCCAAAATAGTCATAAAGACAAATCTCTTTTCAATATAATTAGTTAGAATGTAAGAAGGGAGATTTGTTATGAAAATAATATTTATTAGGAAAAAAGATTTTTATATAATATTTATTATATTATTTGTACTATTAGTAAGTTTTTTATTTAATAGGAAAAGAGTAATTACTACATCATTTGTTCCAATTAACAATATAATTATAGGTGTAGATCCTGGACATGGTGGAATTGATCCTGGTACAGTTAGTAAAAGTGGAGTTAGAGAGGATAGGGTTAATTTATCGATAAGTTTAAAATTAAAAAGATTGTTAGAACAAAGTGGTGGTATAGTTGTAATAACAAGAAAGGATGAAAAAGGTCTTTATACAGAAGAATCAAATACTTTAAAAGAAAAAAAGAGTGAAGATTTAAAAAAAAGAAAGGAAATAATTGAAAAAGGAAACTGTGATTTGTTAATAAGTATTCATCTTAATAGTTTTTCACAATCTAAATATTATGGAGCTCAAACTTTTTATAAGAAAGATTGTGAAGATAGTAAAATGATAGCTTATACTATACAAGAAGAACTAAAAAAGACATTGGATAAAGATAATGATAGAGTACCCCAAGAACGAGATGATGTATTTTTAATTAGAGAAGTAAATATACCAGCTATTATAGTAGAATGTGGCTTTCTATCTAATCCAAGAGAAGAAAAATTATTGTCAAATGAAAAATATCAAGAAAAAGTTGCTTGGGCTATATATTTAGGAATTATGAGATATTTTAATCAAAAACAGAAAAGTTGATGGATGTTTATATAATATAATTTTATGCGAAGTTTTTAAATGTTTTACCATTATGGACAAGTTGAGATTTGTATAAAAAACTAATTTAATAAAAAATATTTTTATTAAATTAATATAAAAGGGATATAATATGTAAATGAAATAAAAAATTAAATTTTTAAATATTAATTGTGTTTGTTAATAAAATAATTACCGTTGCAATTTTAACAATCTTTATATATAATCAAAGTAACGAATTATTATTAAATACTCTTAAATTTTAATTATATTTAAGAGATAAAAAAATAAAATTAAGGAAGGAGAGTGTTATTATGGAGCCAAAAAAGACTTCTCTTTATAATGAACATATTAAGTTTGGAGGCAAAATGGTAGATTTTGCAGGATGGTTCCTTCCAGTACAATATGAAGGTATTATTGCAGAACATAATGCTGTTCGTACAAAAGCAGGTATTTTTGATGTATCTCATATGGGTGAAGTTGTAGTGAAAGGTGAGGATGCATTTAATTATCTGCAACATTTAATTACCAATGATCTTAGCAATTTGAAAGAAGGACAAATAATTTATACATTTATGTGTTATCCAGATGGTGGGGTAGTAGACGATTTTCTAGTTTATAAATACAATGATGATAAATATTTATTAGTAGTAAATGCAGCAAATACTGATAAAGATTTTAAATGGATGATTGATAACAAGAATGATTTTAATATTATTATTGAGAATATTTCAGATTCAGTTGGAGAAGTAGCTCTTCAAGGACCTAAATCAGAAGAAATACTTCAAAAGCTTACAGATACTGATTTATCTACAATTAAACCATTTAGATTTGATAGAGAGGTAAATATTTCCGGTGTTGAAGCAATGGTTTCTAGAACAGGATATACTGGTGAAGATGGATTCGAAATTTATACAGATAAAGATGATATATTAACAGTATGGGATAAATTATTAGAAGTAGGTGAAGAAGATGGTTTAAAACCTGCTGGATTAGGAGCTAGAGATACTTTAAGATTTGAAGCGGGTCTTCCACTTTATGGTAATGAAATATCTAAAGATATTACACCTTTAGAAGGTGCATTAAAATTCTTTGTTAAATTAAATAAAAAAGAAGATTTTATAGGAAAGGAAGCATTGAAAAAACAAGATGAAGAAGGATTAACAAGAAAGGTTGTAGGTTTTGAACTTAAAGATAGAGGAATACCTAGAGAAGGTTATGAAGTTCAAAAAGATGGTAAAAAAATAGGGCATGTAACAACAGGATACAGAACTCCTACATTAAAGAAGAGTATAGGAATGGCTCTTATAGATATTGAAGAAACTAAAAAAGGAAATGAAATTGATATAATAATTAGAAATAAGCCTGTGAAAGCAGAAATTGTTGATAAAAGATTTTATAAAGGATAAAAATAAATTATATATTGAATAGGAGGTATATTTATGAAGGTTTTAGAAGATTTATTGTATACTGAGGATCATGAATGGGTAAAAGTTGAAGGTGATGAAGCTTTAGTTGGTTTAGCTGACTATGCTCAAGATGCTTTAGGTGACATAGTTTATGTTGATTTGCCAGATGAAGATGATGAATTTGATGCAGAAGAAGCTTTTGCAGCAGTAGAATCTGTAAAAGCAGCAGCAGATGTTTATATGCCAGTAGAGGGAAAGATAGTAGAAATAAATGAAGAATTATTAGATGATCCAGCTTTATTAAATGAAGATCCATATGAAAATTGGATAGTTAAAATTGAAATTGCTGATAAAGATCAATTAGATGATTTAATGACAAGTGAGGATTATAAGAAGTTCTTAGATGAGGAGGCTTAAATATGTATCCTTACATTCCCAATACAGATGAAGATGTAAAAAAAATGCTTGATACTATAGGCGTAGATTCAGTTGAAGATTTATTTCATGATATAGATGATGAAATAAAATTAAATAGAGAATTAAACCTAAATGAATCTATGTCAGAATTAGAAGTAAAAAGATATATGCATAAACTAGCAAAAGCAAATAAAACTATTGATGATTTGACATGTTTTTTGGGAGCAGGAGCATACGATCATTATATTCCTTCAGTAGTTAATCACGTAATTTCTAGAAGTGAATTTTATAGTTCTTATACACCATATCAAGCAGAAATAAGTCAAGGAACATTGCAATATATATTTGAATATCAGACTTTAATTTGTAACTTAACAGGTATGGATGTTTCTAATGCATCTTTATATGATGGAGGTTCAGCAGTAGCTGAAGCAGCTTTTATGGCAGCAGACATAAGTAGAAAAGACGAAATACTTATTTCAAAATCTGTACATCCAGAATCTAGGCAAGTACTTGAAACATATGCCCATGTTCAAGGGTTGAAAATAATAGAGATTGAAGAAGATAATGGAACTATGGATCTTAAAGATTTAGAGAAAAACATGTCTAAAAATACAGCGGCAGTTATAGTTCAAAGTCCCAATTTCTTCGGTATAATTGAAGATATTGAAGCAATTGAGAAAATTGCACATAGTCAAAAGAAAACATTATTAATTGCAAGTGTAGATCCTATATCTTTGGGGATATTGAAAACACCAGCATCTTTAGGAGTTGATATTGTAGTAGGAGAAGGGCAACCTTTAGGACTTCCTTTAAATTTTGGTGGTCCTTATTTAGGGTTTATGGCAACTACTAAAAGACATATGAGAAAGTTACCTGGAAGAATTGTTGGAGAAACTACTGATGTTGATGGGAAAAGAGGCTATGTACTTACATTACAAGCTAGAGAACAACATATAAGAAGAGAAAAGGCAACTTCAAATATTTGTTCAAATCAAGGCTTAAATACATTAGCAAGTACAGTATATATGGTTGCTTTAGGAAAACAAGGTTTAAGAGAAGTAGCACTACAAAGTGCTCAAAAAGCTCATTATGCTTATGAAAAAATAATAGAATCAGGTAAATATAAACCATTATTTGATAAACCATTCTTTAAAGAATTTGCAGTAACAAGTGACATAGAAGCAGAAAATATTAATAAAGAATTATTAAAAGAAGATATTTTAGGAGGTTACTCTTTAGAAAAGCAATACCCTCAATACAAAAATGGAATTCTTTATAGTGTTACAGAAAAGAGAACTAAAAGTGAAATTGATAAATTAGTAAAAGTATTGGAGGGGATAAAATGAGAGAGTATGATAATTTAATATTTGAATTATCAAAATCAGGGAGAGTTGGAGTAAGCCTTCCTGAAAATGATGTTGATAAAACTCCAGTAGAAAAATTAATACCAGAAAAATTTTTAAATGATGAAGAATTGAATTTACCTGAAGTAAGTGAAGTTGATATTATAAGACATTACACAAATCTTTCAAATAAAAATTATGGGTTAGATACAGGATTTTATCCATTGGGATCTTGTACTATGAAGTATAATCCTAAATTAAATGAAGATATGGCAAAATTGGACGGTTTTGTAAACATTCATCCATATCAACCAAAAGAGACTGTTCAAGGTGCATTAAGACTTATGTATGAGTTAGAAAAGGCTTTAGCAGAGATAACTGGTATGGATAGAGTGACTTTACAACCAGCAGCTGGTGCTCATGGTGAATTGACAGGATTGACTTTAATAAAAGCATATCATGAAAATAGAGGAGATAATAATAGAACAAAAATAATTGTTCCAGATTCTGCACATGGAACTAATCCAGCAAGTGCTATGATGGCTGGATTTGATGTAGTAGAAGTGAAATCAAATGATCAAGGTTTGGTAGATTTAGATAGTTTAAAAGAAATTGCCAATGATGAAATTGCAGGTTTAATGCTCACAAATCCAAATACTTTAGGATTGTTTGAAAAAGATATAAAGAAAATTGCAGATATAGTTCATGAAGCTGGTGGGCTTCTATACTATGATGGAGCAAATGCAAATGCTATATTAGGTCAAGCAAGGCCTGGAGATATGGGATTTGATGTAGTACATCTAAATATCCATAAAACTTTTTCAACACCTCATGGTGGGGGAGGTCCAGGAAGTGGTCCAGTAGGAGCAAAAAAAGAATTAATTGAGTTTTTACCTGTACCTATAGTAGAAAAAGAAGGAGATACTTATTATTTGGATTATGATAGACCTAAGACTATAGGAAGAATGAAGAATTTCCATGGGCATTTCAATGTATTAGTAAAAGCCTATGCTTATATATTATCTATGGGTAAAGATGGACTTAAAAGAGCAAGTGAAATAGCTGTGTTAAATGCAAATTATTTAGCACAAAGATTAAAGAAATACTATAATTTACCTATGGATAGAATTTGTAAACATGAGTTTGTATTAGGAGGATTAAAAGGGGATAATTTAGAAGTTTCTACTTTAGATGTAGCTAAAAGACTTTTAGACTTTGGATTTCATCCACCAACTGTATATTTCCCACTTATTATTAATGAAGCTTTAATGATTGAACCAACAGAAACAGAGAGTATTGAAACATTAGATGCTTTTGTAGATGCTATGATAAAAATTGCAGAAGAGGCAAATGAAGATCCTGAAATATTGAAAGAAGCACCACATGATACACCAGTTAGAAGATTAGATGAAGTAAAGGCTGCAAGGAAACCAGTACTAAAATGGGAAAGGTAGGTGTAGTATGTGGATAAAGATATTGTAATAATAGGTGCAGGTCCTGGAGGATATGTTGCGGCAATTAGAGCAGCTCAATTGGGAGCCAATGTACATCTAATTGAAAATAGAGAGGTAGGGGGGACATGTCTTAATAGAGGTTGTATCCCTACTAAAACATACTTCAGGCATGCTGAAATTTATAGTGATATAAAAAGAAGTGAAGAATTTGGTATAAAAGTAGATAATCCACAAATTGATGGAAGAGCATTACAAAATAGAAAAAAAGGAATAGTCAATCAACTAGTGAAAGGAATTGAAATTTTAATATCTTCTTATGAAAATATTGAATATTTAAATGGAAGTGCTAGTTTAATTGATAAAAATACAGTCAAAGTTAATCTGAAAAATGGGGAAATTAAAGAAATAAAAGCAGATAATATTGTGATAGCTACAGGTTCTAAACCTACAATGACAGAAACAAAAGGTGTGGATTTAGATGGAGTAATAACTAGTGATGATCTTTTGGAAATGGAAGAAATACCAGAGACATTAATAGTTGTAGGTGCAGGAGTTATAGGAGTAGAATTTGCAAGTATTTACAATGGTTTAGGCTCTAATGTAATATTATTAGCTTCTAGAATGCTTAAAAATGCAGATAAAGAAATTTCTAGAAGAATTACTCCTCTTTTAAAAAAACGTGGCATAAATGTATATATGGATATTAGAGCTAAAGAAATCATTAAAGAAGGAGATAAATTAAGAGTAATAGCAAGATATAAGAAGAAGGATGAAGAAATAGAAGTAGTAGGTGATAAAGTACTTATTGCATCAGGTAGAGGTCCTGTAGTAGAAGGATTGAATTTAGATGATTTAGGCATAGAATATTCTCACAAAGGTATAAAAGTCAATGAGCATTTTGAAACAAATATAGAAGGCATATATGCTATTGGTGATGTAAATGATATTGGTATTCAATTAGCCCATGTAGCATCTGCTCAAGGAGTATATACAGTAGAAAGAATAATGGGATTGGAGCCTACTATTAATTTAGATGTTTATCCTAATTGTGTATTTTGTTTTCCAGAGGTAGCCCATGTTGGCTTGACAGAAAAGGAAGCTAAAGAAAAGAAAATTAAGTATAAAACAAGCAAATTTATGTTTGGAGCAAATGGTAAGGCACTGACATTAGGTGAGACAGACGGGTTAGTAAAAGTAATAGCTTCTAGTGAAGACAATAAGATATTAGGAGTTCATATAATAGGTCCTCATGCTAATGATTTAATTCATGAAGGTGCCTTAGCAATATCCAATGGTTTAACAGTAGAACATATAGCAAATACTATTCATGCACATCCAACATTAAGTGAAGCTTTCTATGAAGCTACTTTAGGATTAGAGGATCAAGCTATTCATATTGCACCACCAAGAAAAAAGAAAAGGAAAAAATAGTATTTGAGTTTAAATATAGTACCTTTAATAGTGAATAGATAATATATTATCTATTCACTATTTTTTTGATATAATAAAGAATGTCAGTGGAGGTGGTGAAAATAAAGAGAAAATGGATTAGATTAGTTATTATACTAGTATTAATAACAATATTTATTTGTTTGGGTCAAAATATAAAAGAATCTAGGGAAGGGTTATATTTTGATGAAAAAATAATGAAAAAAATACATCAGAATATATCTGAAACAATGACAGATATTATGAAGAGTATTACTTTTTTAGGATCATATAAATTTTTAATTTTAATTAGTTTTATAATTATATTTTGTATGGTAAAGAAGAAAAATTGGTATGGTATTATTATGTTAATTTTATCTATTGTTAGTAGTTTTGGATTAAATAATTTATTAAAATATTATTATACAAGAACTAGACCAATAAACTATTTTTTGATAAAACAAGGAGGATATAGTTTCCCTAGTGGTCATTCTATGGTTTCTATGACATTTTATACTACTATGACTTATTTACTTACTAAAGATGAATTAAATAAAAACAAGAGAATAATTTTATGGATATTAAATTTTAGTATTATTAGTTTAATTGGGTTTAGTCGAATATATTTGGGAGTTCATTGGCCTACAGATATAATTGGAGGTTATATGGCAGGAATTTTATTAAGTTATGTTATAATTATTGGTGGGAATTCATTAATTAAAATTAAATAACATAAAAGAGGTGTTTAAAGTGAAATATGATATCATAATAGTAGGTGCAGGTCCTTGTGGGATATTTACTGCTTTAGAGCTGAAGAAAAGAAATCCTAATAAGAAGGTTTTGTTAATTGAAAAAGGAAATTCAATGGAGAAAAGAGTATGTCCTAAAAGAAAAACTGGTGTATGTGTAAATTGTAAACCTTGCAATATAACTACTGGATTTGCAGGAGCAGGGGCTTTTTCGGATGGCAAATTATCTCTTTCGCCTGATGTAGGTGGAAATTTACCAGAATATATTGGTTATGAAAAAACTCATGAATTGATTAAATATGTAGATGATATATATTTGAATTTTGGTGCAGATGATAAAGTTTATGGAATTGAAAATGACAATCAAATTCATGAAATTAGGAAAAAGGCTATAAGGAGTAATTTAAAATTAGTAGAATGTCCAATTCGTCATATGGGAACTGAAATTGGCTATGATATATACAAAAAAATTCAGAAGTATTTAGAAAAATTGGGTGTAGAATTAAGTTTTAGAAATTCTGTTAAAGATATAATATTAGATGATAATATGAATATAAAAGGAGTAATAGCTGATAAAGAATACTATTCTGATGTGGTAGTTATTGCAGCAGGAAGAGAAGGTTCAGATTGGCTTAAAGATTTATGTCATAAACATGGTGTTGAAACTGAAACTGGAGATGTAGATATTGGAGTTAGGGTTGAAACTAGAAATGAAATAATGGAAGAATTAAACGAAGCAATGTATGAAAGTAAACTTATATACTATGCTCCAACTTTTGATGATAAGGTTAGAACTTTTTGTTCTAATCCTGGTGGAGAGGTTTCTACTGAATATTATGATGATAATTTAGCAGTAGTAAATGGCCATAGTTATAAATCAGAGAGTAAGAAAACTAATAATACAAATTTTGCATTGTTGGTGACAAAACATTTTACGAAACCTTTTAATTCACCTATAGAGTATGGAATGCATATAGCAAAGCTTGGTAATATGTTATCAGGAAATAAAGTGTTAGTTCAACGATATGGAGATTATAAACGAGGTAGAAGGACTACAGAAGAGAGATTATATAGAAATAATATTGTACCTACATTAAAAGATGCAGTACCTGGAGACTTAAGTTTAGTATTACCCTTTAGAATATTAAAGAGTATTGACGATATGATTATTGCTTTAGATAATATAACACCTGGAATTGCTAGTGATGAAACCTTGTTATATGGAGTAGAAGTTAAATTTTATTCAAATAAAGTTATGACAAATAGTAAATTTGAAACTAATATTAAAAATCTTTATGTAGGTGGAGATGGTGCAGGTATTACAAGGGGACTTATGCAAGCAAGTGTTAATGGAATATTATTAGGAAGACTATTGAGTTAATAAAAAAATCAGGTTGATGTTGCAACCTGATTTTTTTTATTAAGTTTTTACTGTATTTTTTGGAAATTAAGGTATTTAAATATTTATTACATTTTCGTTATAAATGAAATTATAGTTGAATTTTCTAAAAATATAAAATATAATGAAAATATTAAGCAATTTAGGGGTTATAATTATGAGAAGGTCTATTAAATTTCAAATAGTTAACAAAAATTTAAATTTTATGGGATTACCTGTGACTATTTTTAATTGATTAATTTTTAAAATATAAATGGCCATAGGCATGTTTTCCTATGGCTTTTTTATGTTTAAAAATAGGAGGGGATATATTGAAAGAGCTAAAATTTATTTTTAAATTTATGGAGGGTAATAAATTTATATATTTTTTAAGTATTTTAAGTATTTTTATGGCTACCTTTTTTACCATAATAATACCTATTTTAATAAAGATTACTATAGATTCTATTATTGGAGATAAACCAATTGATTTGGAACAGGCAGCTAAATTAATTGATTTTTTAGGTGGAAAAGTTTTTTTGAAAAATAATCTTTGGATAATAGGAATAATTATTATTATTTTAACTATCCTTAGAGGTGTATTCCTTTATTTAAAAAACACATTATCTAGCAGATCGGCAGAAAATACTGTTAAAAATATAAGAGAAGAGTTATATGATCATATTCAAAAGCTTCCATACGAATATCATGTAAAATTAGAAACAGGAGAATTATTGCAAAGATGTACTTCTGATATAGAAATTATAAGAAGATTTTTAGCAGTTCAATTCACAGAAATTGGTGGAGTATTATTTATGTTAATTTTTGTATTATATGTAATGTTTAACATGCATATAAAGATGACTTTAATTTCTATGTCATTATTGCCTGTAATATTTATTTTTGCTTATGTATTTTTTTCAAGGGTACAAAAAGTTTTTGAAGCTTCAGAAGAAGCAGAAGCTAAAATGTCTATAGTATTACAAGAAAATTTAACAGGAATAAGAGTAGTCAAAGCTTTTTCTAGGCAAAATTATGAAATAAAAAAATTTGATGAAAAAAACAATCAATATAAAGATCTAACTTATAATTTAATGAAATTATTTTCTTGGTATTGGTCTATTTCTGATTTATTGTGTATGAGTCAAAATGGTGTAGTTTTAGTTGTTGGTAGTTTATGGGCTATTAAAAATTATATATCTTTAGGTGATTTAATTGTTTTTACTGCATATGAAAATATGCTTTTATGGCCCATAAGACAAATGGGAAGAATTTTTTCAGATATGGGTAAAACTATAGTTTCTATTAAGAGAATACAGGAAATATTAAATGAACCTATTGAAAGACTTGAAGAAAATTATGAAAAGCCCAAAATAGAAGGGAATATTGTTTTTGAAAATGTTTATTTTGAATATGAATTAGGAAAGCCCATACTTAATGAAATATCTTTTAAAATAGATAAAGGTATGACAGTAGCTATTCTTGGACCAACTGGTTCAGGGAAGAGTTCTATAATATATTTGTTAGCAAGATTGTATGATTATCAAAGGGGTTCAATAAAAATAGAAGGAGTAGAATTAAAAAATATAGATAAAAAGTGGATTAGAAAAAATGTTGGCATTGTATTACAAGAACCATTTTTATTTGCTAAAACTATTAAGGAAAATATCAAACTTTCAAATCCTAAAATCGAAGATAGAAAGATATATGAAGCAGCACGAATAGCTAGTATACATGAAGATATTACATCTTTTGAAAGAGGATATGATACTTTAGTTGGGGAGAGAGGAGTTTCCTTATCCGGAGGACAAAAGCAGAGAATTGCTATAGCACGAACTATAATAAATGAATGTCCCATTGTTGTGTTTGACGATTCATTGAGTGCAGTGGATGCAAAGACTGATGTATCTATAAGAAAAGCTCTTAATGAAAAAAAAAATAAATCTACTACAATAATAATTTCTCATAGAATATCAACAATTAGTGAGGCAGATTTAATATTAGTTTTAGATAAAGGAAAAATTTCACAAAAAGGTACACATGAGCAGTTAATAGAAGAGGAAGGATTGTATAAGAGAGTTTATACAATTCAAAATTCAATAGAAGATCATTTTTGTGAAAATAAAATAATGCAGGAGTGAATAGTATGGAGAATGAGAAAATAGATATTTCACTTTGGAAAAATTTTGTGAAATATATAAGACCGTTTAGAAAAAAATTTATTCTTTTAGGAATATTAATGCTTTGTGTAGCACTTATAGATGCAGTATATCCCCTTTTGACTAAATATGTTATAGATAATTTTATTGTAAATAAAACTACAAAGGGATTAAATAAATTTACAATAATATATATTTTTATAGTAGTTAGTCAAAGTATTATTACTTGGTTGTTTATTAAAAATGCTGGGAAGATTGAAACGGGAATGGCTTATAATATAAGAAAAATAGGATTTGAGAAATTACAACTGCTTTCTTTATCGTATTATGATCAAAAGGCAGTAGGATGGTTGATGGCAAGAATGACTTCAGATATTGAAAGATTAAGTGAAACTATTTCTTGGGGTCTTGTTGATTTTATCTGGGGTTTAACTATGATGACTGGTATAATTGTAACAATGGTCATTTTAAATTGGAAGTTAGCATTAATAATTTTAACTGTGGTACCATTGTTGGCAATTGTAAGTATATATTTTCAAAATAAAATGCTTATAGCATATAGGCAAGTAAGAAAAGTAAATTCAAGAATTACTGCAGCATTTAATGAGGACATACAAGGTGCTATAACTACCAAAACTTTAGTTAGAGAAGAAAAAAATCTAGAAGAATTTTCAAAATTAACTGGGCAAATGCGAGATAGTTCAATTAAGGCAACTGTAGTATCTTCACTATATTTACCTATAGTTTTAGTTCTGGGAAGCATAGGAACAGCTTTAGCTATAAATTTTGGTGGGAAAGGTGTAATGTTAGATACTTTAAGTTATGGAACTTTAGTGGCTTTTATATCATATTCAGTACAATTATTTGAACCAGTAAGAGAAATGGCTACAATATTTTCAGAACTTCAATCAGCACAAGCTTCAGCAGAAAGAGTTTTTTCACTATTAAATGAAAATGTAGAAATTAAAGATGATGAAAAAGTAGTTGAAAAATATGGTGATTTTATCAATCCTAAACGATATAATTGGTCAAATATAAAGGGTGAGATTGAATTTAAAAAAGTGTTTTTTCATTATAAAGATGGAGAAAACATATTGGAGGATTTTAATCTTCATGTAAATTCAGGAGAAACTATAGCTTTAGTTGGTGAAACAGGTTCAGGGAAAAGTACCATTGTTAATTTACTTTGTAGATTTTATGAACCTATTAAAGGAGAAATACTTATAGATGGAATAGATTATAGACAAAGACCTCAGATATGGCTTCATGAACAATTAGGTTATGTTCTTCAAAGTCCTTATCTATTTAGTGGTTCTATAAAAGATAATATTAGATATGGTAATCTTCAAGCTACTGAATTAGATATAATAAATGCAAGTAAATTAGTAAATGCTCATGATTTTATCATAAAATTAGAGAAAGGTTATGAAACGGAAGTAGGAGAAGAGGGAAATCTTCTTTCTACAGGTCAAAAGCAGCTTATTTCATTTGCTAGAGCTGTTATAAGAAATCCTAAGATATTTGTATTAGATGAGGCTACTTCATCTATTGATACAGAAACAGAAAAAATAATACAAAATGCAATTCAAAAAGTTTTAAAAGGTAGAACTAGTTTTATAATAGCTCATAGACTTTCAACTATACGGACTGCTGATAAAATACTAATTATTAATAAAGGAAAAATTGTGGAAGAGGGCACTCATTTTCAATTATTGAAGAAAAAGGGATATTATTATAATCTTTATACAAATCAATTTGTAGAAGAAAAAAACAAAGTATTATTTAATTAAAAAAGTAGGAGAATTTTCTCCTACTTTTTTTTACGATTAAAAAATGATTTTTTCCTATTATTTGTTTCAATTTTGTGAAAGGTATCTATTTTTATATTTTTTTCTTTACATAAAGTAAGTATTTCTTCTTTTTTATCACAATCTACTTTAGCGGCTATGCCACAACTAGAACTTACTTGTCTAGGAACAGGCATAAGCTTTATTGTTAAACCTTTTTTAGTCAATACTTTTTCAAAAACTAAAGGTTGCTGAGTAGTTTGAAATGTAACTACACAATAATAATCATTCATTAAATATCACCTTATTTTTTAATATGCAATGTAAATTCATTGTTATTTTCTTCTACTTTCACATTATATCCTTTACTATTTGCAAAACGTTTTATATTTTCTACAGCTACCTTTGCGTCAACTAGAACTTCTAATTCTTCATTAGGAAAAGAATCTATTGCATTTTTAGTCATTATAACAGGTTCTGGACAAGATCTTCCCCTAGCATCTACTAATTTAGACATGTTCTTTGACCTCCTTTGCTTTTTTACTATTAATATTTTTAACTACGTTGCAACCTATGGCAATAACTACTAGTAACCCTATTATAACAGCAGTTTTTCCATTAGAAGTAACTCCATCAGGGCTAGAAGCTATACTAAAATTGTGAGCAAAAGCTGCTCCTATTGTCAAGCCTAATATTGTAATTCCTGCATCTGAATCTCCTTCACTAGCAAGAATAGTCTGTCTTAAAGGACATCCACCAAGAAATATAGAACAAATACCTGTTAATGTCATACCCAAAAAGTTCCATAAATGATTTGTATGAGCAACTGGTTGATCTGCAAAACTTATGTGGAAATTTTCAAAATTGAGAATTAAATTTCCTACTAAATTAAATATAAATATCCCTATAATTCCCCATAAAAAGTAATTGTCTTTTATAAGAATAACATCTCTAAAACCACCAGCAGTACAAATTCTACTTCTTTGTAGAATAATTCCTGCTACTATACCTAGTATTAGAGCAAGAGCTATAGGTGCTCTCATAGAACCAGGACCTTCTTCACTGAAGAATATATAATCTGGTTTGACTAGTAATAATATAAGAAGAACTAAAGCAATTGCTGGAGTAATATAAGCTGCTATTTTGTTTTGAGAATAGCTTCTTCCCAAAGAATAACCTTTCTTGAGAAATTGAACACCAATAAAAACGCCTAAAATATAGCCTAAAAGTCCTATTAATGCATTCATATCTCCATTTGCAAGTCTTAAAATCATTCTTAATGGACAACCAAGAAATACTAAAGAACCAAACATTAAGAAAATTGCTAAAATAAATCTGGTGATTGGTGAAGATCCACCTCTGGAATTAAATTCTCCAGTTATCAATGAAGCAATGAATCCACCAAAAATAAATCCTATTATTTCTGGTCTTATATACTGAACTACTTCAGCTCTGTGTAGTCCTAGAGCACCTGCTATGTCCCTATAAAAGCATGCTACGCAGATACCCATATTGCCAGGGTTGCCAAACTTCATTAAGATAGCACCTATTAACCCAATGATACCACCACAAAAAAATATTTTCTTTTTATTATTCACTTTTTATCCTCCTTTTTATTAATTATTTATAGTTTTAAATTTATCAATCCATATTAATTATATAAAAATTCGACATTTTATTAAAATAAAGAATATCTATGTAGAAAAATATATTATTGATAAATTTTATAGAGAATTATTAGTTTGAGTTTATGAAATTGATGACTAATTGAAAAATTTTATCTATTGCATTATATATTTATGAAAAAAATTTAAGAATAATACGTTCTTTTAAAAAATTTAAGTTTAATACTTTGAAAATATTTTCGTTGTTTTGACTTTTTTAAAAGAGATGATTTTGTAATATTTTAAATATTTATTAGAGTCACACTAATAAATAAATACAATCGTTGACATGGATAAAATGCAATGATATGATAGTTTTACTTAATTTGAAAAAGATATTATTGAGTAAGCAAATATAAAAATAGGAGTTGATTAAGTGAAAAACAAAATAGTAGCAGATAGTAGTTGTGATTTGAATTTAGATTTGAAGGAAAAGTTAAATATAGGGATAGTACCATTAAAAATAAATATAGATGAAAAAATATATATAGATGATGAAAATATTAATATAAAAGAACTTTTGGCTAATATGAAGAAAAGTCATTCTCATGTAAAAACAGCAAGTCCATCACCAAATGATTTTGTGAAAGAATATGAAAAAGGAGATAATATTTTTACAGTAACTTTATCATCAAAATTAAGTAGTACTTATAATAATGCAGTATTAGCAAAAAATATTGTTCTCAAAAAATCAAAAAATAAATTTATTCATGTGTTTGATTCCTTAAGTGCGTCTATTGGTGAAACTTTAGTAAGTTTAAAAATAAATGAACTTATAGAAAAAAATTATGATAAATTTGATATAGTTAGCGAAGTGGATGAATATATTAAAAACATGAAAACCTTTTTTCTTTTAGAATCTCTTGATAATTTAGTAAAAGCAGGTAGGATTAATAAACTTTTAGTCCATATTGCATCTGCATTATCAATTAAGTATATTATGGGTGATGATGGTAATGGTTCAATAAAATTAATAGAAAAATCTAGAGGAAAAAAGAGAGCATTTAATAGGCTTATAGAGATTATAGGAGAACAAGGAGAAAAGTTGGAAGAAAAAGTATTAGGAATAGCACATTGTAATGCTTTTGAAAAGGCTCAAAAATTGAAAGAAGAAGTAGAAAAAAAATATAAATTTAAAGATATTATAGTGGCAGATATGGCAGGTTTAAGTTCTGCATATGCTAATGATGGAGGATTGGTAATAGCTTTTTAATTATAGATGTTGTAGATTTAAAAATAGAATATGAATAATAATTAATAAATTAAAAACTGAAGACAAAGAAATCAGATAACCTTTTATGGGTAAAGATTTCTTTAGTCTTCAGTTTTAAGTTAAAAATTAAAAGTTATATTGAAGTTATGTTATGCTATTCTCTAATGGGTTTAGGGTTGATAAAACCATTAGTTGTCATTATGCCTTCTCTAATAGGCCTAGGGTTGATAAAACCATTAGTTGTCATTATGCCTTCTCTAATAGGCCTAGGGTT
>CAYUTQ010000003.1:87280-101888 GCA_964447805.1 uncultured Clostridia bacterium
GATAAAACCATTAGTTGTCATTATGCCTTCTCTAATAGGTCTAGGATTAATAAATCCATTAGGTGCTGTTATGCCTTCTCTTATAGGCTTAGGATTGATATACCTAGGGCATATTGGTATGAGATGTAATGCAATTATGCAAATAGAAAATGCGATTAGAATAGATCCCCTAAACTTTTTCATTTTATCCCCCCTTTTTTTTTGAATTAAATTCATCAATTAATTTTTTAGCTTCCTTATTTCTGCTTTGATTGATACAATGTTTTAGCAATGTTAAAAAAATCACATTATTATTATTTATAGTTGTATTGAAAGCTTCTTTTTTAAATATATTGAAAAGTTTGTTAATTTTATCATGTTGATTTTTTTCGTAATAGAGACTTACTAATTCTGAAAGAATAGCTGTATACGTTTTTTCTCCTCTATTCTGCTTAGCTAATAAAAATGCATTTTTTAGAAAGACTTCTGTAAGCTCATATTGATCTAGATAATAATAAATATTGGCAATTTCATAATATATTTCTGCCAAATATGGAGAATCTTTTCCTAATTTTGATATTAAATTAATAATTATATTTAAATATTTAATAACTTCTTCTTTATCGTTGTTATGTATATGCATTTGTATAATATTAATATTTGTTATACATAATTTATTGTAGTTATTTTCAGCTTCTAGTAATTGTAAAACTTTTTTATAAATTTTTAGAGCTTTTTCGAAATTTTTTTTATTAGCATTTGAATTAGCTTCAAGTATCAATATGTCTTTAAATTCATCATCTTTATTATTAAAGTATGGTTTAGCATTTTCCAATTCTTTTAGTGATTTGTTAAAATCACTCAAATAATTATAAATGAGAGCTTTGTTATAGTGTAATAATCCAATAGATCTGTCAGGAATATATTTTTTATTTAATAGAGCTATATCACTTAATTGAATAGCTTCTTCATATTTTCCTCCATTGATACGATTTGCAACTAATATTAATATTAGTTTATGTCTATCTTTAAAAGTGGTAAAATTGTAAGAACACTCTAATGCCTTTGTATAGTATATATATTCCATATCAAAATTTCTTTTATAATAATAAATATCTCCTATCAGACTATAGATTTTAACTTTTTTGTCGTCAATATTCCACTTGTTCAAGAAAGATTCAAATTTTTCTAGTTCTTCTATTGTAATATTTAAATTTTTTTCTTTTAAGTTTTTTTCTAAAGTTTCAATAATAATATTTGCCTTTTTCTTAGCTTTATATCTTATAGGTTCAAGTATGTCCATTGGATCTATATAGACATCTAAATTTTTTTCTTTCATAATCTTATTAATATTTTCGGATATGAGTACGGCGTTATCTTTAGTTAAGGGGGTTTTATCATTTTCTATAAGACTTATTAAATTTCGGGTGATTTTTCCTCTTGATATTTCATATTGTTTTAATCCTAATTCAGTTCTTATATTTTTTAAATTTTCACCTATAGAAATATTACAAATGATTTCCATTACGCCACCCCTTTGAAAATAAATACATATTCACCTTATTATTAATATAATACCATAAAATACTAAACAAGTAAAGTAATTCACAATATCTATTTTAGTATCTAATAATAATTATGGATATTTATATTTTTTATAAACTGTTTTAAAACACATTTTTTTTAGTTTTATTTGTAATAAATTTACATATAAATATTAAAAAAGGAGTGGTTAGGTGAAAAAAAGATTATATACTATGACTTTAAGCTTTGTTTTAACTTTAATAGTTATAATATTAGGGAATTATATTCATATAATATTGACCAAAAAAGAAATAGATTATGAAAAGCGAGATATTTGTTTAAAATATGAAAATAAAAATTTAGCTGTATTAATAGATATAGATAATAAATTTCTATATATAATAGATTTAAAAACAAATGAGATAATTAAAAAATATGTAGTAGCCACTGGTAAGCCTGATACTCCTTCGCCATTGGGTACATTTAAGGTAGTAGAAAAAGGAAGATGGGGTGGAGGATTTGGGTCCAGGTGGTTAGGTTTGAATGTACCCTGGGGGAAATATGGAATACATGGGACAAATAAACCTCATTCTATTGGATATAATGCATCACATGGATGTATTAGGATGAGGAATAAAGATGTAGAAGAATTGTATTCTATTATTGATTATGATACTAATGTGACAATTATCAGTGGTACCTATGGCCCTTTTGCTAATGGATTTAGGATTTTGAAACCAGGTTGTAGAGGTGCAGATGTACAAGAGGTTCAAAAAAGATTAAAACAAAAAGGTTATTATGTAGGTGCGATTGACGGAATTTATGGTAATGGAATGAAAAGTGCATTAATAAAATTTTTAAAAGATAATAATATGCCATTAACGGATAGTATTCATTATGAAATTTATGAAAAACTCGATATATTTTTGATTGATTAGTTTAATGTATTGTGAAAGAAAATAATTATTGTACGTTAATATATTTTGATGATTACATAGGTAAATAGCTGGGTATATTAGTAATATCGAATGAATACGAGGGAGGTTATTTGTATGTTATCTGAAAATTTATTGAAAGAACTAAATTTACAAGTGAAGTATGAGCTTTACTCAGCTCATTATTATTTAGCAATGGCAGCATATTGTGCTAGTGAAGATTTGAATGGATTTGCAAACTTTTTCTTAGCTCAAGCTGAGGAAGAAAAATTTCATGCTATGAAGTTTTTTGATTTTATAAATGAAATGGATGGAAGAGTAACTATGTTACAGTTAGAGGAGCCAAAAAATGAATATGAATCTTTGATTGATGTATTTAAATCTGCATTAGAGCATGAAAAGTTTGTTACTAGTAGAATATATAAATTGATGGATATTGCTATGGAAGAAAAAGAACATGCGACTATTAGTTTTCTTAAATGGTTCATAGATGAGCAAGTGGAAGAAGAAAATAATATGAAAGATATTATAGCTAAGTTGGAAAGATTAGGGGAGAATTCTTCAGGGTTATATATGCTAGATCAAAAACTAGGTACTAGAGTGTTTACTCCACCAGCTAACGATGCAGAAAATTAAAAAGTAAGTAAGAAAAGATAGACCCTAGGCATGGGTCTATCTTTTTTATATATTATCTAGTAGTTGTTCCACCACTTATATTTCTTTGTGCCATCTCAACTAATCTTTTTGTCATATTTCCACCAACATAACCATTTTGTCTAGATGGTAAATTTCCTTTATCTATTGATTCATAATTTGACATACCAAGTTCACTTGCAATTTCAGTTTTCATCTGATTTAGTGCTTGACGTGCTTCAGGCACTAATATTTTATTACTTCCTGTAGTTTTAGGCACCTTTTTCAACTCCTTTCTTTACTTTTATAATTATTTAATTAGTTGCGTATTAGTATTATGTGTAGAATAATATCATATAAACATGTAGTTTTTAGCTTTTATGTACCAACTTTCAATAAAATCCAAAAAAATGTTTTTTAAAAAATTTCTATAATAATATGATTTGTATTTTTTGAAAAAGTATTCAAACTAGATATAAAAAAATTATATCTAGTTTTTTTATTTGAAAAATATTTAATATTTAAAATTATCATAAAAGTACCTAATGAACATACAATGTTTATATAGAATAAGCTATTTTTTAATTAGTATGTTAAAGAAATATATAAGCTGGTATTAATATGAATAACTTTATTTAAATAAAAAATAAGGGGGGATATAATGCAAAAAAGCAAAATAATTTTTATTTTGTTAATTATGGTATTAAGTATGATAATTGCTTTGTCTGGTTGCAGTAATAAAAAAGATGCATTAGTAGTAGCTCAAGGTGCTGATGCAAAAACATTAGATCCACATGGTTCTAATGATCAACCTTCATCTAGAGTTAATAGACAGATTTACGATACATTAGTTGAAATGAATGAGAACATGGAAATAGTACCAGGATTAGCAGAAAGTTGGGAGCAAATAGATGATACAACTTGGAAATTTAAGTTATTAGAGGGAATTAAATTTCATAATGGTGAAAAATTAAAGGCTAGTGATGTAAAATTTACTTTTGATAGAATGAAAGAGTCTAGTGAAGTAGCTCATATTGTTGAGGCTATCAAATCTGTAGAAACACCAAATGATAAAACTGTAATAATAAAAACAGAATATCCTTTTGGTCCGTTGTTGTCTCATTTAGCTCATACATCTTCTTCAATTTTGAATGAAAAAGCTGTAAAAGATGCAGGAGAGGATTATGGACAAAATCCAGTGGGAACTGGGCCATTCAAAATAGAAAGCTGGGTATCAGGGGATAGAATAACTTTGGTGAGATTTAATGATTATTTTAAAGGGCCAGCTAAATTGAAAAAAATTATATTTCAAAATATTGCAGAAGGAACAAATAGGACTATAGGTTTAGAATCTGGGGAGATAGATATTGCTTACGATATTGATCCAATAGATTTAGAAAGAGTTAGGGAACATAAAAATTTAAAATTAGTAGAAGGCCCATCGTTGTCAACTACATATATAGGATTTAATGTAAAAAAAGAACCTTTTAATAATGTAAAAGTGAGAAAGGCCCTAAATTATGCAGTAAATGTAGATGAAATATTAGATGTAATTGTAGAAGGGGCTGGTGAAAAGGCGGTATCACCAATTAATGATAAAGTATTTGGATTTAATTCTGATTTAGTAGGATATGAGTATAATCTAGAAAAGGCTAAAGAATTATTAGAAAAGGCTGGGTATCCTGATGGGTTTTCAACTACTCTTTGGACTAATGATAACCCTGTTAGGACTAGAATTGCTGAATTAGTACAGGCACAGCTAAAAGAAATAAATGTAGATGTGAAGATAGAAACATTAGAATGGGCTGCATATTTGGATAGAACAGCTCAAGGGGAACATGAGATGTTTATTTTAGGTTGGGTAACAGTTACTGGTGATGCAGATTATGGATTATATCCATTATTTCATAGCTCTCAGCATGGCGGAGCAGGAAACAGAACTTTTTATAAAAATAAAGATGTAGACAAATTATTAGAAAAAGGGAAAAAATCAATAGATGAGAATGAGAGATTAAAGGCTTATTATAAAGCACAGGATATTATAATGGATGAGGCACCACAATTATTTCTCTATTTTTTAACTGAAAGCGTAGGAATACAGAAGAATATTAAAGGTTTTAAATTACATCCAGCAGGACATCATTTATTGTACAATGTAGAAATTGAGAAATAAAATTTAACTATGAGGGCTATGAAATATAGCCCTATAGTAATATTTAGTTTTAAAGGAGGAGGCAGTATGTATAAGTATATTATAAGAAGAATACTGCTATTGCTACCAGTAATTATAGGTGTTACTTTTATAGTTTATACAATAATGTACTTAACTCCAGGAGATCCAGCTCAAATTATTTTAGGAGAAAATGCTCCTGAGGAATCAGTACAAAAATTAAGAAAAGAAATGGGATTAAATGAACCTTTTATTGTTCAATATTTTAGATACATAAAAGATGCATTAAAAGGAAATTTTGGAAGATCATATACTACTAAAAGATTGGTGTTTGATGAAGTACTTTCAAGATTTCCAGTTACATTAAAATTAACTATATCTGGAATGATTGTAGCTATAATTATTGGGATACCAATAGGAGTAATTTCTGCTACAAAACAATATTCTATACTGGATAGTATTAGTATGGTACTAGCTTTGTTGGGGGTTTCTATGCCTAATTTTTGGTTAGGACTTATGCTTATATTACTTTTTTCTGTTAGATTGGGATGGTTACCTTCAGCTGGTGATATAAGTGTTAGTAGTTTGATTTTGCCAGCAATAACTTTAGGAACAAGTGTTGCAGCAGTTATTACTCGTATTACTCGTTCATCTATGTTAGAAGTTATTAGACAAGATTATATTAGAACTGCTAGGGCAAAAGGAGTTGATGAAAAAAAGGTGATAAATAAACATGCACTTGGTAATGCTCTTATTCCAGTTATTACAGTTATAGGTTTGGAATTTGGTTATTTGTTGGGTGGTGCAGTTCTAACGGAAACAGTATTTTCATGGCCAGGAGTAGGGAGATTGATGGTAGATGCTATTAAACAAAAAGATACACCAATAGTATTAGCTTCTGTTATTTTTATGTCGGTAGTATTTAGTATGGTTAATCTTTTGGTAGATATACTTTATGCTTTTATAGATCCTAGGATTAGATCTCAATATAGTAAATAGTTTGATAAAGGAGGGAAAAATAATAGTTAAAAAATTAAAAAAAAGGAGTCAAAGTAGAGAAGTTTGGCGAAGATTAAAAAAGAGCAAAATGTCTATAGCAGGTTTGATTATTTTAATAATTCTCATATTATTAGCAATATTTGCAGATATAATAGCTGACTATGAACAGGTAGCTATAAAACAAAATACTATAATGAGGCTTGAAAAACCAAGTAAAAAACATTGTATTGGTACAGATGAATTTGGAAGAGATATATTTGCAAGACTTATTCATGGTGCTAGAGTATCTTTGATGGTAGGTATTGTATCTGTAGGAATTGCAATATTTGTTGGGGGAATACTGGGTGCTATTGCAGGTTATTATGGTGGATATATTGATAATATAATTATGAGAATAATGGATGTGTTTTTAGCTATACCTAGTATATTATTGGCTATTGCTATTGTATCAGCATTAGGTTCTGGTTTATTTAATTTAATGTTAGCTATAGGAGTATCGTCTATTCCAGGGTATGCAAGAATAGTTAGAGCTTCTGTATTAATGGTTAAAGATCAAGAATTTATAGAATCTGCAAAAGCTATAGGTGCCAATGATTTTAGGATAATTAAAAAACATATTATTCCCAATATATTGGCTCCAGTAATAGTACATGGCACATTAGGAGTAGCTAATGCTATTTTATCTACTGCAGGTTTAAGTTTTATTGGATTAGGTGTGCCTAAACCAAGGCCAGAATGGGGTTCGATGCTTGCTGGAGGTAGGGTTTATTTGAGAGATGCATCTCATGTTACTACATATCCAGGTTTAGCTATTATGATAACTATATTGGCTTTAAATTTATTAGGAGATGGTTTGAGAGATGCATTGGATCCAAGATTAAAGCAATAAGGGGGAGTATTATGGATGATATTTTGAATATAAAAAATCTTGTAGTGAATTATATTACTGATGATGGTGTAGTAGAAGCAATTAATGGAATAGATATAAGCTTAAAAGAAAAGGAGACATTGGGTTTGGTAGGGGAAACTGGAGCAGGTAAGACTACTACAGCATTGAGTATTTTACGACTAGTATCGGATCCTCCAGGAAGAATAATTGATGGGAAAATATATTTTGAAGGAGAAAATTTATTGGAAAAGAGCAAGGAAGAAATGAGAAAAATTAGAGGAAATAAAATATCTATGATATTTCAAGATCCAATGACTTCATTGAATCCAGTAATGACTGTAGGAGATCAAGTGGCGGAAGGTATTCAAATACATCAAAAGGTCCATTGGGAAGAAGCTATTAAAAAAGCTAAGGAAATGTTTCGATTAGTAGGAATATCTGAAACTAGAATGAATGATTATCCTCATCAATTTTCTGGTGGTATGAAACAAAGGGTAGTTATAGCTATAGCTTTGGCTTGTAATCCTAAACTTCTTATTGCAGATGAACCTACTACAGCATTAGATGTTACTATACAAGCTCAAGTGTTGGAACTTATGAAAAGTTTAAAAGAAGAATTTAATACAGCTATGATACTTATTACTCATGATTTAGGTATAGTAGCAGAAACTTGTGATAAAGTAGCTGTTATGTACGCTGGTAAAATAATAGAAATAGCATCTTTAGAGGAATTATTTGAAAATACAAAACATCCATATACCGCTGGATTGTTTAGTTCAATACCTAGTTTAGATGAAGATGTTGAAAGATTAAAACCTATAAAAGGAATAACACCAGATCCTACAGAATTACCTAAAGGTTGTAGTTTTCACCCTAGATGTCCTTATAGCCAAGAAATTTGTAAAAAAAGAGAACCCAAAACAACCTTTATAGGAAATAACCATCAGGTTAAATGTCTAATATATGAAGGATTAGTAATGGTTAAGGGGATGTATATCAATGAAAGTTAAAATTTTAAATGTAAAAAATTTAAAAAAATATTTTAAGACTTCCAAAGGTATTGTATATGCGGTAGATGATGTGAGTTTCAATATTATAGAAGGAGAAACTCTAGGTATAGTAGGAGAATCAGGTTGTGGTAAGTCGACTATGGGAAGAACTATATTGAGATTAGTTGAGCCTACTGAAGGAAATATTTATTTTAAAGGTGAAGATATTGTTAATTATAGAAAAAAAGAATTAATAAATATTAGAAAAGATATGCAAATGATATTTCAAGATCCTTTTTCATCTTTAAATCCACGAATGTCAGTTGGTGAAATAATAGGTGAGCCTTTAATAATTCATAAAGTTGTAAGTAATAATAATAATTTAGAAAAAGAAGTTTTAAGTTTAATGGAAACTGTGGGACTAGCAGAAAGATTGATTAATACTTATCCTCATGAATTAGATGGAGGTAGAAGACAAAGAATTGGAATTGCTAGGGCATTAGCATTAAAACCTAAATTTATAGTTGCAGATGAACCAGTATCAGCCTTGGATGTTTCTATACAAGCTCAAATATTAAATCTTATGCAAGATTTACAAAAAGAATTAAATTTGACATATATGTTTATTACTCATGATCTATCTGTAATAAAACATATTTCGGATAATATTGGAGTAATGTATCTAGGTAAAATAGTAGAAAAGGCTCCAAGTAAAGTTATATTTAAATATCCATATCATCCCTATACTCAAGCTTTATTATCTGCTATACCAGTTCCTAATATAAAATATAAGAGGAAAACAATACTTTTAAAAGGGGAAATTGCTTCACCGATAGATCTAAAACCTGGTTGTAAATTTGCCCCTAGATGTAATTATGCCTTAGAAAAATGTTTTAGCATGGAACCAGAATTATTTAAAATTGAAGATAATCATTATATAGCCTGTTGGAAAGAAATGAGAAATTAGAAGATACATATATATTTATAATATATAAAATTAAATTTTTTAATATTATTTCTAATTTTTGCATCTTTTATCTAGTACCCATAAAATTATTTTTATGGTTAATACTATAGGTACAACTGTAAGGAGGATGAAAAATGAATATAAGATTATTTATAATAGCTATTACACCAGCAGTGGCAATTCTCTTAGGTATATACTTAAGTGATAGATATGATAGAGAACCATTGAAACTCCTAATGGGTACCTATGTTTTTGGTGCATTAGCAGTTATACCAACTATAATTATAGAAGAAGTATTAACTTATTTTAATGTTTTTTCTGGTATATTAAGTGCATTTTATACTGCATTTGTAGTAGCAGGGCTTACGGAAGAATATTTTAAAAGATTAGTAGTATTGAAAGTAGCTTATAATTCTAAGTATTTTAATGAAAAATTAGATGGTATTGTATATGCAGTTTTTGCATCTATGGGATTTGCTACAGTAGAAAATATTGTTTATGTAGTATATAGATATAGTAATAATCCATATATTGGATTAAGTAGAGGGATTTTTTCAGTACCTGCTCATGGGGTTTTTGGAATAACTATGGGATATTATTTGTCACTAGCTAAATTTAGTCAGTATAAAGCAAGAACTAGAGCAAATTATATAAAATCTTTAATTATGCCTACTATATTTCATGGAATGTTTGATTTCATTTTAATGGCTAATTTACCCCAATTGACTTTATTTTTTGTTCCTTATGTCATTTATTTATGGTGGTTAAATCAAAAAAGATTAAGTCAGTATGTATATGATTCTAAATCACAGTTTATAGATATAAAAAGAGAAAAATAAAACTAAAGTTTAAAGAAATGCTATTTTAATATATTGAAAAATATTTTATGATAAATATAATTGGAAATTGAGTAAATACTCAATTTCCAATTTAGTTAAAAAAATAGTTTTCCAATCATATTGACACTAAAGGTTACAATTATAACTACTAATGTAGTTAAGATAAAGGTGAAGAATGTCCATTTGTGACTATTAGTTTCTTTTTTTATAGTTAATAGTGTAGTTCCACAGGGAAAATGAAGGAGAGAAAACAGCATAAAATTTAATCCAGTTATAAAAGTCCAACCATTATTTAATAAAAGATTTTTTAAAGTATTTATATTATTAAATTCTAACATAGCTCCTTTAGACATATAGCTCATTATAAGTATTGGTAATACTATTTCATTAGCAGGAAGACCTAATAAAAAAGCCATAAGGATAAATCCATCTAATCCTAAAAGTTTTCCAAAAGGATTTAAAAAAGTGGCAGCTTTATTTAATAAACTTATTCCATTTATATCAATATTTGCAAATAGCCAAGTTATAACACCTGCTGGAGCAGCTACGAGTATTGCTCGACCTAATACAAACAAAGTTCTATCTAATAAACTTCTTATAAGTATTCTACCTACTTTTGGTTTTCTATAGGGGGGTAGTTCTAGTGTAAAAGAAGAAGGAATACCTTTAAGAAAAGTAATTGATAAAAATTTTGATACAATTAAAGTTATTATTATCCCTATTATTACCATAAGTACTACAGATAGGGCTGCTACTATAGATCCCAAGTTTTTGTTTACTAATCCTCCAAAGAATATGGTAGACATAGCTATAATTATTGGAAAACGTCCATTACAAGGAACGAAGTTGTTAGTAATAATAGCAATCATCTTTTCTCTTGGAGAATCAATTATTCTACAAGCAATTACACCAGCAGCATTACAACCAAACCCCATACTCATTGTAAGAGCTTGTTTTCCGTGAGTTCCTGCTTTTTTAAAAAAACAATCTAAATTAAAAGCTACTCTTGGTAAATATCCTAAATCTTCCAATAGTGTGAATAATGGAAAAAATATTGCCATTGGTGGGAGCATGACAGATATAACCCAAGCTAAAGTTCTATATACTCCTAAGATAAGTAAACCGTAAAGCCACTCAGGAGGATTTAATTTTAAAAACCAAGTACCTAATATATTTTCTAAACCAAATAAACCTTTTGCCAATAGTTCTGAGGGGTAATTTGCTCCAATTATGGTAATCCAAAATATAACTCCTAAAAGTAGTAACATTATTGGATAACCTATTATTTTATTGGTTAAAATATCATCAATTTTTTTATCCCAATCAATTTTAGGCTTTTTTTCAACATGGACGACTGTTTTGGTAATTTCTTCAGCTCTTTTATATAATTCAGTAACAATACTATCTCCAATATTTTTTTCCTTATTAATTAAATTATCTATTTCTTTTATAGGTTTGTAGCCAATTCCTTTAAGAGAGAGCATATTTTTTATTTGATTTTTCATATTTTTGTCTCCATCTATCAGTCTAAGTGCAGTCCACCTAAAATTATAATCTTTATCTAAATAATAAGATAATATATTTTCTATATCAGATATAAGTTTTTCAATTTTATCATTGTATTTGGTTTTTTTAGGGGAGATTTTTTTATTTAGATTAATTATATTATAAATAGTATCTAACATATTTTCTGTACCAGTGCCTTCTCTTGCGATAGTTGGTATAACGGGGACTCCAAGTATATTTTCTAAAGCCTCTACATCTATTGTTATTCCTTTTCTGTTAGCTTCATCTATAAGATTTAAACAAACTACTACTCTATCTGTAGCTTCTATAATTTGAAGAACTAAATTTAAATTTCTTTCTAGACAAGTAGAATCTACTACTACAATAGTGACTTTAGGATTGCTGAAACAAATAAAATTTCTAGCAATTTCTTCTTCTTCTGAATTAATAAAAAGTGAATAAGTTCCTGGTAAATCTACTAAAGTAAATTCCTCATCTTTATATTTTATAGTACCTATGGCATTAGAAACAGTTTTTCCAGGCCAATTCCCAGTATGTTGTTTTAAACCTGTTAAAAAGTTAAAAAGAGTACTTTTACCAGTATTAGGGTTACCAGTTAATGCAATTATATTTTTATTAACACTATGAGTTGGAAATAAGTCTTCTTTAGTTATATCTTTATCAAATATCATTTATAAACCTCCAAATTATAAAATTTTAACCCAAACATGTGCTAATTCCTTTTTTCTTAAAGCAATAATAGATCCTCTTATATTGAAAGCTATTGGATCACCTCCTATGGGACTAATCCGTTCAGTTTTTACCAAAGTATTAGGTGTAAGGCCTAGGTCTAAAAATCTTCGTTTAGAATAGTTATCATTAGATATGAAAGCTACCAGTCCAATTTTACCGACAGGAAGGTTTTTTAATGGTATAAAATCTTCTTCCATAGAAATTCCTCCTTTTAGATTTATTAAGGTCATTTTATTTTAGTATTATCATATGAGTTTTCTGTAAAAAGGTTCTTTTTAATAGTAACTTTATGTAGAGAATTGAGTAATATATATAGAGAAATTTTTTAGGAGGTATTTAAATGGAACAATATTATAACTATCAAAAGAGATGCAATGAAGAATTGGCTAGAGCCTATGTTCCTTTTCAAAGAATGAATCAAATATATTCTCCAGCTGAAGCATTGAAAAAAGGAACTCTTTTTCCAGAATTGTATAAACCATATAAATCAATGGGAAAGCAAGAAATTGGGGGTATTTATTATGAACAGTGAACAATTACAATTATTAAAAGAAATTATGGAAATAAGTTTTGTTTTAATAGAGACCACTCTTTATTTAGATACACATCCAAATGATGAAAAAGCAATAAAAATTCATAATACCTACTCACAACAATATAAGGAAATTATAGATTTATACCAAGCAAAATATGGACTTTTGAAATATACAGGAATGAGTGGGTATCCTTGGTCCTATATAAGTAGTCCATGGCCTTGGGAAATAGATTATAGTTTGATGTAAGGGGGAAATAATATATGTGGATATATGAAAAGAAACTTCAATACCCAGTACGAGTACATTCTTCTAATCCTACTTTAGCAGCTATGATATTAGAACAATTTGGAGGCCCTGATGGTGAATTATCAGCGGGAATTAGATATTTAACTCAGAGGTGGACTATACCAACAAACCAAGCCAAAGGATTATTGACAGATATAGGTACAGAAGAATTGGCACATTGGGAAATAATTGGTACTATAGTTTGGAAATTAGTAAAAGACGCATCTATAGATGAAATAAAAGGAACTCCTTTTGAATCTCATTATGTAAATCATGGGAAAAGTCCATTTCCCCATGATGCAGGAGGAGCACCTTGGACTGCAAGTTATATTCAATCTAAAGGTGATCCTATTGCAGATTTACACGAAGATATGGCAGCAGAACAGAAAGCTAGAAGTACCTATGAATATTTAATAAGAGTAAGCGATGATCCGGGAGTAAATGACACATTAAGATTTTTAAGAGAAAGAGAAATTGTACATTTTCAAAGATTTGGTGAAGCTCTAGGGATAGTACAAGAACATTTAGATAGCAAAAAATATTATTAGCCCCAAAATAGGGGCTATTTTTCATCATTGTTTTTATTTTTATTACTTAATCTTTTTTCTCCTATTTCTACTAAATTTCTAGTCATTAATCCTCCTACTTTTCCAGCATAAAATATATTTGGTATATTATCATCTAAACCTAATTCTTTACTTAGTTCAATTTTAAATTCTTCAAGACTTTGTTTAGCATTAGGATCTATTTTTTTCATATAAAACACTCCTTCATATTATATATTTAAAAAATTATATTAATGAAAAGTTGTGTGTATTTTATTGTACTCATTAATATTTAAGAAATACAAGGAAGATTTAGGAATAATAATTTTAATTGTTGGACATTAATATTTAAGGAGTTTAATATTAATTGAAATAATTGAGTATTTATACAATTTTTTCAAAATATAAAATGTTTAATATTATATATTTCGGGTAGAAATAAAAAAGAATAAATGATTAAAAGGTTTTAGGGAGGGTTTAAAATGAATGCAATGACAGCTGAAAATTTACGTTCTGCTTATGGTGGGGAAAGTCAAGCTCATATGAGATATAATATATGGGCTGATGTTGCAGAAAAAGATGGTTTTCCAAATGTAGCAAGGTTATTTAGAGCAATTTCTTTTGCAGAAGAAATTCATGCTAAAGGACATTTTAGAGTATTGAAAGATATCAAAGGTGATTTTTCAGTAACTTCTGGAGCAGGTTTTGGAATAGGAAGTACTGCAGAAAATTTAGAAGCAGCAAGAGATGGGGAAATATTTGAAATAGAGCAAATGTATCCATCATATATAGCAGTAGCAGAGATGCAAGAAGAGAAAAGTGCAGTTGCTTCTATGAAAAAGGCTTTGGTAGCTGAAAAATATCATGCAGATCTTTATAAAAAAGCTAAGGAAATAGTTGATAAAGGAAAGGATCCAGAGTATGAAACAATATATGTTTGTCCAGTATGTGGCTATGTAGCAGTAAATGATGTGCCAGACAAATGTCCTATATGTAATGCTAAAAAAGAAATATTTAAAAAATATTAATAAATATATAAAAAACTATAAATCCTAGAAT
>CAYUTQ010000004.1:0-82363 GCA_964447805.1 uncultured Clostridia bacterium
TAGAAGTATACAATAATAGTAATATAGTAGTTTATAGGAATAATAATATGAAGTATTTAAAAACTTTATTAAAAGATGGAGATATAAATATAAAAGATATGAATAAACAAAACGGATAAATGAAATGTTTTTTATCTTAAAAATTTCTTTTTTATGATACTATAGTTTATAATAGGAGGTAGAAAAATGGGAAAAAGTTTCTTTATAAATAATAGGGAAAAATTATTTGAAAAAATTGATGATGAATCAATAGTTGTATTGTTTTCAGGAAGAATTCCAGATAGGGTATATGGGGAAGCTAAATATTTAATTGATAAAACATTTTTTTATTTTACGGGTATGAAAAGAGAAAATTTCATATTAGTTTTGACTAAAGAAGGTAAAAAGTGTAAGGAAAAATTATTTATAGAAAGACCAGACCCTAAAATAGAAAAATGGTTGGGTCCAAGAGTAAAAAGAGAAGAAGCGGAAAATATTTCTGGAATAAATGAAATTCACTATACTGATGAATTTGACAAACTTTTAAATGATTTAATATGTACCAATAAATTCAAAACAATATATGTGGATTTACAAAGAATTAATTGGGATATGAATGATACAGAAGGACAAAAATTTGCAAAACAAGTTCTAAAAAAATATCCATATATGAATGTAGAAAATATATTTCCTCAAATATCACAATTGAGAATGATAAAAAGTGAAGAAGAAGTTAAATGTTTGAAAAAGGCAGTAGAAATGACAAAAGAAGGAATATATAATATGATGAAAAATGTGCAACCAGGTATGTTGGAATATCAGTTAGAAGCATATTTTGATTTTAAAGTAAAAACTTTGGGTGCTAAGGATTATTCTTTTAAAACTATTTTAGCATCTGGAGATAATGCTACTATAATTCACTATGATAGTAATGATGATATTATTAATGATAATGAATTAATTTTAGTAGATTTAGGTGTGCAATACAATAATTATTGTGGAGATATAAGTAGGACTTTCCCTTCGAATGGTAAATTTACTCCTAGGCAGAGGGAGATATATAATATAGTTTTGAAGGCATTGAATGAAACAACTAATTGTGTTGCAGCTGGAGTTAAATATGAGTATTTAGAAAAAAAGGCTAAGGATGTATTGACGAAGGAGTGTAAAAAAATTGGTTTAATAGATAAAGATGAAGACATAGTGAAGTATTATTGTCATAGTGTGAGTCATCATCTTGGTTTAAATACTCATGATGTTGGGGAGTATGATTTAAAACTTGAGCCTGGCATGGTCATAACTATAGAACCAGGACTTTATATTGAAGAAGAAGGAATTGGTGTAAGGATAGAAGATGATATACTAGTAACAGAAAATGGGTTTGTAAATTTATCTGAAGATATTATAAAAACTTGTGATGAAATAGAAGAATTTATGAAGTAAAAATAATAGATTAATTGGTGAGTTGGAGAAATACCTTTCCAGCTCATTTTTGTGCTTGTGGACTATGTTTTTAAAATTATGTACAATGTTATAAAAGGGTTAGGGGGGTAGAAATGGAAGTAAGGTCAGTATTAAATAAATATTTTGGATTTGAAGAATTTAGAGTTGGACAAGAAGAATTGATTAAAGGGATTTTAGATAAAAGAGATGTATTAGGTATCATGCCTACTAGTGGTGGGAAATCCTTGTGTTATCAAATACCTGCACTATTATTTGATGGAATAACATTGGTAATATCACCACTAATATCTTTGATGAAAGATCAAGTAGATGGATTAAATGAATTAGGCATTTCTGCTACTTTTATAAATAGTACATTGTCAGGAAAAGAACAGTATGAAAGAATTAATGATGCTATGAATGATAAATTTCATATTATGTATATTGCTCCAGAACGGTTAAATTCTGAAATGTTTTTGAGTTTTACTCAAAAAGTTAATATTCCCTTTGTAGCAGTAGATGAAGCTCATTGTATTAGTCAGTGGGGTCATGATTTTCGTCCAAGCTATAAGGAAATCCCTAAATTTATTTCTAGTTTAGATGAAAGACCAGTAATAGGGGCATATACTGCAACAGCTACTGAAAAAATAACTGAAGATATATGTGAGTTATTAGAACTTGAAAATCCTCTAAAAATTATTACAGGATTTGATAGACCAAATTTGTATTTTCAAGTGAATAATTCTGTAGATAAGAAGAATTTTATACTAGATTATTTATCAAATAATCCACAAGAATCAGGAATTATATACTGTGCTACTAGGAAGGAAGTGGATAGTTTAGGAAATCTTTTAGAAGCTAAAGGCTTTAAAGCTGGTATATATCATGCAGGTTTAACTGATGATGAAAGGAAAAAAACTCAAGATGATTTTTTATATGACAGAATATTAATCATGGTAGCAACTAACGCTTTTGGAATGGGCATTGATAAATCTAATGTTCGTTTTGTTATTCATCACAATATGCCAAAGAATATGGAAGCATATTATCAAGAGGCAGGACGTGCTGGTAGGGATGGAGAGAAAAGTGATTGTATTTTACTTTTTTCTCCTCAAGATGTGATAAAACAAAAATATCTTATTGAACAAAGTATATTAAATATAGAAAGAAGAGAAATAGCTTATAAAAATCTTCAATATATGGTAGATTATTGCCACACTAGAGATTGTTTAAGAGGAAGAATTCTCAATTATTTTGGAGAGAAAACAAAAAATAAGGAATGTGAATATTGTAGTAATTGTTTAGATGAAAGAGAGTTAAAAGATATTACATTAGAAGCACAGAAAATAATTTCATGTGTATATAGAATGAGACAAAGATTTGGTACTACTATGGTGGCAAAAGTATTGTTGGGTTCAAGAGATAAACGAGTATTACAATTTGGATTAGATAAATTATCTACTTATGGAATTATGAAAGAATATACTGAAAGAGAAATAAAGGATATGATTTTATTAATTATAGCAGATGGATATTTACAGATGACTGAAGGAAAATTTCCTGTAGTAAAAATGACTAATAAATCTATGGAAGTATTAAGGGGCGAGGCAAAAGTATATAAAAGAGTGGAAAAAGCTCATGAAAGACTAAAGAAAGATTTACCTGTACATATAGAGTTATTTGAGGATCTTAGGAAAGTACGTATGGATATAGCAATGGAAAAGAAAGTACCACCATATATTATTTTTGCAGATACTACTTTGAAAGAAATGTGTATGTATCTTCCAGAAAACAAAGAAGAAATGCTTATGATAAAAGGGGTAGGGAACGTAAAATATGAAAGATATGGAGAAATATTTTTAAATACTATATTAAAATATAAAGAAAAAACAGGAGCAGATGCACCTAAGAAATTGTATAAAATTAATAGTGCTAAATCAAATAAAACAAAATCATATGAAATAAGTTATAACTTATATATTCAAGGTAGAACCATAGAGGAAATTGCAAAGGATAGGGAAATAACAGAAGAAACTGTATTTAATCATTTATTTAAAAGCTTTCAAGAAGGCAAAAATGTCAACTGGTCAGATATGGTAGATGAAGAAGTAGAAAAACAAGTATTAGCTGTAGTAGATGAGGTAGGATCTCAATATTTAAGACCTATAAAGGAGAAGCTTCCAGATAATATTAGTTATATAGATATAAAAAAAGTATTGGCTAAAAACAAATATTAGGGAAAGTTTTTTGTTTGAGGAGTATAAAAATATACTGAAAATCAATATAAATCATACCATATAGTTCAATATTGTATGGTATGATTTATATTAAGGAGATTTTTATAAGTAATAAATTAGTTTGGATATATTTCTAAGAAAGTCAAAGGAAGCTATAATTACAGCCAATACCTCCATAGGTAAAACTTTAAGACCAGTAGAATAAGATAATCTTGAAGTATTAAAACTACTTCAAGAATCTTATTTAAGTAAAATAAAAGGAATATTAGAATCATTAGAATTTGACATTAGAGGAATAGGAAAAGCCAAAATCTGTTGTGCTAAGGAGCATTTAAAAAGAATTAGCAATGGTATTGTAAAATATGAAGCAGTAGATAGTTATGATATGTTGATGAAGAAAGTAATGGGGAGGTGATATTGTGGCAGATTTTAAATATGAAATTGTAGAAAGGATAGTTGCCCTTTCAGAAAATGGAAAGTGGACAAAAGAATTTAATAAAGTAAGTTGGAACGGTAGACCTGCAAAGTATGATCTTAGAGATTGGAATCATAAAGATGGCAAGATTGGTAAAGGTACAACTTTAACGGATGAGGAAATAAATAATTTAAAACAAGTTTTAGATACTATAATAAAATAAAATTACATCATTGGAGGAGAGAAATATGACCAAAGTAAAGAATATATTTAAATTTTTGAGAGATTATAATGGACTATTAAATCCAATTGTAACAGAAATAGATGGGCAAATTTGGAATTATAAACTTTTAAGCGTACCACAAATCGAAGAATTATGGTCTATTTATCATACTCAAAATTTGGATGAATTAAAAATATTAGAAATAGAACGACCAGATATAAAGTCTTGCCCTCCTCCAAGTGAAGTAATCAAAGAATGGATTCAAGGAGAATGGAAAAGCTTAGACACAATAAGTATAAATTATAAGAAAAAAATCACAAGCAAAACTATAGATGAAAATGGAGAAATTGTTGAAGTAGAAGAGTACTTTACAGAAGATAAAAATAGAATATATAAATTTAAAAATTGGATTCAAAAACGTGAAAACTGGAGAACCAAGGAATTACCTAAAAGAGAAGGATTAAATTTATATAATAATTTATTTGAACTTTATTCATATATTAAAAAGGAATCTGAAAGTGTAGAATTAATGTTAGGAGATGGCCATATTAGGTGGAAGACAGAGGAAAGGTATATTGATCATCCAGTATTACTTCAAAAAGTTAATCTTGAATTTAACCCAGACAAACCTTCTTTTATAATAAAATGTGATGAATTAAAAACTAAATTATATACTTCTATGTTAAGGACTATTCCGTCCATTAATCAATCTATGCTTCCAGATATTATCCAGGAGACTGAAAGTATATACCATATTGCTGATAGAGAAAATAATATTGAGTTTTTTAAAAGACTTATTAATGTGGTTGATCAGAATGGAAAATATGTAGAAAATTTGAATAATACTCATAAAGGTCCTATGATTACTCATAAGCCTATACTTTTTTTAAGGAAAAGAACATTGGGGTACTCTATATTTATAGATAGTATAATTAAGGATATTGATCTTAACGAGAATAGGGATTTCCCTCAATTTTTTGAAACTATGGTTGGCAATTATAGTGAATATAAAAACAATGATAATAACAATATCGAAGAAGATTGGAACTATAGTGGTATAGACCAAGATATTTTATTAACATTACCTGCAAATAATGAACAGTTAAAAATAATAAAATATCTTGATAATTATGGTGCTGTATTAGTTCAGGGGCCACCAGGTACAGGGAAAACCCATACAATAGCTAATCTTATAGGGCATTTACTTAGTGAGGGGAAAAGTGTATTAGTTACTAGCCATACTGAAAAGGCACTAACGGTTTTAAAGGATAAGGTATATAAGGATTTGCAAGGGCTCTGCATTAGTCTTCTAAGTATAAGTTCCCAACAAAAAGAGATGGATGCTGCACTTTTTGAAATTGATGAAAAGAGTACATCTATTGATTTAAATGATTCTTTGAAAAGAATACGTGGGCTTGAAGAGGAAAGAAAGGATTTAATAGAAAGATATAAAAATAAAAATCAAGAATTATTACAGATTCGAGGATTAGATTATAAAGATATAGTTTTTGCAAACGAAACAATAACACCTATTGAGGCTGCAAAATTTATTAATCAAGGCAAAGAGAAATATAACTATATTCCAGGAAAAAGTAATAACGATGCAGTTTCGATGCCACTCTCTTATGAAGAACTAGATGAATTATATAAATCTAATGAATTAATAACAACTGTTGAAGAAAAATTTTTAGCTTATGATTTACCAGATTTAAGCAACATATGGACAATTGATGAATTTAATAAAAAAATAGAGAAATATTTAAAGTATGAGGCACTAACAAAGGATTGGATTTCTAAATTAACATTAACTTCTAATATAGATAAAGAAATAGTTTTAGGTCTGATAGAGGATGCAAAAGATATCAAGGAAAGTCTCAATAAGCTAGAAGATTTTCAGTATGATATTTTAACTAGAAGTATAAGAGATAATGTATATAATGAGTTTTGGGCAGAAATATTTGAAGATTACGATATATTAAAAAATGAGTATGACGATTATAGATGGACATTGTTTGAAAATGATTATTATATTCCTGAAGAACTAATTGTGGAAGATACTTTATTTATATTAGAAGAAATAATAGACACTAATAAAGAAGTACCTGTAAATTGGATTAATAGTATAACTAAACCGAAATGGAAAAAGTTAAGAAATTCTATTACAAATAACAATAAGCTAATTGAAAAATTAGAAAATTATCAGCATGTAAGAACTCTTATATCTTATGAAATAAAAAGAAATAAATTAGTTTGTAAGATAAATAAATTATTAGGGGAATATTCAAAAGAAATAGAATTGGAAGAAGGGGATATTGAAATAAATTTAGATAATTTTATTAAAAAGGTAAAAGTGTCATTGAAGTGGTATAAAAATAATTGGGTTTACTATATTTCCAAAATTCAAAAATATCTTATTGAATTGGACACATCTAATGAATTATATGTTGTAGATTTAGGGCAACCAATTGAATCTATGAACTATATATTAAATGAGTTATTTATAAAAGAATTTCAGCAAGAATATTATTCTATATTACTAGAGGAAGTAATAGATGAATTTAATGTATATAAAGAATTTTTAAACCAATATGGAGTACATGAGAATCCCTTTGATAAGCTTATTAAATCTGTAGAAGAAAAAAATGCTGATAAATATGAAATTAATTATAAGGAGTTAATAAGTCTTTATAATAAAAAAGGAGTGTTTTTAAGGAGAATAGAATTATTAGAAAAGTTACAGAAACTTGCTCCTGATTGGGCAGATGCTATAAAAAGACGTGAAGGTATTCATGGTAATGCGGTTATGCCAAATGATATTGAATTAGCATGGAAATGGAGTCAGTTAAATAACCAAATAAATCGAATTAATAGTTATGATCCAAATATTATTCAAAGAGAAATAGATGAAATAAATGAGTTGTTAATGAGAAATGCTAGGGAATTAGCTTATGAAAAGGCTTGGTATCATAAAATTAAAAATACTACAGATAAACAAACTCAAGCTATTAGGGGTTGGAGACAGACAATGAAACAGGTAGGAAAAGGTACTGGTAAAAATGCCCCTAGATTATTAAAAAAGGCAAGAGAGTTAATGCCTTGTTGTCAAACAGCAATTCCAGTATGGATTATGCCTCTTAATAGGGTTGCTGAAAACTTTGATCCTCAAAGAAATAAATTTGATGTTGTAATTATAGATGAGGCTAGTCAAGCAGATTTGTTGGCATTATCGGCTTTATATTTGGGTGAAAAAATTATTATTGTTGGAGATGATGAACAAGTAAGTCCAAGTCCAGTTGGAATTAAAACTCATGAGATAAATGCTCTTATAGAACAGCATTTACAAGATGTCCCTTTGAATCACCTATATAATGGGCAAACGTCAATATATGATATGGCTCAAAATTCTGGTTTTAAACCATTAATGTTAACAGAACATTTTAGATGTTTGCCTGAAATTATTGAATTTAGTAATAAATTATCCTATAATGGCAAGATAAAACCACTAAGAGATGCTTCACAAGTAAGTGTAAAGCCAGCAGTAGTGTCATATAGAGTATCTAGAGGATATAAATTATCCAATAAAACAAATCCTGTTGAAGCAGAGCATATAGCTTCACTAATTTGTGCTTGTATTGAAAATGAAGAATATGATGGGAAAACTATAGGAGTTATATCCTTGCTAGGGCAGGAGCAGGCTTATGAGATAGATAAATTATTGCAGTTGAATTTAGATCCAAGAGAATACGAAAATAGAAGAATTCAATGTGGAACTTCAGCTCAGTTTCAAGGAGATGAACGAGATATAATATTTTTAAGTATTGTAGAAGGACCTAATGAAGATGGTGGTCCAGTAAAATTAGTAAGTGAAAGTGGTAGGAATGATATGTATCGTAAACGATACAATGTTGCTGCAAGTAGGGCTAAAGATCAAATGTGGGTTGTTTATTCATTAAATCCAGAAACAGATCTTAAACCAGAAGATATACGGTTAAGGTTGATTAAATATGCCCAAAATCCATATAATGATGAATATCAAAAACAATTAAATTATGCTGAATCAGATTTTGAAAGGAAAGTTATAAAAGTATTACAAAATCAGGGGTATAAAGTTTATTCTCAATGGAAAGTAGGCTCATATAGAATAGATATGGTAGTAGAAGATGGCGATAAAAGAATTGCAATAGAATGTGATGGTGAAAAGTGGCATACTTTAGATAATTTAGCCGATGATATGAAAAGACAAGCTATATTAGAATGGTTAGGATGGAGATTTATTCGTATTAGGGGTAGTGAATTTTATAAGGAACCAGAAAAAACAATGGAATGGGTTTTTGATGAATTAGATAGTTATGATATTAGGTCTAATTATTTAGGTCAAGATGGAAATGTTCATGAAGATGAGGCAGAAGAAAATGAATTGCTCAAAAGGATTAAAAGGCGAGCAGATGAAATTCGTTTAGAATGGGAAGGTTGTCAAGAAGATGATGAACTTAATGTTACAGAAAATGAGACAACTGAAGAATTTGCTACTATATAAAATGAAGTTAGTGATTATTCAAAATCTATTAAAAAAGAAAAGAGTAATAATAATGTTAGGTTTTAGGAAAAGTTAATGGAGAAATTAATTAGATTATTTTTAGTAGCTGGTAGTCCAAATAGTTTTGTAGAAGGCACAGTATTTAAGGCATTAGGGGTAGGGTATATCTAATAATAAGGATATATCCTTAAAGCAAAATTATATTGCCAGCTAGATAAAGAATTAAGTTAGATTGGGTTCTTATTGGTAGGTTTATTGCTGACGAAGGTGTTTATGAAAAAACAACTTTCAGTATAAACTTAGTTAAATAGGACGGATTGTACTTGGGGGGTGATTGTTTATGGGTAAGAAAAATTATAAATGCCCGTTTTGTGGTTCTAAAAATGTTTTAGAAATAGTATATGGATATCCTAGTAATGAATTATTTGAAGAAGCTAAGGCAGGAAAGGTGCTTTTAGGAGGATGTTGCATTTATGATGATTCACCAAACAGGGTATGTAAAGATTGTAAGAAGGAATGGAAAAGTTAATGTAATTTTTGTAAACTAGGGTATGATAATTATAAATTTATAGAAATTTTTAAAAAATACATTCAAACTATAATGTAAATAGAAAAAAGTATAATTGGGATTTAGATCCTGTAGATAATAGCGATATAAATTTATTACCTATTATGGAGACAGATATAGAACTTACAAAAGGAATGGAAAAGATAATAATTGATCCAAAATATTAGGAGAATATTAATTTATCCTAGTAACGGATATAAATTTTATGAGAAATATGTAAGTTCTGAGAATTATTTCATCAAGTTTAAAGTATTAGATTTATCTAAAGATTGGAATTGTATAGAGAGTGATTTACTAAAAATGATTATTTAGGGTATGGCAAAGCACTTGGAAAAATTCATAAATGGGACAAAAGTTGATTTAGATTCACAAACTTGGAAGAATTTAATAAAGTTATTTGATGAAGTAGCCTATGGATTTAACAAAACTGATATTAAGAAGAAAGAAGAAGTTGAGGAAGAAATAATGGATATTATTTTTGGATAGAAATGATAAGTTTAATAGGGTATTATTAATATATATATAAAGGAAGTTGATACCATGAAATTTGGGCCAAGGAAACCAAGTTTAAAAAAGCGAATAGCAGCAAGAACAAGTATCAAAAGACAGGTTGTTCATAGAGGCGGTTTTAAGATGCCAAGAGGATACGGTTGGATAAGAAATCCTAAAAAATATGCTTATAATAAAGTCTATAATAGGACTACTTTTGACATATTTAAAGTATTGAAGAAATTGTTCAAATAAAACACTAGGAACGGTAGGAGGTCACTGAAAAAGTCCCCATGATTAAATAATTGAATAATATATATGAAAATCCCCCTATAATTGGTATAATGAATTTGCGACAAAACAAAAACCAAAAGGGGGATTTATCATGTTAAGACAAATGCCAAAGCAAGTATCTTTTCATACATCATTATATAATAAAATACCTAAAAATCATATACTAAAAAGAATAAAAGATATAATAGATTTTAGTTTTATTAATGAATCACTAGATGATGGCTATTGTAAAAACTTTGGCCGTCCTGCAAAGGAACCTGCCTTAATGTGTAAATTGCTATTTTTACAGGCTTGGAAGGAAAAGTAAAAACAAAGATTTCTTTGGGTATAAGGTAGAATTTGTTATGACAACAGATGAAAGGATTATTACATCAGTAAGAACAGCCCATGGAGCATATATAGTCAGATGAGTTTAGAGAAAAATATAAAAAACGAGCCTCTATTGAGGGTAAAAATGCTGAAATTAAAAGGTTTCACGGGCTATGTTGTGCTAAAGGGTATGGCCTAAAAAGTGTGTCTAAACAAGCAAAATTAGCTGCTATAGCAGTTAATTTAAAGAGGATAGCGGCAATAGTATCCTCTTTTCCAGTTAATTTTATCCAAAATATTCTTGTTTTTAGAATGGCATTTGGATTTTAAGGTTTATAAATTAATGTACAAAGAAAAAGACCACTTTTTCAGTGGTCTCGAACGGTTTGAATTAAGTAAAATTAAATCCTCTTTTATATAAATATAGTACTTTCTTAAGGATAGATTCGTGGCAAATGCAGATTTAGTCTTTGTAACTTTCTAAATTGTTTATGTACACCCTTAATTATATTTATAGTATACATTTAGAGTAACTTCTAATATAATGTAAGCTACTTTGTTTTTAAGTATATAAATCATATATAATGAATACAAGGTGAAATACTAATCAAAATTTGTGAGATAATATAGTTAAGTAATTGTATAGGAGGAGACAAATATGATAGAGTTAGGGAAAATACAAGAGTTAAAGGTAATAAAAATAACATCACAAGGAGCATATTTAAATGAAAAAGATAAAAGAGAAAGTAAGGATATTTTTATAAGTAAAAAAGATTTGCCAGAAAAAATATCAGAAGGAGATATGATAAAAGTTTTTGTATATAGAGATGAGAAAGAAAAAGTTGTAGCTACAAAGAATAAACCTTATTTATCTGTTGGAGAATTAGGTTTCCTTAAAGTAGCTGAAACTACGAAAATAGGGGCATTTATGCATTGGGGTTTAGATAAGGATTTATTTTTACCTTTTAGTGAACAAATTGGAAAAGTAGAAAGAGGTAGAAAATACTTAGTGGGGGTTTATATAGATAAAACTAATAGATTATGTGCTACTATGAAAATTAAAAACCTTTTAAGTAGTGATTCACCATATAAAAAAGATGATATAGTTAAGGGCACTATTTATAGTATAAATAGAGATATTGGTGCTTTTGTGGCAGTTGATAATAAATATGATGCATTAATCCCTAGGAATGAATTATTTGGTGCTTATAGAATAGGAGATACTATTGATGCAAGAATTACAAAGGTAAGGGATGATGGGAAATTAAATTTAAGTCTTAGAAAAAAGGCATATAAGCAGATGGATAAGGATGCACGAGTTATTTTAAATAAATTACAAAAAAAAGGTGGCCAATTAGAATTAAATGATTATAGTCCACCATCAAAAATTCGAGAAGAATTAGATATGAGTAAAGGAGCTTTCAAACGGGCAATAGGGAAGTTGTTGAAAGAAGAACAAATTGAATTTATAAAAGAAGGTATTAAATTAAAAAGAATATAAAAATCAACGAAAAAGGTTGAGTTATTATGAAAAATGAAATTAAAATATCTGTTAGAAATTTAATAGAGTTTGTTTTAAGGACTGGAGATATAGATACAACTTTTATAAGCAACAGTAGAGCAGTAGAAGGTACTAAAGCCCATAGAAAAATTCAAAATTCTTATGGGGAAAATTATCAATCAGAAGTTGCTTTAAAACATAGTTTTTCTTATGAAGGATTTTCAATAACCATTGAAGGTAGAGCTGATGGTATTTTAATAGAAAATGAAAAAAATATTATTGATGAAATAAAATCTACTACTAAGGATTTAGACACTATAGAAGAAGATTATAATGAACTTCATTGGGCACAAGGAAAATGTTATGGTTATATTTATTGTATAGAAAAAGATTTAGAAGAAATAGATGTTCAATTGACTTATTATGAGTTAGATTCACAGGATACAAAAATTTTTAGAAAGAATTTTTCTAAAAGTGAGTTAGAAAAATTTTATTATGATTTAATTGATAAATATTTGATATGGGTTGACTATATTTTAAATTGGAATAAAATAAGAGATTTATCAATAGAAAAAATGGATTTTCCCTTTGAAAGTTATAGAAAAGGTCAAAGAGAAATGTCCATTGCTGTTTATAAAACTATTCTTCATGAGAAGAACTTATTTGTACAAGCTCCAACAGGAATAGGGAAAACTGTTTCTGTTCTTTTTCCAACTATTAAATCTATAAGAGAAGGTTTAGCTTCCAAGATTTTTTATTTGACGGCTAAAACTATTACGAGACAAGCAGCATTAAATTGCGTATATGATATGAGAAATCAAGGCTTAAGGTTAAAGTCTATGGTTATAACGGCAAAAGAAAAAATTTGCTTAAATGAAGAAGTAGATTGTAATCCAGAGAAGTGTCCTTATGCAAAAGGACATTTTGATAGAGTAAATCAAGCTGTATTAGATGTGCTTCAAAATAAAGATACAATAACTAGAGAAACAATAGAATATTATGCTACAAAATATAAAGTTTGTCCTTTTGAATTGTCATTAGATATTAGCATTTTTGCTGATTTAATTATATGTGATTATAATTATGTCTTTGATCCTAGAGTATCTTTGAAGAGATTTTTTGAAGAAAATAATGAGGACTATGTCTTTCTTATTGACGAAGCACATAATTTAGTAGATAGGGCAAGAGGTATGTATTCAGCAGAGTTGACAAAAGAACCAATTTTAGAATATAGAAAGTATTTTAAAGAAAAAAATACAAAGTTATATAGAAGTTTTAATAAAATAAATTCCTTTTTTTTAAAAGCAAAAAAATGGTGTAATGAAGAAGGTGTTTATGTAAGTAAAAATGAAATAGAAGAATTTTATCCTCTAATTAGAAAAGCTTCAAAAAACTTGGAAGAATGGCTTTTAGAAAATAAAAAAGATCCGGAATATAGAGAGATATTAAATATGTATTTTGAACTTTTAGGTTATTTAAGAATAGCAGAATATTATAATGAAACTTATGTAACTTATATAGAACATGATTTAAAAGATGTGAAGATCAAGCTATTCTGCCTTGATCCTTCCATTGTATTAGGAGAAGTTTTGAAAAATGCAAGAGGATCTATATTTTTTTCGGGAACTCTTACACCTTTAGATTATTTCAAAGAAATTTTAGGTGGAAATAAAAAGGATTACACAATGAGACTTTCTTCTCCATTTGATAGAGAAAATTTATGTTTGTTAATAACTAATGAGATATCTACAAGATATAGGGATAGACCCAAGAGTTATCCACAAATAGTTAAGTATATTGAGAAAATTGTTGAAAAGAAACAAGGAAATTATTTTGTGTTTTTTCCTTCTTATAAATATATGATGGAGGTTTATGAAATATTTAAGGAGCAGAATACTAATTATAATACTATAATTCAAGAATTTTTTATGGATGAGAAATCTAGAGAAAAATTTATTAAAAGCTTTGAAGAGAAGGATAATTTAATAGGTTTTGCAGTATTAGGTGGAATATTTTCAGAAGGAATAGACTTAATTGGGGACAATCTTATTGGTGCCATAATTGTAGGAGTAGGACTTCCACAATTATGTTTTGAGAGAAATATTATTATGGATTATTTTAAAGAAAAAAATGGCTTTGGCTACCAATATGCTTACATGTATCCAGGTATGAATAAGGTATTGCAAGCTGCTGGTAGAGTAATAAGAACTGAGGAAGACAAAGGTATTATATTATTGATTGATGATAGATTTTTATCTTATAGATATTTAAGACTATTTCCTAAGGAATGGAAAGGTTTTGAGAGAGTAAGTAGTGTGGAAGTATTGGGAAGAAGTTTAGATAAATTTTGGGAGAGAAAGTTTTGATTGTATTTTTGAGGAATTAATATGGTAAGAATTAAAAACAATATAAATATTCAGAAAATAATGCAAATGATACCATATATTTCATAGATATATGGTATCATTTATATTGACATGGTTTTTAAAGAATATATTATTTCTACTATAGTTCTATTAAAATAATAAAGCACAAACAACAATTTATATTCCAATTTACATTCCATATTTACATTCCATAGAATTTGGTTCTATTATATCAATACATTATAGCATAGATAATCAATGAAATGAATTGGTAAAAGGTGGTTGATAAGAGAAAAAAAGTATATTATTATTTACTTATACACAAACAACATGGCAGAAAACTAAAATTATATAATTTTATGAAAAGGGGTGAAAATATGAGATTTAATGTGGAATTATTATTAGAAAATGAAACTATTCCTAAAGATAAAAATAGGATAATTTTATCTTTGATAAAACATAATTTTAATTCCTACGATAAAGATTATTATTCAAAATTGTATGAAGAAATTCCAAACAAAATGAAAAGTTTTACTTTTGCATTATATATGGGAAATTGTAAATTTTTAAGGGAAGAAATAGTTATTCCAGAAAAAAAGATAATTTTAAATTTCTCTACTTATGATATAAGGGAAGGAATTGTATTTTACAATGGTTTCTTAAAGAATAAAGGATTAGAATATCCAATTAAAAATAATTCTATAAAAGTAAATAGGATAAATTTAAACAGAGAAAAAGTTGTAAAAGGGAATGAAGCAATATATACAACTCTTAGTCCTATATCTGTTAGGGAACATTGTGGGGATAATAAAAAAACTTGGTATCATTCATTAAGTAATGTGGATGGACAAGAAGTGTTTATGAGAAATTTAAAATATCAATTAAAAGATGAATTTGGAGAAAATAGGATATTAGATATAGAAGAAATAGAATTTGAAGTTTTAGAGAACAAAGAAGTAAAGGTAAAAAATTATGATATTGAGGTTTTGTCTAATATATGCCATTTAAGAATTAAAGGAAAACCGTATATATTGGATTATCTTTATAAAGCAGGAATAGGAAGTCAAAGGAGTACAGGCTTTGGAATGGTAGATTTGGTATAGGAGGTGAAAATGTGGAAGAGAGAATAAAAATATATTTATCTGATTGGCAATTTAATGCTGGAATAGTGGGGCTTTATAATATATTAGAATATGCAGAAGAAGAGGTAACTGTCGGGGATCAATATATAGAAATTGATTTGGAAGTGTTGGAAAATTTTGAGGAAAAATATTTTAATTACTTTATAGAAAAGTATAAAGAAACTACACCATGGCATAGAATAATATCTTATGAACCAATAATGGAAAGTTATGAAGAGCATAATTTTGAAAACTTTAATAAAAAAGCTTTAGATTACTTAAATGATTATATAAGGATGGTAAAAGCTTATTTATCTAGAAACAATTATAAGAAAGTATATCCATTTATAAATAGTGACAAAGATATATTGGCTTTAGAAAGAGAATTAAATACTATTCGTGTTAAGAAAAATGACAAAATAGAAGAAAAGATAGATGATGTAAGAAGCAGATTTGAAATAATACGTGAGATAATAGATTATTGTAATAGTGAAGATGGAAAGAAATATATAGCGGCAAAGGGGGTTATTTATAATATTATAAATAATGGTTGGAATGGTGTATGTTTTCTAAACCAACAAACTAAAGAATACGATGTGTATGAGGATTATAAAAAATATTTTGTTGATACAACCATAGATTATTTAAAATTAGATAAAGAAAAATTCAAACACAATTGTTTTATTTGTGATAGAAAAATGAAGAATACAGATAATGATTTGAGTTTTTTAAATAAAACAGGATTTGACGTCAATAAAAAGCCATCACATATTTGGTATTTTACAAATGATGTGGCAATATGTGATTTATGTAAATTTGTATATTCATGTTTACCAGCGGGTTTTGTATATGCGTATGATAAAGGAATTTTTATAAATAGCAATACATCTGTTGAGGATTTGTTAAAAGCAAATAGGAAACTTAGAGATGATGTACTTAAAAAAGATGATGATGTTTATAAATCATTAACATATAGAGCATTAGTGAAGGCTATAAATGAGCAGCATAGTTCTAAAATACAATATGAATTGCAGGATATACAAATAGTAAGGTATGAAAATGAAAGGTATAGATTTAATATTTTATCAAAAGAAGTTTTGAAGGTAATTAGAGCATCAAAACAGGAACTTAATAGCTTGATGAATACTGGTTATAGGGAAGTAAGAAATTATTTTAATATATATGATATTACTATTGATAGACTTTTAAATAATTACAACATGTTTACATTAATTCATAAATTATTGATGTATAAAATTACTAAATCTCAATCAATAGTTACTTATTATCATATGGGACATATTATGAATTTAATTTTAATAAATGTAAATTATTTGAAAGGGGTGGAAGATGTGGATAAGGCAAGAGAAAATAAGGAATTAGTGAGAAAAGCCAGAGCATATGGTTATTATTTAAGACAAGAATATCTTGAAAAAGATCGAGATGCAGATAAAAACAAGATAAGAGGGGTGTCCTATAGATTATTGAATGCACTTAAAACAAGAAATGCGGAAATGTTTATGCACAATATAATCACAAGTTATATGTATGTAGGGAAGACAATACCATCTAAAATGACAATGGTATTAGAAAGTGAAGAGGCTTTAGGAAATTTAGGTTATGCTTTTGTTACAGGGTTAAATGGTGGGAAATATAAACAGGAAAATGAGAATGGAGGAGAAAAGAATGAAGGTTAAAGGATTAACTATGTCAATTATTTTTGAAGCAGAAAGTGCTAATTATGGAGAAACTATAGGAAATGTAGCTTCTCTTAAGAAACTTTCAAGGGGTAGAGGAGATCAGTATACTTATATATCGAGACAAGCATTGAGATATAATATTGTAAATCAAATGGGGATAGATAATACTGAGGTAAATGTCGACAAATCAGTAGTACAATTTGCACCAAATGCTACTATAGATAAATATCCAGAAATAGATCTTTTTGGATATATGAAAACATCAGAAGGACAGAAAACACGTTCAGCTATAGTAAGACTTTCACACGCTATATCATTAGAAACATTTAAAGGAGATTTAGATTTTTTAACAAATAAGGGATTATATGATAGATATGCTAAGCAAGAAAATAAAAGCGAAGCTGTAACAGGTGGAAGTATAGCTCAAAGTGAAATTCATAGATCTTACTATGCTTATACTATAACTGTTGATTTAGATAAAGTAGGAATAGATGAAAATGATGATATAGAGATAGAAAATACAGAAAAATCAAATAGAATTATAAATTTGTTAGATACAATTAGATTTTTATATAGGGATATAAAAGGTAGACGAGAAGATTTAAAACCATTATTTGTAATAGGAGGAGTTTATGATATTAAAAATCCTATTTTTCATAATGCCTTAGATGTGAAAAATAATAGAGTAGATGTAAATAGAGTTAAAGATGTGTTGTATGAAGATATAAAAGATGATACTCATTGTGGTCTTGTAAAGGGTGTATTTGAAAATGACAATGAGATAATAAAAGAGTTGAAAGCAGTATCTATGCCTAAATTTTTTGATGTGATAAAGGAAGAGGTAAAGGATTATTATGAGAGCAATTAGAGTAAAATTATATCAAAATATGGTTAATTACAGGAAACCTACAAGTTTTCAGCTTAAGGAAACATATCCAATGCCACCACCTTCAACAGTAATAGGAATGGTTCATAACTTATGTGAATTTACTGAATATAATGAAATGGATATTAGTATTCAAGGGAAGTATCATTCAAAGGTAAATGATTTATATACAAGATATGAATTTTCTAACAGTATGGTAGATGATAGGAAAAAAAGATGCAAAACTTGTTTTGCGATAAATGGGTCAAGTTCTAAAAAATGCAAAGAATGTGGTGGACAAGATTTAGAATATGTATGGATACCAAGGGGTTCTTTAGTTAAGGGAATAGTAGCTCCTGGAATAAAAAAATATGATGATTTATATAAAAAATATGTGATAATTAATGAAGAAAATAAGAAATATTTTAAAGAAAACTATGTAAGTGTGGTAGAAGGGCCATCAACAGTAGAGCTTTTGACAGATGTGGAACTTCTTTTACACATAATACCTAAGGATCAGTCTATTGTTGAAAAAGTTGAAGAAGCTTTTTTAAATCCAATAGAATATCCTTCATTAGGGAGAAGAGAAGATTTAGCTTTAATTAAAGAAGTTAAGGTTGTAGATGTTCATGAAGAAGAGCTTGAAGATTATATTAATATACCTAATGATTATAGTGCTTATATTCCTGTAGAGCTTTTAGAAAATAAAGATGCAGTAATAAAAAAGGAAGTAGGAACAGCAGGAACTAGATATAAACTTAATAAAGATTATGTATTAGTGAATCAAGGTACTAAAAGATATCCAAAAGTATTTAGAGAATGGAATAGAGTAGATGTAGTTTATGCAAGTAAAGTTCAAGTATTAGATGAAGCAAAAGTAAAGTTAGATGAAGATAATATTGTGGTATTTGCAGTATAAGGCCCTATTTTAATAGGGCTTTATAATAGTAGAGGGGGATTTGTGTATGAGTGAGAATGAATATATAGCTAAAACTTATCCTGAAGTAGAAACTATTCAGCAACATACTAATAGATTAATAGAAAACTATAATATTTTAAAAAGGATATATCCAGATTTAAAGGTAGATTGGGATATATTAGAATTGGCTTGTCTTTATCATGATTTAGGGAAGATGAATAAAAAATTCCAAAAAAAATTAGAGGGGAAGAAAGTAGAAGGTGAAATTCCTCATGGCTTTTTAAGTATTGGATTTTTGGATATTAAAGAATTACGAAAAAAGTATTCAAGGGAGCAAATAAAAGTATTAGTAAATGCAATAGCTTATCATCATGAAAGAGATTTTAGATTTTCAGAATATGATGGAAAAGTTGCAGAAGAGATAGAAGAAATGAAAAGAGAAGTAGAAAATTTTGATTATGACAAAATACCAAATTGTAAGGTGTTTAGATTACCTAGTGCTAGGTATATTGATGGTAGTAGAGTTACAGAAGAAGATGGAGAAGATGTTTTTTATGATTATATACTAGTAAAGGGACTTTTAAATAGAATAGATTATGCATCAAGTGCATATGAAAAAGTGGAACGAGAAAATGATTTTTTAGAAGAAGCATTGGATAATATGATGAGGAACTGGAGAAAAGAAAATGAAAATATATCTTGGAATGATTTACAGAAATATATGATACAAAATAGAGATGAAAATGTAATAGTTGTTGCTCAGACAGGGATGGGGAAAACAGAAGCAGGGCTTTTGTGGATAGGGGATAATAAAGGATTTTTCACATTACCTTTAAAAACAGCAATCAATTCGATATATGATAGGGTGAGAATAGGTATAGTTAAAGATAAAATTGGAGAAAGAGTAGGATTGCTTCATTCTGATGCTTTTAGTGAATATATAAAAAGAGAAGATGACAAAAAAGACAAATTAGAGTTAGAGGAAATAGGGTTAAGTCAATATTATGGAAGAACAAAACAACTGACTATGCCTCTTACAATATGTACTATAGATCAATTATTTGATTTTATATATAGATATAAAGGTTTTGAGCTAAAACTTGCAACCTTAGCTTATTCAAAAATAATTATAGATGAAATTCAAATGTATTCATCTGATTTAATTGCATATCTAGTGTCAGGACTTTTGCATATTACAAAATTAGGAGGAAAATTTGCTATATTAACAGCGACATTTCCACCTTTTATAGGAGATTTATTAGAAAAAGAAGGGGTAGAATTTGGAAAACCAGAACCTTTTATAGATGAAGATGAAAATAAAATAAGGCATAGTATAAAAGTGAATGATGAAATGATAAATGCAGATTTTATAATAGAAAAGTATAATAAAAATAAAGTATTGGTGATTTGTAATACAGTGAAGAAAGGGCAAGAATTATATGAAGAAATAAAAGAAAAAAGATCAGATTTAGAGGGAAACATTAATTTGTTTCATAGTAATTTTATAAAGAAAGATAGAAGAGATAAAGAAAAAGCAATTCTTGAATTGGGAAAAAAAGATAATAAAAAAAATCATGGAATTTGGATATGTACTCAAGTTGCAGAGGCGTCATTAGATATAGATTTTGATGTATTGATAACAGAACTGTCAGATTTAAATGGGCTATTTCAAAGAATGGGTAGATGTTATAGGAATAGGTCTTTTAATAAAGAGGGATATAATTGCTATGTATTTAATGGTGGAGAAGAAGAATGCACAGGAGTAGGCTATGTAATAGATAAAGATATATTTAAATTTTCTAAAGAAGCATTAAAAAATATAGATGGGAAAATAAGTGAAGAAGAAAAAATAGAGCTTATAAATAATGTATATACAACAGAAAAATTAGAAAAAACTAAATATTATAAAGAAGTTATTAATACATTAAAATATATTGAGAGTTTATATACAAATGAAATGGACAAGTCTCAGGCTAAAAAGATGTTTAGAAATATAAATTCAATAACAGTAATTCCAGAAGAAGTATTTAAAAAGAATAGGGATGAAATAGAAAAATGTAAAGAAATTATAAATGAAAAAAGAAATAAGGATATGACAGAGAAAGAATTAGAAGAGTTTAAAGTTAGGAAAGCTAAAGCAAGATCAAAACTTACGGATTATACAGTATCTATACCTTTTTATTTAGTAAATAACAAAAATACACAATATTTTGAAATAAATAAATATGAAAATATTACAATATTTAAATGTAATTATGATAAGGAACAAGGTTTAACTCCCATAAAAGATTTAGTCGAAGAAAAAGAAAAAGGAAATTGGAATAATATTGTATAAAGTGAGTGATACCATGAAGAAGGTAACAGGTGTTATGATATATTATTATTTTGTTTGTAAGAGGAAATTGTGGTTATTTTCAAATAATTTAAATATGGAATCTAATAGTCAATTGGTTGGTATAGGAAAGTTAGTAGATGAAACATCTTATAGTAGGGAAAGAAAACATATATTAATAGATGAAAGTGTAAATATTGATTTTTTAAAGGATTGGAAAATTGTACATGAAATAAAAAAATCCAGAAAAATGGATGAAGCATCAAAATGGCAATTAAAATATTATATATGGGTTCTCAAAAATAAAGGAGTAGAAATTGAAAAGGGGATATTAGATTATCCCCTTTTAAGAAAGAGAGAAGAAATATTTTTGAAAGAAAAAGATGAAGAAGAATTAAAAAAGATTATAGAAGATATAAAAAGAATAGTATCTTCAGAGCTTCCTTCAGATGTTTTGAATAAAGGTATTTGTAAAAAATGTGCTTATTATGAATTTTGCTATATTTAAAGGAGCGAAAAAATGGGTGAAACTTTCTATATTTTTAAGGATGGAAATTTGAAAAGGAAAGATAATAATGTGATTATTAAAGGATTAGATGGTCAATACAAGAATCTTAAAGCAGAAGTAACTGATGAAATATACCTTTTTGGTGAAATTAGTATGAATACTAAATTACTTAATTTTTTGTCTCAGAAAGATATAACAATGCATGTATTTAATTATTATGGATTTTATAGTGGTAGTTTTTATCCTCGGGAATCTAATATTAGTGGATATTTGCTAGTTCAACAAGTAAGATGTTATGACAATATAGGAAAAAGATTAGAGTTGGCAAAAGAGATATTGAAAACTGCTTTTTATAATATATATAGAAATTTGAGATATTACAATGGAAGAGGAATTGAGTTAAATGAGCCTATGAGAGAAATTCAAAGTCTTAGCAATAGGTTGGATTATGGCAATAGTATAAATGAAATCATGGGAGTAGAAGGGAATATTAGGAAAATATATTATTCTACATGGAATGACATAATCAAACAAGATATAAATTTTAAAAAGAGAGTGAAAAGGCCACCAGATAACATGATTAATTCACTAATTTCATTTGTCAATAGTTTGATATACACAACTGTGTTAAGTGAAATATATAAAACTCAATTAAATCCTACAATAAGCTATTTACATGAACCTGGAACTAAAAGATTTTCTTTATGTTTAGATATAGCAGAAATATTTAAGCCTTTAATTGGGGATCGAATGATATTTTCTATGTTAAATAAGAATCAAATTACAGAAGAAGATTTTGAAAGGGAATCAAATTTTTTATATATAAAAGAATTGGGGAAAAAGAAAATTTTGATGGAATATGATACAAGACTTGCCCAAACAATTTATCATAAAGAATTAAAGAGAGATGTATCTTATAGATATTTAATTAGGCTAGAATGCTATAAGTTAATAAAAGATATTATTGGAGAGAAGAAATATGAAGGGTTTAAGATTTGGTGGTGATAGGATTTATGTATGTAATATTGATGTACGATATTGTTACAGATGAAAAAGGACCTAAAGTTGCAAGAAATACTTTTAAGACATGTAAAAAATATCTAACTCATATACAAAAATCCGTGTTTGAGGGTAATTTGACAGAATTAGATTTAATGAAATTAGAGGCAGAATTAGATGATTACATTAGAAAAGATAGGGATTCTCTTATTATATTTAAAAGTAGAAGTGAAAAATGGTTGGAAAAAGAATTTTGTGGAATAGAAGATGATAAGACATCCAATTTTTTTTAATATCACTTTGTCGACCTATAATAATGTAAAAACTTTGGGACATTGACAATTTTGATGAAATGAATAGTTGAAATATGAAATGTGAGAAATTTATATAATATTTTTATTTTTAAATGGGAATAAATAGTTTATAGACAAAAACACATACTAAACAATAGTAGAATCAATGCTTCCAGAGGAAAGGCTTTTAATAGAACTACAGTAGAATGTAAATTTTTTTGTTCCCCCTCTTTTTTAATTGTTCATTTCCCTTTTAATAGAACTACAGTAGAATGTAAATTTTGCTCTTTTAGATGACTGAATCATGTTGTGAAGTTCCTTTTAATAGAACTACAGTAGAATGTAAATAAAATAAATCATAAAAAAGATAAACACGACCTTCCTCACCTTTTAATAGAACTACAGTAGAATGTAAATGAGGTTATGGAGTATTGCCAAAAATGGCAATGCTAGCTTTTAATAGAACTACAGTAGAATGTAAATTTAATTTTAATGTCGTTTTTGTTTGCTACTATGTCACTTTTAATAGAACTACAGTAGAATGTAAATGTCTTTATTTTTTCTATAGAGCTTCTTGAGTAGTTCCCTTTTAATAGAACTACAGTAGAATGTAAATCTAATAAAGATATAGTTATGTTTTTTACTCTTTTTTCCTTTTAATAGAACTACAGTAGAATGTAAATAAAAATCCATCAACTTTTAGTTTCTTATTAAATTGTCTTTTAATAGAACTACAGTAGAATGTAAATGCATCAGGGGAAAGACCTATTAACTTTAAATTTGTTGCTTTTAATAGAACTACAGTAGAATGTAAATTTCTTCTAGTTCTTTATCTCCCCATTTTTTGGCTATCTTTTAATAGAACTACAGTAGAATGTAAATACGGTTGACTTGTTTGCAGACAAAATAGAAGTAACACTTTTAATAGAACTACAGTAGAATGTAAATTTTTTACTAATGCATTTGAGTTACCTCTTTGACAAACTTTTAATAGAACTACAGTAGAATGTAAATTAGACAAAAAAACACCTATCATCAATCCTAATATACCTTTTAATAGAACTACAGTAGAATGTAAATTACCAGGTTAAAGGCGGCAGAAAAGTTAGATATTAAAACTTTTAATAGAACTACAGTAGAATGTAAATCAGACGTTAGGTACGACGAGGATTTACCTGCAAACTTTTAATAGAACTACAGTAGAATGTAAATCCCCCTTTTTGAACAACTTGTACATTGTGCAAGTCTCCTTTTAATAGAACTACAGTAGAATGTAAATAGGTCTTCAACAATTCTTCTTATTTCTTCCTTGTAAACTTTTAATAGAACTACAGTAGAATGTAAATGTTGCCATCCTTCTTTGGCAACTACGGAAATGTACTTCTTTTAATAGAACTACAGTAGAATGTAAATGATAGAAGGCCATATTTTCCTGTACCTTTCCTAGGACTTTTAATAGAACTACAGTAGAATGTAAATAATGGAACAGTAGACATTGACAAAGTACAAACAAAACTTTTAATAGAACTACAGTAGAATGTAAATTATTATTAATAGTAGGATCTTTATCAGGTGCAATACTTTTAATAGAACTACAGTAGAATGTAAATATTAGTCAACGAAAGTGGCTGGAAGATGTATATAATTCTTTTAATAGAACTACAGTAGAATGTAAATGTTAATTGGAGAGATAGATGGCCTGAATATTACAAACTTTTAATAGAACTACAGTAGAATGTAAATTTACAAAAGGGGAGCTATGGCAGGGAAAGTTTTGTTACTTTTAATAGAACTACAGTAGAATGTAAATACCCTCCTGTCCCGCCTTACTGCTTCTTGTAGCACTCTTTTAATAGAACTACAGTAGAATGTAAATTTCATCATATTCCACATATTCAGCATCCAGTGAAAATCTTTTAATAGAACTACAGTAGAATGTAAATTTCCAAATAGCCTTAAATGCAGTTTTTGCTGCTGACTTTTAATAGAACTACAGTAGAATGTAAATGTGAAAATTTATATCTGGCATCATGTTGCTTTGTGTCTTTTAATAGAACTACAGTAGAATGTAAATCTAAATTGTCCTCTAAATGCATTTCCGCTGTAAACCTTTTAATAGAACTACAGTAGAATGTAAATTTAAGTGATGAGTTGGATTTAGCATTACTAGAGAAACTTTTAATAGAACTACAGTAGAATGTAAATATTTCTAACCCCATACTTAATAGCACCATCTTCAAACTTTTAATAGAACTACAGTAGAATGTAAATTTCCAAACCCTAGTTGTTACTGACTTAATTGCATTAACTTTTAATAGAACTACAGTAGAATGTAAATAAACAAAGATTACCTTTATCACATATTAAAGCTAGTCTTTTAATAGAACTACAGTAGAATGTAAATATATGTCCCTTTGATACCATACAGAATCGGGATCGTACTCTTTTAATAGAACTACAGTAGAATGTAAATTAAGTACTTTAATTTTATACAATATGTCGTAAGCTTCTTTTAATAGAACTACAGTAGAATGTAAATACTCAAATCTAACCCTAACTGCTTTTGTGCTGGAAATACTTTTAATAGAACTACAGTAGAATGTAAATGTAATTATGTTGTACCACGTTACTAATAGGAATATTGCTTTTAATAGAACTACAGTAGAATGTAAATTTTGTACTTTTTAGGATACTCTTTTTTAAAGTGCTTTCTTTTAATAGAACTACAGTAGAATGTAAATTGTAGTTGTATATACAATAGATATATCGTCCCTAATCTTTTAATAGAACTACAGTAGAATGTAAATTTTCTTCTGCTTCAAGCTCTTTATTATCAGCATCTACCTTTTAATAGAACTACAGTAGAATGTAAATAATTTATAAATAGCTTGTTGTGCATATTTAAAGTCTTCTTTTAATAGAACTACAGTAGAATGTAAATTATGTAAGGATGTGGTAAAGTGTTTTATGATAAAGACTTTTAATAGAACTACAGTAGAATGTAAATGAATGGAAAAAAGAAGTAATGAAAAATGTCAATAAGCTTTTAATAGAACTACAGTAGAATGTAAATTCAGGAAAAGGAATTCACATTATATGCAAAGGATCTCCTTTTAATAGAACTACAGTAGAATGTAAATCCTAAATATCTAACATAAGACAAGCTTTATCCCATACTTTTAATAGAACTACAGTAGAATGTAAATTTAAGTGTTGAATTCCTTTCCATATGCTTGAAAAAACTTTTAATAGAACTACAGTAGAATGTAAATTTAGTTGAATTGTCGGATAGGGAAATAACATTGTCATACTTTTAATAGAACTACAGTAGAATGTAAATTTAAATGAAAATGCTTGGCATGCAGGAGATGGAAGACTTTTAATAGAACTACAGTAGAATGTAAATTATATTGAAAATGCTAGATGAGTATGCCAAGGCTAACTTTTAATAGAACTACAGTAGAATGTAAATTTTCCTGATGGACTGTATTCTGCATAACTTTCTAGACTTTTAATAGAACTACAGTAGAATGTAAATTTTCCATAGCAGAAGAATACACACTCTTCCTTTGTAGACTTTTAATAGAACTACAGTAGAATGTAAATCAAAAATCAACGTATCTAAGCCCACTACTACTAATACTTTTAATAGAACTACAGTAGAATGTAAATGAGATTATACCGATTGAGGTAGAGGGGAATTTACAAGCTTTTAATAGAACTACAGTAGAATGTAAATAGCTTTCAAATACACTGATACTAAAATAATAACTCCCTTTTAATAGAACTACAGTAGAATGTAAATTTAACCGTCCCTGGTAATAGGCCCAGCCTGGTTTATCTTTTAATAGAACTACAGTAGAATGTAAATTAAAGTAAACCAGCACTTTCAGACCTATTTCCCATTCTTTTAATAGAACTACAGTAGAATGTAAATCCATTTCAAAGTATCAATTGTTTGGTCCTTTAATTCCCTTTTAATAGAACTACAGTAGAATGTAAATTATGAAAGCAATAAAATGATTCTCATCACCTTCTCCCTTTTAATAGAACTACAGTAGAATGTAAATCCTTCTCACCCTCCTTTGTGGTCGAACTATTATTCTCTTTTAATAGAACTACAGTAGAATGTAAATAGGGCATGTGATAATTCTTATAAGCTCCTGCCCCTACTTTTAATAGAACTACAGTAGAATGTAAATTAGTTTTTCCGTCAGCATTCCCTATTGCGTTCGCTACCTTTTAATAGAACTACAGTAGAATGTAAATTTAAAATTAGAGAAGAATAAAAAATTTGTGTTGAAACTTTTAATAGAACTACAGTAGAATGTAAATGAATTTAATAATAAAAAATGGACTGTTGGCTTATCCCTTTTAATAGAACTACAGTAGAATGTAAATTAATTTAAATTCTGGTTTAAATTCAAACTCCTTGCCACTTTTAATAGAACTACAGTAGAATGTAAATATGGTAAAGACACTTAATTATTCTCTTGAGGATATGCTTTTAATAGAACTACAGTAGAATGTAAATCATACTCTTATGTCGTTCAACCAATTGAAGCCAGCCATCTTTTAATAGAACTACAGTAGAATGTAAATGAGATTATTCCAATTCGTTGGACAGGAATACAAACACTTTTAATAGAACTACAGTAGAATGTAAATTCTGATAATTTCTTATAGTGACTTATTACGTCTCCCCCTTTTAATAGAACTACAGTAGAATGTAAATGATGATACAGCGAAGAATATCAACTGGATTATTACTCTTTTAATAGAACTACAGTAGAATGTAAATTATGAAAGTTGGAAAGAAGGATTATTTAAAGCTTATTCTTTTAATAGAACTACAGTAGAATGTAAATTAAAATAATGATACGCTCTTGCCTATACTCTCCAGGCTTTTAATAGAACTACAGTAGAATGTAAATAAGGAAATAAAAATGCAATAGGCAATAATGGTGGAGCTTTTAATAGAACTACAGTAGAATGTAAATGAAATAGCTGCACTTCCTATAAAGAGCACTATGAAACTTTTAATAGAACTACAGTAGAATGTAAATTGGGTAAATGATGTAGAAACAGAACTTAGAAAACTTCTTTTAATAGAACTACAGTAGAATGTAAATGCAGTTCATAAGGCCATGAAGCTATCAAAAGATATAGCTTTTAATAGAACTACAGTAGAATGTAAATGATACTAAACTGGACATTGCTAGGACCATTCTTGCTACCTTTTAATAGAACTACAGTAGAATGTAAATATGATTTAATTCTTTTATCTAGTGCATTGTTTATATACTTTTAATAGAACTACAGTAGAATGTAAATGAGGATAACCCACGAATACAAGCACTCCTGGATAACTTTTAATAGAACTACAGTAGAATGTAAATTTTTGCTGCCTCATCTGCTATAACTTCCTTGTGTTCCTTTTAATAGAACTACAGTAGAATGTAAATCACTTACAACGTAATAGAACTTTCTTTTTATAACTAACTTTTAATAGAACTACAGTAGAATGTAAATCTCATATAACTGTTTTGTAGGTTTCTGAATACGTTCACTTTTAATAGAACTACAGTAGAATGTAAATGTATTAAAAAGACTAATAGAAATATTTACAGATGAGCTTTTAATAGAACTACAGTAGAATGTAAATGTCCCATCATGTCTGCATTAGCAAGGCTCATATACCCCTTTTAATAGAACTACAGTAGAATGTAAATATTTATGAATTCGTTTTACCAGCCTTAAATGCATTAACTTTTAATAGAACTACAGTAGAATGTAAATAAGAATTATGGGCAGCCAAAACGGTTATAGCATCACTTTTAATAGAACTACAGTAGAATGTAAATCAATATTATTTTACATGTTTTAACCTTAGTAGAAAGCTTTTAATAGAACTACAGTAGAATGTAAATCAGCCTGGAGAAGATTTTACAGTAGGTGGTACTGTTGCTTTTAATAGAACTACAGTAGAATGTAAATAAGTCTAATAAAGTTTGGAAATGGGGTATGGGTGGACTTTTAATAGAACTACAGTAGAATGTAAATAAATAAAGCGAAGGAAAGATTGAAAGATTTTCAAAACTTTTAATAGAACTACAGTAGAATGTAAATGGATCTAGGTCATATGATGGAGTTTCACTTGCGAGTCTTTTAATAGAACTACAGTAGAATGTAAATTTTTTTATCCTAAGCCTTCTATTTAGTCTGTATTAAGCTTTTAATAGAACTACAGTAGAATGTAAATATAGAAATAAAATTCACACAAAAATGGATTAAGCTAACCTTTTAATAGAACTACAGTAGAATGTAAATAAGTATATCCAAATATTCTAGGATCTAATATATACCATCTTTTAATAGAACTACAGTAGAATGTAAATCATAGATGGAGGGCAGTATCTTCACATCCAGGTCATCTTTTAATAGAACTACAGTAGAATGTAAATATACACATCTTAATATCAATATACTAAAAGCTATAACTTTTAATAGAACTACAGTAGAATGTAAATTGGAGTTGCGGTGGAGCCTTTTTCGAGTTTAGGTGACTTTTAATAGAACTACAGTAGAATGTAAATTACTCTATCAAGTTCTTTAACTTTTTCTTTATATGTCTTTTAATAGAACTACAGTAGAATGTAAATTAAGAAATATAAAATCAAATATACTGGGCATAACAGCTTTTAATAGAACTACAGTAGAATGTAAATGCATCTTCAACCAATGCCATGACATCAGAAATATCTCTTTTAATAGAACTACAGTAGAATGTAAATATACAGTAACAAAATCATAACAAAATATTGGGAAGACTTTTAATAGAACTACAGTAGAATGTAAATTGATGTCGGCCATTTCTTTTGTTTTTCCAGATGAATCTTTTAATAGAACTACAGTAGAATGTAAATAAAATTGCTAGAAAAGCATGGTAAAAAAGATAATGACTTTTAATAGAACTACAGTAGAATGTAAATGGATGATATAGATAAGAGTATTGATAAGATTGAGGTCTTTTAATAGAACTACAGTAGAATGTAAATCTTGATGAAGTATTAGTTGACTTAAGAGGATCTTTCGCTTTTAATAGAACTACAGTAGAATGTAAATACTACTAGAGAAAAATTAAACGATACTACTATAAACCTTTTAATAGAACTACAGTAGAATGTAAATTATTTTCTTAGCTGTTTTATCACTTGTTCCAGCTAACTTTTAATAGAACTACAGTAGAATGTAAATTTGAGTGGACAATCTCCTAACAATACAGGAGGTTCTCTTTTAATAGAACTACAGTAGAATGTAAATTGGATAACATGATTAAATTGGACAGGTCTTATTCTCACTTTTAATAGAACTACAGTAGAATGTAAATAATGGCATAGATGGGCATGGTGTAGGTTGGTGTAAAACTTTTAATAGAACTACAGTAGAATGTAAATGACTCAGCAGAACAGGTATTGATTAGAGGATTAAACTTTTAATAGAACTACAGTAGAATGTAAATAAATTCGACTGTATCACAGGAGGATTTCCTTGCCAACTTTTAATAGAACTACAGTAGAATGTAAATATCCACTCCTCATCTTTTATATCTCCTCTTCTTAATCTTTTAATAGAACTACAGTAGAATGTAAATTATAAACGACATGCCCAAAATAGCGATTCCAGTTAAGCTTTTAATAGAACTACAGTAGAATGTAAATTATTATCCTATCCTCTTTTTCAAATTGCTCATATAACTTTTAATAGAACTACAGTAGAATGTAAATTTAGAAGTCATAAGTAAAAGAATAAAGAAACTGCATAACTTTTAATAGAACTACAGTAGAATGTAAATTAAACGGGGAGTTTGAAGAAGAACATACCCGCTGGACTTTTAATAGAACTACAGTAGAATGTAAATAGCTATCCATTTAGGTTGGATAACAGAAACAGCGTTCTTTTAATAGAACTACAGTAGAATGTAAATAGTTCTCGAACGGTCGGGAAAGTACATCTTGGGGAGCTTTTAATAGAACTACAGTAGAATGTAAATTATTAATGCAGGCGGAGGAACTGGTGCAGAGGTTTTACTTTTAATAGAACTACAGTAGAATGTAAATTTTTTATACATTAGTTCATAGATGTAATTATATTTAACTTTTAATAGAACTACAGTAGAATGTAAATGTAATTGTAAAGCTTCGTTCTGTGTAAGGAAATTCACTTTTAATAGAACTACAGTAGAATGTAAATTAATAGGACCTAATATTCTTCCTACTTTAACTCCATCTTTTAATAGAACTACAGTAGAATGTAAATATATAATCTAAAATTCCTTTTGTTACAGCTTCTGCAACCTTTTAATAGAACTACAGTAGAATGTAAATAAGGCGGATTATGTTGATAGGATACTCAAGAATAAACTTTTAATAGAACTACAGTAGAATGTAAATGTAGTACCTTAGGGAGTGATTAAATGAAAGCGGAGGCTTTTAATAGAACTACAGTAGAATGTAAATAAAGTTAAACTGTGGATTATAATAAAGCCTTCTTCCCTTTTAATAGAACTACAGTAGAATGTAAATCTTAATTCATCATACTTACTAAAGTCATAAGGAACACCCTTTTAATAGAACTACAGTAGAATGTAAATAAAGTTTTATTTGCTGAAGCTGTCACTGCTTCACATACTTTTAATAGAACTACAGTAGAATGTAAATACTGTTGTCTTGCCACTAAAAGTAGTTCCTTCCATAACTTTTAATAGAACTACAGTAGAATGTAAATTGAGTATGACTCCATTTCTCCAATATGATTAACACAACTTTTAATAGAACTACAGTAGAATGTAAATTTTTATGGTGATATGAATTTGAAAAAACGAGAACAAACTTTTAATAGAACTACAGTAGAATGTAAATGTCATTAATCTTCTAATCCAGCCTTCTGTATCCATCTTTTAATAGAACTACAGTAGAATGTAAATACTAGAATATGATAAATAAACTTCATCTGTAGGTACCTTTTAATAGAACTACAGTAGAATGTAAATCCTAATGCACAAGCATATTCTACTTGTGTTCTAATACTTTTAATAGAACTACAGTAGAATGTAAATATTTTGTTTTTCTGCTGTTACATTTTCCAATGATTTACTTTTAATAGAACTACAGTAGAATGTAAATTTGCCTGCTTGTCATCGGGATTGATTTTTACTTTCCCTTTTAATAGAACTACAGTAGAATGTAAATTATATAGGCGGAAAATCATCAGCAGGGCATGGAAAACTTTTAATAGAACTACAGTAGAATGTAAATATATCTGGATCATCTGATAAGGGTTGCGATACAAACTTTTAATAGAACTACAGTAGAATGTAAATGTGACTTGTATAGTTATTATACCCAACCGAATCAACCTTTTAATAGAACTACAGTAGAATGTAAATAAAGCTGTCTCTAAACTTTCAAATCTGTCTTCAACTCTTTTAATAGAACTACAGTAGAATGTAAATAAGCAAGATGGATTAAAGGCTTACAAAGAATCTTTGCTTTTAATAGAACTACAGTAGAATGTAAATCCTTAAATCATTGTACTTCTTCATCTGTGCTTGGGTTCTTTTAATAGAACTACAGTAGAATGTAAATACGGGTAAGACTACATTAGTGAATATTTTAAGAGACTTTTAATAGAACTACAGTAGAATGTAAATTATCTCTATATTTCTGTTTTTCATCTTCTGTAATTTTATCTTTTAATAGAACTACAGTAGAATGTAAATTTAGGTTTGTTGCTGCGTTCAACATTTTAGGTATGACTTTTAATAGAACTACAGTAGAATGTAAATTAGTTCTCCCACATGATTTACAAGTTTTTTGCATAACTTTTAATAGAACTACAGTAGAATGTAAATATATCTTCAAGGCTGTTATTGATAGCATTTTCTAATCTTTTAATAGAACTACAGTAGAATGTAAATTTCTCTTTTTAATATTCTTCATACTAACTTCTCTTACTTTTAATAGAACTACAGTAGAATGTAAATTCATTTTTTACAAACTTTAGTATATTTTTTTCTTTGTCTTTTAATAGAACTACAGTAGAATGTAAATTGAGGTTAGAACGCTTAGTGAGAAATTTATATTCTTCCTTTTAATAGAACTACAGTAGAATGTAAATAAAAACAACCAATATGCGATACCGTGTCTTTTGTTTTCTTTTAATAGAACTACAGTAGAATGTAAATATCAAAAAGATAAAGAAAGCATTAGGATTTGACTTTAGCTTTTAATAGAACTACAGTAGAATGTAAATGAAGGAAGGGGAGCCTTATATATTTGAAGATGGTAGCTTTTAATAGAACTACAGTAGAATGTAAATGCCTATATTGCGACTACAATAGAATCTCGTGGTGAACTTTTAATAGAACTACAGTAGAATATAAATAATTATAATCACCATTCAAAATATATTTAGATATACCTTGTAATAGAACTATCCTAATATGCAGAGTTAGATATAAATGTTATATATTTTTACTTATTTTGATGTTTATTGTAATAATATAAGGCGGTTTAACTGGTTTTATATTACAAATATTCAGATAAAAAAGAAGGTTTTAAATATTTGTTGTTGAATAATATACAATAAGTTCCATTATAAAAGAAAGGTGAAAAAAAGTGACTACATCAAAAAGTAGGCAACCAATTAAATTGCTGAAGAGTATAAGCTTTCCAACATTTCAACTTTATGCAAAGATTAATAATAAAAAATTGGATCCTGAATTAGCACTTAAAATTTCGGTTTTAGAAACTATGTTATGGTTAAGAAAACGATTTAGAGAACTTGAAATACCAAGTGAAATAATATTGCCAGAACCAGAAGATTATGAAATTGTAAATAAAAATGATTTTAAATCATTTCATATAAATGAAGGTTATGTTTTAGATGTTGTGTATATTAAAGAATGTGGTATATGGTCTCTTCGTTTAATAGAATCAGATTTAGGACCAGAACCAGGAAAGCGAAATCAAAAAAGAAAACCAGTACCAGGACGACTTTTTCAGACTAATATAGCATTTGCTATATATAATAATCAATTAGAATGTGGATTTAAAACATTATGTTCGGAACCAGAAGGTACGGATGTACCTTGTGAGGTTTTTAGATTAGCAGTGGTAAAATCAATAGTTAGGAATAAATTATTAGGATTAGAGCAAATTTATCCTATTATAGAAGAAGCTCATTATGTAGATAATATAAATAAAATTAGAAAACTAAAAAAATTTATAAATGATAAAAATAGACAAATGCCATTAGTTATAGTAGTTGAACATATTCCAAAAGTTGATTTATCAAGAATTGAAAATAAATTTTTCAATTCTGATGTAAGGTATCAAGATTTAAAAAATAATATGTTATATAAAGAGTCAAGCAAAGTCACAAACAATCCAAAGCTTTCTTTTGATGCTAAAGATATTATTAAATACAGAATGGGATATGCACAATTTACAATAATATCAAAAAAAGCAATAGAAGATTATAATAGGATTATGGGTACAGATTATTCAGTTTCAGAAGGAGATGTTAGAATTGTATATCCTTTGAAATTTGATGACAATTCTGAGTTATATAAATTAGATGATATTATTGCTAATAAAGATTATTTCAAGAATTGTTTAGTGGACAAACTTCAAAATTATCCTAAAGGCAAAAATATGGAGTTTGGAAATGTAAAATTTTTAAATGAAGCACGGATTATTCAACAAGATCAAATTATTATGAAAAGTAATTCTAAAAAAGAGGCAATAAAGGCAAATGAGATTAAATTAGAAAGTATTAAACAAATATATGAAGAAAATATAAATAATTTACAAAGAGAATTAGAAGAAAAGAATAATAGAATAGCTAAGTTAAAGCATAAAAATTCCTTAAAAGAAAAAGAATTAAAAAATATAGATGCAAAATGGCAAAGAAAGATTGAAAAGCAAAAGAATATGTATGATGAGGAAATAATTAGTTTAAATAATAAAATTAAACGAAAGGAACGATTATTAGAAAGGCCAACAAAACCAGAAGAAGTACCTAGTTGGGTAGAAAAATATTTTTTTGATAAACTTATATTCCATAAAAGGGCTCAGGAGTTAATAAATAAGACTCCTATATTTGAAATTGATATGGATTTATTATGTGATGCTATTGAATTTTTAGCCTATGAATATCGAAATAAAGTTTTAGGTTTAATAAGTAAAGAAGAGATGAATGATATTTGTTCAAAAAAGTACGATAGACCTTTTACTGTTGGAACTTCAGGAAACTTAAGTATATATAAATACCCTAAAGAATATAAGATAAAATATGGAAAGGGTTTTACTGGGAAATCAGTAGAAGTAGCATTAAATATGCATTTAAAAGTAGGGAATGATAATGAAAATTTATTAAGGATTTATTTCTTCTTTGATAAAACGAATAAGTTAATAATAGTAGGTTCATTACCTAAACATTTACCTACTATTTCATATAAATGAAAATATTACAACAATAGCTTAAAGTATAAAAAATATTTTTATACATATTTTTATACATTTTTTATTATATGTTATAATAATTATATAAAACTAAATATAAAACAATTAGGTTCTATTATATAGATTAAAAAGGGAAATTAGTGAAAAGCTAATACAGCCCCGCTACTGTAAGTGGGAACGAAATCAATAAAGATCCACCAGATTTATTCTGGGAAGGTATTGAAAGTAGGATGAACCGCAAGTCAGGAGACCTGCCTATTTTGTATATAAGTAAGCCTTCGGTGGGAAGGAATTACTTTCTATTATTGTGTGATGAAAGTTGGAAAAAATCCCTGAGCCAAAAGGCTTAGGGATTTTTTAGATGGATTGGAGATAATAGAATGGATGTAATGAAGGGAAAAAACAAGAATTTGATTTTAACAATATTAATTTTTTTAAGTATATTTAGCTTTTTTATAAGCATTGGGAATGGTGCAGTTAAAATATCATTTAAAGAAATAGTGCAAGCAATTTTTTTAGAAAGAGATACAGTTAATTATCAAGTAATATGGAATGTAAGACTTCCTAGAACCATAGTAGCTGGACTTGTAGGAATATGTTTTTCGCTTTCAGGTGCTATATTACAAGGGATTATGAGAAATTCCTTAGCTAGTCCTGGTATTATAGGGGTATCTTCTGGGGGAGGATTTATAGCCTTAATAATATTAATATTATTTCCTGAATATTATTATTTAGTTCCAGTAGGAGCTTTTATTGGATCTCTTTTGGCAACAATATTTATTTATTGTTTGGCTTGGAAAGATGGAATACTTCCGACAAGGCTTATATTAGCAGGAGTTGCAATGTCTTCTTTGTTAAATGCAGGAATAAATGCTTTAATGACATTTTTTCCAGATAGGGTTGCTGGTGTAATAGGTTTTATGGTGGGTGGTCTTTCGGCAACTACATGGGATCAAGTGTATATGTTGTTTCCTTATGCAGTCATTGGAATTATTTTAGTTATGTTTTTGCCTGAAAAATTGAATATTTTAATGTTAGGAGATGAAGTAGCTACTGGACTTGGACTTAATGTAGAAAGGACTAGGTTTGTATTTATTATTCTTTCTTCTCTTTTGGCAGGAAGTGCAGTTAGTGTTGTAGGATTATTAGGATTTGTAGGGCTTATAATACCTCATATGGCTAGAATTTTTATAGGTTCAGATTATAATTATTTATTTCCCGGGTGTATTTTTTTAGGAAGTTCTATAGTTATGTTATGTGATACTTTTGCTAGAGTATTGTTTGCACCTATGGAAATACCTGTAGGTATAATAATGTCTATCTTAGGTGCTCCATTTTTCTTATACTTACTTAGGAAAAAGGAGAGTGCTAAATAATGGGGATTGAATTGAAAAATATTTGTGTAAATTATGGAGAAAAGAAAATTATAAAAGATGTGAGTTTTAAGATAAAAAATGGACAGGTAGTAACTATAATTGGTCCTAATGGTTCTGGTAAATCCACACTTATTAAAGTTATGTCCAGATGTTTAAAACCAATAAAAGGTAAGGTTTATTTAGATGGGGAGAATATTAATGATATTAATACTAAAGAAGTAGCTAAAAAAATGGCAATATTACCACAAGTTAAAATTGTACCATATGACATAACTGTGGAGGAATTAGTTTCTTATGGACGATATCCTCATTTGGATTTTAAACAGAAATTAAAAAATGAAGATAAGGAAATAATAAATTGGGCCATAAAAAAAACAGGACTTCAAAAATTAAGAAAGAGATTTGTCTCAACTCTTTCAGGAGGAGAAAGGCAAAGAACATGGATTGCTATGTCATTGGCTCAAAAACCTAAAATTTTGCTTCTTGATGAGCCTACTACTTTTCTTGATATATCTTATCAAATAGAAGTGTTGGAATTGATAAAAGAATTAAATGAAACATTAAATATTACTGTTGTAATGGTTCTTCATGATTTAAATCAAGCTGCTAGATATTCGGACAAACTATTTGTTTTAAAAGAAGGTATATTATCTAAAATAGGTTGTCCAAAAGAAGTAATAAATGAATATTTGCTTAAGGATGTCTTTGGAATAAAAGCAAATGTATATAATGATAAAATAAATAACTGCCCTTATTTTATTCCTAAAAAGTTAAACTAAAAAATATATAGGTGTGATGAAATTGATAGAAATAAAAGGAGTTACAAAAAAGTTTAATAGCTTCACTGCTGTAGATAATGTAACTTTAAAAATTCAAGATGGAGAATTTATTGGATTACTTGGTCCTAATGGAGCTGGGAAAACTACTTTGATTAAAATGCTTACTGGTCTTTTAAAGCCAACTTTAGGAGAAATTTATATAGACAATGAAAAGGTAAGTAGAAATAATATGAATATGAAAAGAAAAATAGGAATAGTTCCTCAATATACTAATTTGGATAGTGAGTTGACAACTTATGAAAATTTAGTATTTGCAGCTAAATTATTTAAAATTAAAAAATATAATAGAAAAGTAGAAGAATTATTAAATTTTATGGAATTAGAACAACATAGCAATAAAAAAGCTCAGAATCTTTCAGGAGGATTACAAAGAAGAGTAATGATAGCTAAATCTCTTATTAATAATCCACAAATTATTTTTTTAGATGAGCCAACAGTAGGTATTGATTTGAATGGTAGGAGAAAAATATGGGATATATTAAAGACTATGAAATCCATGGGAAAGACTATTATATTGACTACACATTATATTGAGGAAGCTGATTATCTTTGTGAGGAAGTTTGTTTTATAAATGAGGGGAAAATATTTACAAAAGATACTCCTAAAAATTTAAAAGATGCTTTAGGGTCTTATACTGTAGAATATTTTGATGATGAGCTAAAAACTAATTATGTATTTTTTGAAAATAAAAATAAAGCTATGGAATATGTTTCAAATATAGGTATTGATAATTATACCCTTAGAGGGATTACTCTAGAAGATGTGTTTTATAATTTTACAAATAGGAAGGTAAAATAATATGGAAGTATTTACAATACTTTGGCGAGAATTTATATTTTTTAAAAGAAGATTTTCTAAAATTACAGCTTCAGCAATTATGACTCCTCTTTTATATCTTATAGCATTTGGGTGGGGGCTTGGGAAAGATATAATTATAGAAGGGGCAACTTATATGCATTTTGTAATACCAGGTGTAATTGCTCTCTCTACTATGAACACAAGTTTTAATGCTGTAGCTATAAGAGTCAATATTTCAAAATTATATGAAAGAAGTTTTGAATATTATTTAACGTCTCCAGTAAATATGTATCTACTTGCATTAGGGCATATACTTGCAGGGACATTGAGAGGTATGTATTCTGCTGGCTTGATATTGCTTGTTTCTTTTATATTTGGTATAAAGATAAAAATTGATTTATATTTTATATTAATATGTTTCTTAAATAGTTTTTTATTTGCAGCATTTGGATATGGTGCAGCTCTTTCTATAGATTCTCATTATGATATGAGTAGATTTACTACTTATGTGTTGACTCCCATGTCATTTTTATGTGGCACATTTTTTTCATTAAAGAATTTACCTATTGCAGCTGAAAAATTTATAGGAATTTTACCTCTTTCTCATACTTCTATTTCTTTAAGAAATATTGTATTGAAAGGGGAATTTAATCATATGTCTTTGGTAGTTTTGTCAGTTTATGCTATAGTATTTTATTTTTGGGGTGTAGCTATGAGTTATAGAGAAATGTAATTTAAAAAAAGGAGTGTTGTTTAAATGAAAAAATCAAAAATATTAATTTTAATGTTAATTGTAACATTAACTTTACCATTATTTACAGGATGTAATAATCAAAAAAAGGAGTTTGTTTCTAAAGATAAAGGAGTAAAACATGAACATGGTATACAAATAGATGAGGATACGGTAACTTTTACAGATGCAAGGGATAAAAAGGTTATATTAGATAAAAACCCTGAAAGGGTAGTATGTTTATTTAATTCGTATTTAGATATTTGGTGTAAATGTGGAGGCAAAGTTGTAGGGAAAGTAGAAGAAGCAGAAGAAAAACCAATAGAAGGTTCTGAAGGTGCTGAAATTGTAGGAAGCCCTGGAGAACCAAGTATAGAGAAAATTATAGCTTTGAAACCAGATTTAGTTATAATAACTGCTAATTTTAGCAAACAGTTAAAGGCAGCAGAAATGTTAGAACAAAATGATATTAAAGTTATTGCATTGGATAATCAGTATAAAGAAAATTATTTTGAGACTGTAAGACTTTTTACAGCATTGACAGATAGAGATGATTTATATGAAAAATATGAAGGAGAAGTGAAAAAGGCTATAAATGATGTAATCGACAAAGCACCAAAAGATAAGGATTATAAGGTTTTGATTATTTTTGCTAGTGCAAAAAGTATAAAAGTTAAAGATTCTAATTCAATGGTTGGTGAAATGCTTAAAGATTTAAATACAGTAAATATATCTGATGCAAGTGAAGGTGACTCTAAAAATATTAAGGAATTTAGTATGGAAAAAATAATAAAGGAAGATCCAGATTTTATATTTGTACAAACCATGGGAAGTGATAAAGAAAAAATAAAGGAAAGATTGAAGAAGGATGTAGAATCAAATTCAGCTTGGAATTCATTGACTGCTGTGAAAAATGATAGGTATATAATACTTCCTAAAGATTTATATTTGTACAAACCTAATGATAGGTATGGAGAAGCTTACGAAGGATTAGCTAAGATTTTATATCCTGAAGTATTTAAATAAAGTAGAAAGGTTAGGTGATATTTATGAATAATAAAATAATGTTTTTTTGGGTACTAATATTATTAATTAGTTTTGTCCCGACTGAATCGCATGCTATGCACATAATGGAAGGATTTTTGCCAGTAGGTTGGTCAATTTTTTGGTTTATAGTGACTATTCCATTTTTAGTTGTAGGTATTAGAAGAGTTAATAAAATAATGAAGGAGGATACAAATAGAAAGATTTTATTAGGTTTGGCAGGAGGATTTGTATTTGTATTATCAGCTCTAAAAATACCTTCAGTAACAGGTAGTTGTTCTCATCCTACTGGAGTAGGATTAGGCGCAATTTTATTTGGTCCTACTACTATGACTGTTGTTGGAATAATAGTATTATTATTTCAAGCTTTGTTACTTGCTCATGGAGGCTTAACTACATTAGGAGCAAATACTTTTTCTATGGCTGTTGTAGGTCCTTTAGTTTCTTATGGAATATTTAAGGCTTTAAAAAAGAAAGATGGAAGTAATTCTTTTGCAGTATTTTTATCAGCGTGTTTAGGAGATTTAATGACATATGTAGTTACATCTGTTCAATTATCATTGGCATTTCCAGATTCAGCAACTGGTTTTGCAGGTTCTATGGGGAAATTTTTAAGTGTATTTGCAGTAACTCAAATTCCATTAGCAATAGTAGAAGGAATTTTAACAGTAATTATATATAATTTATTATTAGAGTACAATCAGAAGGGAGTGTTAGGGAGTGAAAACATCAAGTAAAAATGTTTTGCTTTTAGTATTGGCAATTGTAATTATAATTGTGCCATTAATATTTATGAAAGATTCGGAATTTGAAGGCTCTGATGATCAAGCAGAAGATGTAATAGGCCAAATAGATCCAGACTATAAACCTTGGTTTGAGAATCTTTGGGAACCACCAAGTGGTGAAATAGAAAGTTTATTGTTTTCTGTTCAAGTAGCTATTGGTGCAGGAATTATAGGATATATACTTGGACTTATGAAAGGGAAGAAACAAGTTGCTAATAATAGATAAGTATGCATATACTAATAAATTGACAGATTTTAATTCTATGGCAAAGTTTTTATTTGCCATAGGAACTCTTATTATAGTTATATGGATAAATAATATATATGTTGATTTATTGATGTTTGGAATTATGTTTGTAATGACTACATTTATAGCCCAAATACCAGTAAGAGTATATTTGAAACTTTATATTTTGCCAGGTATTTTTCTTTTATTTAGTATAATACCTATTCTTATAAATGTGGGGAAAACAGATATATTTCTTTATTCTATAAAGATTGGCAGGAGATATTTTGGTATAGGAAATGACACAATAAATACGTCTTTAATTACTGCTTTTCGTGCCCTAGCTTGTATTTCTTCAACTTATTTTTTAGCTTTAACTACACCTATTAATCAACTTATCAAAATATTTAAAGGACTAAAAATACCTAATTCTATGATAGAGTTATTAATATTAATTTACAGATTTATATTTATTTTTTTGGAAGAGGGTAAGGAAATATATATGGCTCAAGAAATGAAATTTGGTTATTACGGAACAAAAAATAGTTTTAAATCTTTTGCTCTTCTTGTAAAATGTTTGTTTATAAGAGTATTATTGCGTTATGAAGACATGATAATAGCTTTAGAAAGTAAATTATATAATGGGGAATTTAAAATTGGGTGATGAGTGTGCTTAAGACAGAAAGATTAACCTATTTATATGAGGATGATACTATTGCACTAGAAGACATAAATGTAGATTTTAGTAAAGGAAAAAGAATTGGAATAATTGGAGAAAATGGATCTGGAAAATCTACTCTTTTTTTAAATTTGATAGGAATACTAAGGCCTAAAAAAGGGAAAGTGATATTTAATGAAAAGCCTATAAAATATAATAAGAGATTTTTGAGAGAATATAGAAAAAGAGTAAATATAGTATTTCAAGATCCTGATAAACAAATATTTTATTCTAATGTTTATGATGATGTGGCATTTGCTTTGAGGAATTTAGGATATGAGGAAGAAGAGGTTTCTATAAAAGTAGAGAATGCTTTAGCAAAGGTAGGAGCAACAGAATTTAAGAAAAAACCTGTTCATTTTCTCAGTTACGGCCAAAAGAAAAGGATAGCAATAGCAAGTATATTAGCTATGGATGGAGAAATAGTTCTTTTTGATGAACCTACAAGTGGTTTGGATCCTTTTATGACAAAAGAAATGGTAAAGATACTTAAAAATATTAGTAAAGAAAAAACAATAGTAATATCTAGTCATGATATGGATTTAATATATGAGATTTGTGATTATGTATATGTATTAAATAAAGGTAAAATCATAAAAGATGGATTGGTTGAAGAAGTATTTTGTCAAGAAAAAATTATTAAAAAGGCAGGCTTAAATCAACCGTGGCTTGTAAAACTTCACAAAAATTTAGGTATACCTTTATTTAGAAATGAAGAAGAATTTTATAAGTATTGGAGAGATAAAAATGGATTTAGCATTAATCGGAGTTAATTACAATATATTCCCTATTGAAAGCAGAAAGAAAGTTTTTTTACTGAATTTATGCGAATAGAAATTTCTAATATATTGTTAGATAAATTTATAAATGAAGTTGTGATCTTTTCTACTTGTAATAGGAGTGAAATATATATAGTTAGTGAAAATATAGAAGATACTATTAAGACTAATTATGAAGTATTAAAGGCTATTAAATAAGATTGCAGGTTTTTAACTTTAGATGAAAAGAGGCTTATGGGATGAAGAATGGTATACTTGTAGTTAGCTTTGGAACAACTTATGAAGAAGCTAGAAAATTATGCATAGAGAGTATAGAAAATAAAATCAGAAATGAATTTAAAGATTTTGAAGTAAGGAGAGCCTTTACATCAAATATGGTTATTAAGAAACTTAAGGAAAGAGATAATTTATATATAGATACAGTAGAAGAGGCACTGGAGAAATTTGAAAAAGAAGGTTTTGAGGAAGTATATATTCAGTCCTTACATATAATACCGGGACACGAATATGAGAAAATTGCTATTCAAGTAGATAAGTATAATGAAAAGAATAGTTTTAATGTTTTGAAACTGAGTCAGCCTTTACTTTATAATAATGATGATTATTATAGAGTTATAGAGGTATTAGATAAAGAAATAAGCACATTAAATAAAAATAAAGGTTTAATATTAATGGGGCATGGAACGGATCATAAAGCAAATGAATGTTATAGAATATTTGAAGAAAGGCTAAGGAATAAGGGATTTGAAAATGTATATATGGGGACAGTTGAAGGTTATCAACCTATTGATGAAATCATTCCTTTATTGAAAAAAAATGAGATAAAAAAAGTAAAGTTACAACCTTTTATGTTAGTAGCAGGAGATCATGTATTAAATGATATGGTAGGAGATGAACATTCTTGGAAGGCGAAATTGGAAGAGGAAGGTTTTGAGGTAGAGGCAGAAATTAAGGGATTAGGTGAAAAAGCAAAGTTTCAGGAGATATTTATAAATAATTTAAGAAAATCTTTTGTTTAAAATAATATTTACTTTATATTAATGAGTATGATATATAATTATATATGACAAATTTTAAAGGGGATTAACTTCCCCTATTTTTATCGAAAAAATACTTATCTAGGAGGAAATTATGGGAAGAAGAAGAAAAAGAAAGCCAATAATTGAAATGAAAATAGAACAAGTGGTTTTCCCTAATAAAGGAGTAGGTACTTATGAAGGTAATAAAGTAATAGTTAAAGGTGGAATAGTAGGGCAAATAGTGAAAGTAATATTAACTCGGAGAAAAAAAGATTATTATCAAGGGAAGATACTTGAAATTATAGAAAGGGCACCTGTAGAAAGAGATTCATCATGTCCTCACTTTAATAAATGTGGAGGGTGTATGTATCAAACATTAGACTATGATGAAGAGTTAAATATAAAAGAGGAATTAGTAAAGGAATTGTTTAAAGAAGCTGGATTGAAAAGTGTAAATTTTTTAGGTATTGAATCTAGTCCTAGAAAAAATGAATATAGAAATAAGATGGAATTTACTTTTGGTGATGAGGGTAAGAACTTATCTTTGGGACTTCACCAAAGAGGTAAATTTTATGAAATAGTAGGAGTTGAACACTGTAATATAGTAGATGAAGATTTTAGGAAAATTCGTGGAGAGGTAATAGAATATTTTAGAAAAAAAGATATTTCTCATTATAATAAAAAAAATCATATAGGTATATTGAGACATTTAGTTGTTAGAAAGGCATTATCAACAGGAGAGATACTAGTAAATTTGGTAACCAGTTCCCAAGGAGAATTGGAGTTAGAGGAATTAATAGATAGATTAAATATTTTAAAATTAAATGGGAGAATAGTTGGCTTTCTTCATACTATTAATGATGGTCTTGCAGATGCAGTTAATGTAGATAAATTAGAAATATTATATGGAAGAGATTATTTAGTAGAGAAAATATTGGGATTAAAGTTTAAAATATCTCCTTTTTCTTTTTTTCAAACAAATACTTTTGGAGCGGAAAAATTATATTCAATGGTTAGAGAATTTTCAGGAGATATTGATAATAAAGTAGTATTTGACTTATATTCAGGCACAGGTACTATTTCTATAATAATGGCACCATTAGCTAAGAAGGTAGTAGGAATAGAAATAATAGAAGAAGCAGTAAACATGGCAAAGGAAAATGCAAAGTTAAATGGATTAGAAAATGTAGAATTTATAGCTGGTGATGTGTTAAAAGAAGTAGATAAATTGAGAGAAAAGCCAGATTTAATAATTATAGATCCTCCAAGAGAAGGAATAAATCCTAAGGCAATAGGAAAAATAATTGATTTTAATCCAGATAAATTTGTTTATGTTTCTTGCAATCCTGTGACATTAGTAAGAGATTTGAAAGAATTTGAAAATAAAGGATATAAAGTGGAAAAAGTTAAATGCATGGACATGTTTCCAAGAACGACACACGTTGAAGTAATCGTGAAACTAGAAAGATAATAAAATATAGTAATAGCAAGAGTTTGAGCCATTGAATGTGTGGATGACATTTGATGGTTTTTGTATGTGGAAACATATCCACTTGATTTTTTAATCAGTGGTGATGAACTGCACTTCAAAGACTGGAAGACCACAAGTAAGGGAATTTGACAAATTTAGTAAGAAGATTAATCAAAATAATCAGGTAAACAAAGAAGAAAGACTAGAAATACAGTTTGAATTAGGAATAGTGATGGAACAGATGGTGGATTATTATGATTAAATAAATAGGAGCAGTAACATAGATTAAGGAAAAGTTACTGATTTGATGTTAATATGAATATTCTAAGATTAAAGTCTTCAGACAGAGCTAAGGGTTTTAATGTTGGCGTATTTTGTAGAAATGAATAGGTAAAATAATCTTTATATTTAGTAAATGATGGAATCATAGGTTAAGAAAACATGGAGTATGCTATAAAATTAAAGTATGTTATCTCTTAAATTGTTACGGTGTATTTATGTATGTAATAAATAATAATAGATTTTTTGAAAATCTAAGATAAATATTCTATAAATTTATTCTAAAAAAATTTTTTAGAGACTGACATAAGGAATATAAATGAGGAGAAGTCCATAGAAAGGATGCATTTAATGCTGCTTAAGATGATATTGCTAATAATTATTTGATCAAGGATTGTTATCATGTTTTACTTGACAAAATAATTATTAGCAATTTAAGAAAACTATAAAATTAATCAGATAAAATTATTCAGAGGTCTATGTCACGTATGTTTGACTACCTAGAATTAGACATTTTAAATATTTTGACTCCATTTTACTGATAATAGTTTATAGGATTGAATAACTATTTAAAAGTGTTAAAGTATAAGATAGATTTGTTAGAGTATGGTTTTATTATTGTACGTTACGCAAATTAACCATTATGAAAAAACACGTTTCTTGCAGGATACCCTCCAACACCCTCTACTGAAACTACTTGGCAATTTAAATTTTGTATGGAGGGATGTTCTATGACATTTGGAAAGAAAATAAGAGAAGCAAGAAAACAGAACGGATTGTCTCAAGAGGAATTGGCAAAAAGATTATTCGTATCAAGAACTGCGATAATAAAATGGGAACCCTATAAGGGAATGCCGGATATTGAAAATTTAAAAATGATTTCTAGACTCTAACAATCTATAAATTTTTGTATTTGTAGTACCAGCTTTAACTATTTTCTTAATTGAAGACAATGGTTTATTATTTATTTCTTTTTCGATCTTTTTTACTTCAGCTTTTATTTCTACATTTGCTTTTAAATGATTCATTAAAAACTTCTTGCAGTAATCCGTAAGATTCTTTAATAAATGAAATCTATCACTGACTTGAATTGCTCCTGGATGAGAATTTTAAATGGAATTAGAATATGTAATAGAGCCATTTCGTGAAACTACCTTAAGATTTGGAAATGTCTTCCAGGTAACTATATCATTATATTCCCTAGAGTTAAGCATATCAACAACTCTATGAGTATCTATATCAATCATAACTGTTCCATAGGTTTCACGCTTTTTTATTGCAAAATAATCAATATACCTTTTTTATATTATTCTTATTAATACTTATCATTATTTTTTAAGAAATTGCAAATAGTACTTTTTCCTATGCTCGAAATTCTAGTATTTATCATCTTCACATCTGATATAGAGCTAACGTTTTGAGATATATTAATTGCTTCATTTTGTAAACGGCTAGTCTTTTTATATTTAAACTCAATAAAATCAAAAGTTTAGGTAAATGTTGTATGCTTACAATCCTTGTTTACACAGAACATCTTTCTATTGCTTACTGTATAGTCAGATCTTGAAAGTTCCTTTTATAATGTGAATGTACTTTAGTAGAATGAGTATTGCAATATGGACATATAGCATATTCACGTACTGACCTTACATTTATATAAATATTATCATTTAAGATAGAATAATCAACATATTCTAGATTTTCATCTAATAGTTTAATAAGTTCTTTCATATAAAAATCTTGTGAAGAGTATAATAAATCAGAGGTTTTAAATATAGTAGATAGAAAGTTTAATGATAAAAAAACTAGAAGTAGCAGTAAGTGATCTGACCTATGTTAGGGTAAAAAATAAATGGAATTATATATGTACTCTAATAGACCTTCATAATAGAGAGAGAATCTATTATTCATTTGGAAGAAATAAAGGTGTTAGTTTAATGGAGAGAGTTCTTTTGAGCTATAGATATTCTTTAAGAGATATAAAAGCATTTCATTCAGATGGTGTTAGAAAATATGATAATAAAAAAAGAAGATGTACTACAAAACTTTAAAAATTGAAGACTAAGTAGAAAAGGAAATCCTTATAACAATGCTGTAAGTGAAGTCATAAATAAAATATTAAAACAAAATTGATATATAAGAACTCATTTAAAGCTTTGGAGAAATTGAAATGGGACTATCGAAATATATTTATTGGTACAACAATATTAGAACTCACGGAGTTTTAGATCATATAACTTTCCTGGAATATAGAAAAACAATCAGCTAGAATAAATAATAATATGATATTGAGAATAATTTTGTATAAAAAAGTTATCATTCTACAGGAAAATTTTAATTTTGCTAAAATATTTAATAACTTAAGTAAAAAAATGTCGCAACATGTTGAAAATCCAGGTAAATATCTTGTTGATATAAATGACAGTATAATACATAATTAATATAAAGATATTATTACTAATTTTATAAAAATCAGTTGCTTAAATTGTAAAAGAAAAATAAGAGAAATATTGGATTGACATAATACATTAAAGATAAGATGAGATTTTAATGACTAGAAAGTGTTACTGTGAAGATTCAAATGAAGCAAATATTCTGTTGACGATGTTAATTAACTTATCTACAAGGCTATATAATTAGGCATAAATTTTTAGAAGAAATTTTAATAGGCAAGATGTTTTTAAATGATTGAAGCACAGAATAATAAGGTAAAAGGTCCAAAATTAGATAAATTAATGTTATTAAAAGTTAATTGACGTTCATACAAGGGCTTTCGGATCCTTAACATAATATTAGGTCGTACTTATATTATTTAACATAGAGAGGCGAAAACCCTTTTTGAAAATAGAGATATTTTAGAGTTATAAGAAAAAGTCACTGTTTATATTATAGTGATTCCAAGTGTTAGGAGTTATGATTAACGCTATTATCATGTTAAAGGAGGTGAACAAAATGAGTAAAAAAGAAAAAAACCTTCAATAGTAAAAGTGAAAGTTTCAGAAGGTCCTTCTGGAGCTTCTGGTACATGCCATTGTAGTAACTAATCTGAAGAGGGCAATATTATATTGCTCTCTTCTTTATAAAATGAGTATAGGTAATAACTTTATACACAAAATTTAAAGGAGATCAATAGGATGATATTTCCGGTGTACTCTGGGGATATTGATATAAAAGTTAGCGGTGAGGCTTTATAGCATGCCCTTAAAACAAAGTAAAGTGACACTCTAGGACTTTTGAGAGTGTACTAATATAAATAGGGGGGAATTTATGTTAGGATTTTCAAATAAGATAATAATTCTCAAAGATAAAATTAAAATTAAAATTAAAAATAGTTGTGATTTTTATGATATTAATGATGAGATGTATGATTACTTGAAAAGATTATATGAAAGTGGTTTTAAAGAATTTAATTGTGAAAAAGATGTAGATCAATTTTTGATTGATGAAAATATTGTTATAACGGTAAATTCAAACAATAAATATAATCCGTTTGTAAAAAAGCAAAAACATATTCAAACAGAATTAAATAGAGTATTTATTCAAGTTACTGAGCAATGTAATTTAAGATGCAAACACTGTTATGTTGAATCGTGTCCGAGCAAAACAACGAAATTAACGAAAAAAGATATAATTCAATTCGTAGAAAAAGCTATTGAGGTTGGTATAACCCAAGTTGATTTTACTGGCGGGGAAATTTTTATGGAAGATTATATTTTTGAATTATTGGAATATTTATCTCAGAAGCCAGTAACAGTAACTTTATTCTCAAATCTAACAATTTTAAATGAAAAACAAATTTTAAAATTGAAGAAGTATAGTTGCTTAAGAGATATAATCACAAGTATCGATTATAATACACCTGAAAAGCACAATGCTTTTAGAGGTGGGAAAAATGCATACCAAAAAACACAAAATAACATTAAGTTGTTATTAGATTCTGGAATAAAAGTAAAAGTTAATACCATGGTTATGGATGACAATCACCAAGATGTAGTTGAAATATTTAAAGGTTTTACGGCTAAAGGTATTATATGTAATTTAGATAACATAATTCCTGAAGAAAGAATGAGAACTAAAAAAGAAATAAATGAGAATGTTAAAAAGAATGCGTTGGTTATTTCAACAATAATGAACTGTTTCCAAGAGAAAAAAGAAATATGTATAAAAAATATAGAGACATTTAACAAGGAAATATCAGGAGAGTTTTGTGGTGTAGGAAAATCTATGATTTATATTACGGCATATGGTGACGTAACATTATGTCCAAGCCTTACTGAAGGCTTCAAATTAGGAACTATATATGATAAGGATCTATCAAACATTGTAGATAACTTGAAGAAATTTAATAAACTTAGTTGTGAAAAAAGTGATTGCGAATTTATTGAAAAATGTACTGGTGGATGCAGAGCAAGAGCAATGAGATATTTAGGAGGAATAACGAACCCTGATCCTGTAGCTTGTATTAAGTTTGGAGTTGATAAGTATGAAAATTAAGAGAAATTTTTTATAAAAAATAATAGGAGATGAAATGTTAATTATAAATATGTCTACTGGAGAAATATTTGAATTGAGTAAAGAGTATATTGATGTAATTGAAAAAATATATAGTGGGATAAATATTGATAATGAATGTGAGAGTAATTTGGTTAAGGAGCTTGAGATGGAAGGGGTAATTAATCTTGAATATTGTTGATAAGCTAAAAAAAATAAACGAATATTCTTTTTTCGCAGATTATCATCCTAGTAATTTTATTAGAAGAATAGCATACAAAGCGTTTACTAAAAATGTAAGACCAACTGAACCAAGTTTTGTATCTTGGAACTTAGTGAATGAATGTAATTTAAACTGCTTTTTCTGTAGTGCTGATGCGAATAAAAAGAAATCCAAAGAACTTGATTATGAAAGTTGTATGAAAATAGTTGACTATTTAATCCAAAATAAAGTCTCATATATACAGCTCTTAGGGGGAGAACCTACCCTTCATTCTAGATATCTAGATATTATTGAAAAATTAATTTATTCCAATATATTCGTCGAATTAGTAACAAACGGGAGCGGAATTGACTCTGATGCAGCTGAACGATTTTCGAAAATGCCTAAGGAATTTTTAAGAATAAAGGTGAGTTTGGATTCATCAGATAAAATTATTAATGACAAGCAGAGAGGAAAAAATAGCTTTCAATATGCTACCAATGCTATAAGTCTCTTATCAGATCGAGGCATTATCAATTTGAGAGTTCAAATGGTGGTGACAAATTTTAACAAGGATAATATTTTTGAAATGTATAAATATCTACATAAATATAATCTAAATTCATTTGGAATAACTATGCTACTCCCAACGGGAAGAGGTAAGGAATTTGAACCTCCTGAAATAGATCACAATATACTTGATCAAATTTTAGCGATGATTGATTATTATGATGATAAAAAGAAAATTAAGCTGGAGAAATTTCATTTTGGTTATATCCAAAACATTATGAAGGAAGAGAGTATTTGCTATGGGGAAATAGATGAAAAAACCTCAAATTTAATATTTAAGATTAAATGTAGCACTGGAATAGTTAAAATGAACATTGACTCTAATGGAGATGTATATCCTTGTGATTATCTTAGATTTCCTGAATTTAAAATGGGCAATATATTAACAGACACTCATGATGAGATATGGAATAATAAAAAATTCTTAGAATTGGTAAATCTTAACAGAAATGATAAGAAAGAATGTAGCTCTTGTAAGCATAAAAAGTGTTGTACAGGTTGTACAGGGCTTGCTTATGAAAAATATAGAGACATTAGGAGAAAAGACCCAAACTGTAAGATTGTAAATTAGAAGGAAAAGAGGTATACGGAATGTTATACAATAATTTTGAAGAAGCAACTGTAGAGATTGAAAGCAGTATAATCGAGAAAATTGATTTTGAAAAATTAATAAATGACTGCATTAAAATGGGATTTAATAAGTGTATTATTCATATTGAAGAGGAGAAAAAAATGAAACAAATAAATAAATATCTTCTCAAATATAACAGTGAAATTGAGTTTTATGTTTATCAGGATAGGCTGTTAAATAAGCAAGAAAATCAAGAAGTATTCTATATGAGTGAGCAATTAAAGGAGGATCCACATATAAATGAGATATTTATCTATAACTTAGATTTCAATAAAGATAACTCCATAGAAGGTATGCTGGATTTTTTCAAGGAAAAAGAAGAAATCTTAGAAAGATATGAATACATTATTATTAAAATTTTTTTTGTTAAGAAGATCTTAATTAATATGAAACAGTTTAATGATGCATTACAGAAAATTCCGAGAAGTGTAAAAATATATTATGAATCAAGTTTTATTCCAACACAAACTTGTATTGAACATCCGTGTAATATATATTTATGCTCTGGGGCAAATTGCCATACAGTAAAAAGTAAGTTTCCAAGAGAACTTTATATTGATGAAAGTGGAAGTATTATTCCGTATGGAATTAAAAATAAGGAATTAACAGTTGGGAATATTTTAAAAGAATCATTAGCGTTAAATCTCGAAAAATATAATAAATCTCCTGCTCATAATAAATTCATTGAAAATTGTAGATATATCAGAGCTGAATATCTTACAATTTGGTCATTTTCTTTTTTCCCATTTGGAGGTATTGTAAATGTCATATCAGAAAAATCTTAACATTTATGTAAGTAATATTTGCAATTTAAATTGTAAATATTGTTATAGAGAAAAGAGCAAGCATAATATTAAAAAAACTCATTCAGAACAAATATTAGAAAAACTTAATGAATTTAAAGAAAAAGGGATAGAATCCATTCATTTTACTGGAGGAGAACCTTTATTGTGGCCAGAGCTTTTAGAAACATTAAGAGATGTAAAAAAATTTGGATTTATGACTAACATTACAACTAATTGTACAATTGAAATACCTGAAGAACTTATTAAATTAGTTGATAAATTTATTCTAAGTATAGATGGACTGCAAAATACAATGAGAGTTCATAGAGGAATTCAGGATTTTCATATCATTGAAAAAAATTTAAATAAACTTATGAAGAATAACAGCTGTATAGACTTAAATGTAGTTGTAAGTAACCATAATTTGGATGTATTTCATTCAGAAATATTCAAAATTATAGAAAAATATATGCTTAAAGACAATATAGGAAAGGTTACAATATTATGCGTATATAGTAAAGATTTAAAATTTAAGCTAGAAAATGGTGATATCCTAACATTTAACAAGAATGTGCAAAAACTTATAGAATTATTAGGGTATAAAATTAATATTCAAAATAATATTTTCTCTAAAAATAAATTTTTAGAATTATTAGACATAGGTGCATTTAAATTTCCTATTTGGTTCGATATAACAGAAAAGGTGTTTTACACTAGCATAAAGAATAAATATAATACCTTAGATGATTTATTTGATAATTACAATGATGATAGTCAGAAATTAATTGAAAATCTTTTAAGCCATAATAATGACTATCTAGATCCAATTGGAGGAGCTATAGAATGAATATTGTTCAGATAAAGAATTGTAGTAAAAAATATAATAAAAATGAATTTTTCAGTATAGAAAATATTGATTTAAAAATCGGGAAAGGTGAGATAGTTGGACTTATCGGACCTAATGGAGCCGGTAAGACAACACTTATAAAAACTTTAAGCGGACTTTTAAAACCAACAGAATATGAAGAATTTAAAATCTTAGGAGATGATATCTATAAAGGAAAAATGAAAGTCCCTAAGGTTGGCTTGGTTTTGAATTCAAACCAGATGTATGATGGCTTAACTGTTATGGAAAATATTCAATTTTTCTTGAAAATGCACAAAATAAAGAAAAACAAAGATGAAATTATGAGCCTGCTAAAAAGGTTTAATCTGCAAGGTCGAGAAAGTTCCCTAGTTAATAGTTTATCCACTGGAATGAAGCAGAAGCTTAACATAATAAGAATTGTTCTATTAGAGGTTCAATTTTTAATACTGGACGAACCTACAAGTGGGTTGGATCCTGTATCTAAATCAGATGTTCACAATCTGTTATATACACTTTCTAAAGAAATGAATATAACTATTTTAATAAGTTCGCATATTATGAATGAGGTTCAAAGACTTTGCACCAGAGTTGTGTTCCTTAATAAGGGGCAGATCATAAAAGATAACAATATGGACGATATTTTTAAGGAATTCCATAAGGATGTTATAGAGCTTAGGATATCTAAAGATGAGACCAAAGAAATGGATAAGAGGCTTAGAGATTACGGCATAAAGAAATACATTATTTGGAGTCAGAATGATAACAGCACTGCCTTAATAATGGAGAAGATAGCACGTAAGGAGACTTTTATTTCAAAGCTTCAAATAAGTTCGTTCAATGAAAGACCTGTACAATTAGAAGATGTATTTTTCTATGAATTGTATAAGGATAGATTGGAGGGAAACTAAATGCTTATATACCTTATGTTAAAAAGTCTTCTTCGAAATAAGTGGAACATGGTTAAATTATTTTTAATCTCCCCTGTAAATGCTGTTCTTCCAGTAATCTTATTAAGTGGTGTAATAGGCACAAATATAGATAAAACCATAATTCTAAAGATTTGCTTGTGGTCATGTTTTTATTTTACTATATTCGAGATAATCTCAAGGAGGATGGAATTTTTTGGGAGTGAGAAAATTCAGGATGTGTTACTTTCGAGAATTAGCTTACATAAATATAATTTCTATCAGACAGTTGCGGTAAATATTTTATATATTCCATCGCTTCTTATAACACTGTATCTTTATGATTTTATATTCCATTTGAATATTGATTTTATATTTGCAATTATTTGTGCTTTCTTTGTTTTTATCAATAATGTAATTGTGAGCAACATCATGCTTGCCGTTCACTTAAAAACCCAAAACTATTTCAATAGGTTCAACTTTGGAATGGATATTATCTATATAATAAGTGGTGTATTATACCCTATAAGTATACTTCCAAGATTTCTAAGAGGAGTTTCACAGCTTATACCAATAACCCATGTTATTAGTTTCTCTGAAGGAAATGTTTCTCATATAGAAATAGCAATTTTGGTTTTTTTAATTATGATGGCGTTTGCATTATGGAACACAGAAAAAAGCATAAAGAAGTACATTTTATCAGGAGGATTCTATGGGTAGCATTATATTGAAGAATGTATTTTTTTATAAAAGAAACTGGAAAGAATTGTTGTTAAACACATTAAGAATCTATCTAAGTGTGATTCCTTTCTATTACTTCGCTCTATCACAATCAAGGGGAGCAGAAAGCATAAGGTTTACTTTATTAACTTTAATTATTGCAGGAATAATAAGCAATACGGTTATTGCAGCAAACTACGAACTTTACCAAGAGATTATTAGCGAAAAAATGATAAATTTTAGGATTGCTAATATTAAAATAACGGAGTATATTTTTGCTCAAACGATTTTTTATTTTTTCATTTATCTAAGCCAATATATTCTGGTTTTAATTGTGATGAATATCTATGGAATTATTGATGTGAAAGTTTCAATATATACCATAATAAATACAGTACTATTTATGGGAATAATAGTTGTTATATCAGCGATTATAAGCGGCATTCTAGCAGCATTTACTCTTAAAACAAAGAGGTTTGCCTACAGCTCCATAATGATGAGTGTTATATTGATATTCTCTGCATGTTATATGCCTTACAGATTGATGAACTCTGGTTTTAAAGGAGTAGCTCTTTTATCACCATTCACATATATAATAAATATTTTTAGAAGTGCATTTGATGTTGAAAGTTTGATTTTTCCAATTGGAATAATATATCTGATACTGATTATTCAAATTTTAGTTTTGGGATTTATATTGGTGAGAATATTATGTAGATATTTTAATGAATTGATAAACAACACTATATAACTTCGAAGAGAGAGTAGGATTATATTAACAACCAAATAATACTAACACTCTTATAAGGGGTACAGCCCACATATATGTAAAAATTGGCCATGTGATGGGGTGATTCTCCAAAAGCATTCATTATTTAAATTTCAAAGCTAGATTTAAAAAAATTTGTTATTTAATAAATGTTATGCAAAGTGCCTATAAAATATGGTAGTCACCTTGCATGTTTTACCCAGGATAAATTAATAAATTAACACTTTTAGGTAATAATTGTTTTAATGCAAAAAAACATGTACCCTAAAATTAGGAAGGTGAATTTTGTAGCACGAAAAGCGAAAAAAGTTAGAAGAGCTTTAAAAAAATTTGATGAGAGTGAAATAGATTTTTATTACTAGAAAGTGATATAATAATTAATGAATTAATAAAAAAAGGGTAAGTCTTTGTTAACGAAAAAAGTAATGAAATCTCAGCAGCGAAGGATTTACTGAAGATAAAAGATACAGTAGTAACATGTATGCATTAAATACTCAGAAACCTACAGTAGAAGAAGTAATAATAAGGTATAAAGGAAACTATGTAGGTGCATTAAAGGGTAACATCATGTCTAAATATTCATTTGAATTTAAGTTAAGAGTAGTTAAAGAATAAATGGAGGGAGAAACTGGTGGTTACAAGTCTGTAGCTAAGAAATATGATGTAATAAATCATGGCTTGATTAGATATTGGGTTAATGATTATAAAAAGTATGGAGAAGAGGGACTAAAAAGAAAGTCTACAAAAACTTTTTACTCTGGAGAATTTAAGCTTCGTGTATTACAATATAGGTAATACCATAATTGCTCTTACAAAGAAGCTGCTAACCACTTTGTCAATTAGCAATCAGGCTACGATTGCTAATTGACAAAGGAAGTACTTAGATGAAGGCTTCGAAGGGCTTAATAAGTCGATTGGGAGGCCTAGTACTATGTCTGAAAATAAGAAGGAAAAAGATACTTTAAATCTCACGAAAAGTGAAAAAGAGGAACTAATAGAATTAAGAGAAGAAAATGAATTTTTGAGAGCGAGCTTGGCATATGAAAAAAAGTTAAAAGCCTTAATCCAAGAAAGAGAGCAAAAACAAGGAAAAGACAAAAGTAATAATGAAATTAAGGCAGAGGTTTCCTTCAATCAAATTGAAAATCTGGCTTAAGATATCTAACTTACCTAAGAGTTCATTTTATGAGTGGGTACAAAAAATAGAAACAGTTAACAAAGAAGAATTAGAATTGACTAATGTTATAAAAAATATATTTGAAGAGTCTAATGAAACTTATGGATACAGAAGAATTGCTATTGCTTTAAAACAAAGGGTTTTAAGGTCAATCACAAAAGAGTATATAGAATTATGAGAGAAAATGATTTGAAGTACATAAAATTTTCCAGAAGATCTAGAGGCTATAGTTCTTTCAAAGGTGAAGTTGGAAGAATAGCGGAGAATAAGTTAAATAGGCAGTTCCAGGTAACAGCCCCTAATAAAGTATGGGTTACAGATGTAACTGAATTTAAAATTCAAGGTAGCAATAAAAAACTTTATCTATCACCTATTATGGATCCTTTTAATAGTGAAATAATTTCTTTTAATCTATCTACAGCTCCTACGATGAAATTTACCACAGATGTCTTAGATGATGCTCTTAAAAAGCTTCCTAAGAAGCATCAATTAACAATTCACTCTGACCAAGGCTTCCATTATCAGCATGTTCAATGGGTGAAAAGATTAAAAAATAGAAATATTGAACAAAGTATGTCTAGAAGAGGAAATTGTATAGATAACTCTCCAATGGAAGACTTCTTCGGGTTATTGAAACAAAAAATGTACTATGGAGAAAAATTCACATCAATTAATCAGTTGAAGAAAAACATTACAGGATATATTAACTGGTATAATAACAAAAGAATAAAAGAAAAATTAAACGGCCTGTCACCTATTGAGTATAGGCAACAAGCCGAATAATTAATATTATCCGAAAGTTCGGATTAAAGGGTTCACATCATAACATCTATGATTTTAAATCATTTATAGTTTTACTATATTTTCAGCTTGATTACCACGAGTGCCTTTTTCAACATTAAAACTTACACGATCACCTTCGTCTAAAGTTTTAAATCCATCAGATTGAATTTGTGAAAAATGAGCAAAAACATCCTCACTATTTTCTGTTGTAATAAATCCGTATCCTTTATCTGCGTTAAACCATTTTACTGTACCTGTCATATTATGGTACCTCCATTATTTTTTATTTCTGTAATTTATGGAAATAAAAAATTCACATAAAATTACAGATTATACTTAGTTCCAATTTATAATCTCTAATTTTATGTGAATCAAAATTCTAAACATATTAAACTTGAAAATTAAATATAAAACTAATATAAATTTAATTATACACTATAAAGGATTTTTATGCAACCCTAAATATTTAATAATTTGATTCTAAGTGAAAAAACATTAAAATCTTATCACTAAAGGTGTTGCTATTCCATGTTATTAGAGGGGAAATAGATTTAATTATTGAGCTTTGTGATAAAAATAAAAAGATGTTTAAATGATAGGAGACAATACATTTGTAACAAGAAAAAATAAAAAAGGAAAGACCTCTGAAATAGAAGGAATCTTTCCTTATGAAAACAATTATAACAGAAGAGATGAGATTTTGTTAAAGGGTAGCTGAATATGCAATTAAACATGATAATAATGCTAAAGTGGCTAGAAGATATCACACTAAATGTAGTGAGCAATATAGTGGTAGAAATGATAAGCAAAAAATATGGTAGAATTACTATTAGAACTTCAGAAATATATTCTGCCACCAAGTGGGTTCTATATACTTATGACATCTTTATTGTCACCTCAAGGCATGTGGAGTGCATAGCGTTGATACAAAAGAAAATGTCCTAACATAAAAAACTCTTGCTTTTTTAAATAATCTCTTGCCTTTGCTATAAAAAACATCTGCTTCTTCCATAAAATCCACTTAGATTTTAGTTAAATAAATCATGGAAACTCATCTTATATCCTATGAAAATTGAAACTAAGAACTGGATTCAGAACACAAGGGGACTGTCCCCTTGTGTTCTGATTTATAAATGTTCTATGACTTCTTTCATAGTATATAAACCTGGTTTTTTATCTTTTAAAAATAGAGCTGCCTTACATCCTCCATTAGCAAAGCATTGCCAATTGTGGGCATGGTGGGTGATCTCTAATCTTTCTCCCATAAGTCCAAACATAACTGTATGACTACTAGATATATCACCTGCCCTTAAAGAATGATATGTTATTTTATCCTTTTCTCGTGGACTATTACCATATCTTCCAAATTGAGCTAATTCCTTTAATTCTTTATTAAAGGTGTGAGCTAAAATTTCTCCAATTTCTAAAGCAGTCCCACTTGGTGCGTCTGTTTTATATCTATCATGCATTTCTATTATTTCAATATCAGACATATTACCTATGGTTTTAGCTGTAATTTCTATTAATTTATACATAAGATTTACTACCATAGAAGTATTACTTGCTAAAACTACTGGTATTTCCTTTGATATTTCCTCTATTCTGTTTAGTTGATCTTCTGAAAAACCTGTAGTTCCACAAACTACTGATTTTTTATTTTTTAATGCAGCCTCAAATACACACATAGATGTTTCTGCATCTGTAAAATCAATAATACAATCACATTTATCTATAACAGAATTTAAATTATCTACAACCTTGCAACCTATACTTTTGCCTAAGTTTGAAACTATACCAACATCTTGTCCTGTGTAATCTCTTTCTTTTGGTGCTAATGCTGCTATAAGTTCTATATCTTTGTTATTATAACAAGATTTGACCACAAGGCTTCCCATCTTTCCTCTTGGTCCAGTGACTATTATTTTCATAATATCAACTCCTATTATTGTATTATTTTTAACTTAACACATAAGAGTAATGAGGTCAATAAAAAGGATACTATCCAATTTCCCTTTTAATTATTTCTACTATTGATAGTACAATACTATTCATAGGGAATTTCTTTTTTTGTGGATTAAGTAATTACATTATTAAATGTAGGATTGTTCTCTATATTTTTGTCCTACAATTATTTTACACTAAGAAAAACACTGGATATTAAATAAGTGGGACTTATTTTTTATGTTCAAGATAGGCGGACAAATAAATTTTTAATATTGCATTTAAGTCTTGAAAATTGAAGACTTAGAAAAGAATGAATTGTAAATGCGTATTGAACTTAAATAAGGAGAATGGCTATTTTATGGGGTTGTATTAATTTTGACGATTAGAGGTAGTGTAGTATAATTTAAGTGAAATATCAGAAATTTCAAACAAGACAATATTTGCAATTTTTAACATATTAAATTTATCTAACTCTTATGCAAAAGGACATGTATGTGTTGTAGAAGAGTTATTATGTGAAAGAGAAGAATTTGATTTTTAAATAGTTCTTCTCTTTTAATAAAAATAAGGGGGGGATTTTGGTGGAAAACTTGAAGTGGGAAGGAAATAGCAAAATGATGTATGGAACTATTTTGAAAGCAACACCAGAGTTGTTACAGGGAGGTATTAAAAGACTTGTAGCATCTTGGGTTGAAAAGCATGAAGTAGATGTAGTGACAGAGGATATGGTTTTTGAAGTATTAGATGATATAGCACCAAGTGAAGCTAGAGACAAGATTGGGCCTATATTGGAAACTATGAGAAGTAAATAATAAGGAGGGATTTTTGTGGATACTATTAGAATCAATATAGGGGGAAATGGAGAAATAATAAAGGAAAGAAATGTAGTTGCACATATAGATCCAAAACTATGTGTGAACTGTGGAAGATGTAGAAGAATATGTCCTACTGAGTCTATAGAAGAACTCCAGCGAATAATATGTAGGCAATGTCCAGATTGTGCAGAGAGTGAAATAATGTTCCATAACGATGCAAAGGAATATGCTCACGAACACACTTGCTCAATTGCTTGCCCATTGGGAACTGTTCCTGAAGGATATGTAAATTTAATAGCTGAAGGGAAATTTGAAGAGGCTTATGAGGTTATTAGAGAATTAAACCCATTGCCATCAGTATGCAGTAGGATATGTCATAAACCTTGTGAAGATGAATGCAAGAGGGGACTTTTGATTGATAACCCAATAAATATAAGAGGGTTAAAGCGATTTATAATGGATAAATATGGTGATAAAGAACTAAAGTTTAATAATAAATATGATATAAAAGTAGCTGTAGTTGGTGCAGGCCCTGCAGGGCTTACAGCAGCTTTTGATTTAGCTAAAAAGGGATATAAGGTGACTATATTTGAATCTTCTCCAGAACCTGGTGGAATGATGAGAAAAGGTATACCATCTTTTAGATTAGATAAAGATATTTTGCGAGAAGAAATAAGAACACTAGAAGATGCAGGGATAGAGATTAAATACAATATGACTGTAGGAAAGAATCCAACTATTGAAGATTTGATTGATGATGATTATGAAGCAGTTTTATTGGCTGTCGGAGCTCAAAAGGGAACTAAGCTTCCTATAGAAAAAAATTATGCAGAAATGGTATATGATGCTGTAAGCCTTATGGAAAATGTAAATGCTGAAACTCCAGTGGATATAGGAGAAAAAGCTGTTATCATAGGAGCTGGTTCAGTAGCAGTAGATACAGCTAGAGCACTTCTAAGACTTGGAGTTAAGGAAGCTACTTGTGTATGTATAGAAGATGATAATACTATACCAGCACCTTGTGGAGAAGTAGAAGAAGCAAAAGAAGAAGGGGTTAAATTCATAACTAGTGCTGCACCTACTAAGATAAAGGCAGAATGGATAACTGTAAATGGTGTGGAATTCAAGAAAGTAGACAGAATAGAAAGGGATTCTTGCGGTAGACTTAAACCTATAATGATAGATGATGATACTTTTGAATTGGAATGCGATATGGTAGTATTTGCTACTGGTCAAGTGCCAGATACAAAAATACTTATGGAAAATTCAAGCATTGAATTTGATAGAGCAGGAAGGCCTATATTTGATGAAGACACTATGATGACTAATATGGATAAGGTATTTGTAGCAGGGGATTTAACAGTGGCAAGAGGTTCTGTAACTGATGCTATGGCTTCAGGAAGAAAAGCAGCTCTTGAAATTGATAATATGATTATGGAAAGAAAATTGGAAAGCAAGATAGATCATGAACTAAAGACTGCACCTATAAAGGAAATGATTTATCCTGTAAGACTTGAAAAATTGTATACACAAAAGATGCCAAAGTCTAAAGAAATGGATTTTGGAGAGGTAGAATTGGGATTTAATGAAAAACAAGCAATTAAAGAAGCAAGAAGATGTATGAAATGTGGATATGAACATGTAGTTGAGGATACTTGTATAGGTTGTGGTGCTTGTACAAATGTTTGTCTTGAAAATGCTATATCATTAGTAAAAGTAGAAAGAGAGGAGGAATAATAATGAAGACTATTGAGAGAGATGTAATTGTTGTAGGCGCAGGTCCTGGTGGCTCAACAGCAGCTTCCTATTTGGCAAAGGCTGGAGTAGATGTTTTGCTTTTAGATAAAGAAAAGTTTCCTAGGGATAAGCCTTGTGCAGATGCTCAAAGTGGTAGGACTATGATTCATGTAAAGGAATTAGGGGCATTAGAAGAGTTAGCTAGTGTAGGAAGTCCTATAAAAGGTATTTTATTTTCCTCTCCAAATTATGACCATGTATTTGTAAATATACCAGATGGAGCTGGATTTATAACTCCAAGATGGATATTTGATAATTTGATGAGAAAAACTGCAGAAAGACATGGGGCGGAAGTATTAGAAAATTGTTGGGTTTATGATGTGATAAAAGAGGATGGCTATGTAAAGGGTGTAAAAGCTAAGTACCAAGGCGAATATGTAGAATTTCGTTCAAAGCTTGTTATAGGTGCAGATGGTTCACATTCAATGGTAGCTAAAGCAATAGATATGTTCCCAGAGGAACCAGAGAATGTAACTCCAGCCCTTAGAACATATTTTACAGGAGTGGAGCTTAGCCCAGAAGCTCAAAATGAAGGGTATATTGAATTTCATTTTGATAAAAGGGTTGCACCAGGATACATCTGGATATTTCCATCTGGAAAAAATGGCATGAGCGAAGGATTTTGTAATGTAGGACTAGGTATTACAAATAGAGATTTATATCAAGATATTTCTCTTGAAGATAGATTTTATGATTGGGTCGAAGGAAGCTCTTATGGGGAGAGAATTAATAGGGCTAAACAAGTAGCACCTTGGAAGGGCTGGAGAGTTCCATGTGCAGCTCAAAGGATGAATAACTATGATAACGGTGTAATGCTAATAGGTGATGCTGGAAGTACAGTTATTCCTCTAATAGATGAAGGAGTATCTGCTGCTTGTGATAGTGCTTATTTTGCTGCAGAAACTGCTATGAAAGCTTTAGAGGCCAAAGACTATTCAGCTAATTTCTTAAAGAGCTATAAAGAAAAATTTGATGAGGCTTATGATGATAGAGTAAAGACAATAAAAATAGTTGAAGCAAGTATAGTAGATCCAGAAGTTATGAATAAAATAGTTTATCTACTTAATAACAATGAAGAATTCAGAAAAAAGGCATTTATGAAGATGTTTAGAGGATAATATACTTTCAAGATAGGTTAACAGTAAAAACATCTTCAAGCCATTAAATATCATAGTTATAGATAAAATGTATGTAAATCCTATTCAAGGGTGATTAAATACAATCTCTAGATTTAGGGATTGTATTTTCTTTGACATTAAAATTTTATGTTATAGGATAAAAATAAGAATATTTGTAATTTTCCTTAAAAATAGGGAGGGATAGTATGGCAAAGTATAAAGATTCTTATGATGCAATCATTATAGGCTCCAGTCTTGGTGGCCTTTCTGCTGGTCTTCAGCTAGGGATGGCAGGGAAAAAGGTTCTCATCCTAGAACAGCACAATCTACCAGGTGGCTTAGCTACTAGTTTTGTAAGAGGGCCTTATGAATTTGAGGCAACCCTTCATGAATTACAAAGTGTAGGAACTGAAAAGCATCCAAGAAAAGTTAGAAAGTTTATGGATGAGGCTGGAGTGGAAGTAGAATGGCTTCAAGTGCCAGAAGCTTATAGAGTTATATTACCTAATGAAGATATTGACGTAGTTATGCCTTATGGCATAGAAAACATGATTGATGTAGTAGAAAAAGAAGTACCAGGAACTAGAGAAAAAATGACTGAACTAATGAGAGTTTGTAAGGAAGTAACAGATAGTGTTAACTATTTTGGTGAAATAGGAGGAGCAGACAAATTAAGCAAGAGAGAAATATTAAAGAATCATGAAGCTTTTGTGAAAACTACAGGATATAGTGCACAGGAGGTAATAGATACTTTTGAACTTCCTGAAAGAGCAATCCATATTATTTCACCATATTGGATCTATGTAGGAGTACCACTAAGTAGGCTTTCATTTACAGTATGGGCTTATTTAATGGCAGACTATTTTGAAGGTGGAGCTGTAGTTTGTAGAAACAACTCCCATGCAATAAGTGTAGCAATGGATAAGAGAGTTAGAGAATTAGGAGGACAGATTGAATATAGGACTAGAGTAGATAAAATATTGGTTGAAGACAACAAAGTTGTTGGAGTTAGAACAGAAGATGGAGATGTGATAAAATCTGACTACGTTATTTCAGGTTCCTATCCAAACAAGGTATATACCAAGATGATTGAACCACTAGATGTAGTTCCTAAAGAGGCTATAAAGCTTACTAATGCTAGGAACATAGGGGTTACAGCTTTTGTTGTATATCTTGCACTAAAGGGAACACCTGAAGAGCTAAAACTAAATGATTATAGCTATTTTGTTGGAAGTACCATGGATACAGATGAAATATGGGAAAACTATAAGACAATAGATCCACCAAAATATATAACTACTATAGTTTTGAACAATGCAGATAGTAAATGTTTCCCTGAAGGAACAACAGAGATGAGCATCACTTGTCTTCCTAAACCTGATGGTTGGCTAGATGTAAAACCAGAAGAGTATCATGATCTAAAGAGAAGAATTGCTAAATCTATGATTAAAATGATGGGAGATTCCATAGGAGTAAATTTATTTGATCATATTGAAGAGATAGAAATAGCTGCTCCTCCTACTATAGCTAGATATACTGGCTCTTGGAATGGTTCTGTATATGGATATGAACACCAAGTTTGGGATTCTATAATAGCCAGGATAGCTACAGAGAGGGAAGAAAGATATATAAAAGGATTAGAATTTGCAGGAGCACATGCTTCCATAGGTAATGGATATGCACCAAATATTACTTCAGGAAGGAAAGCTGCTGGCGAAATACTAAAAGATATGAGAGAAAAGGAGGCATAGTTCATGGTGAAGGTTAGAGGATATTTCAAAGATATAAAAGGGACCGATAGAATAATTAAGATGAGAAAGCAAAAAATTGCTGAAGCTCCAGCTACACCAATGACTTATGATCCAATAAAAGAACTTGCCAATGAACTACATCCTAGTGAGCTTAATTTAAAGATAGATAGTATAGTAGATGAAACTCCTAGTACAAAGACCTATAGATTTGTAAAAAATAATGGTCCAGATATTCCATATTTTCAAGCAGGACAATACATTAGTTTCAAGTTAAATATAGGAGATTCTTTTGTTACAAGGCCATATACCATATCTTCAGCTCCATATGAAACCTTGGGCAATAATCCATATGTAGAGGTTACTATAAAGAAGAAACCAGGAGGACTTGTATCAGAGTATATCTTTAAAAATTGGAAGGTAGGCTCTGTAGTTACAGCTAAAATGCCACTAGGGCATTTTTACTATGAGCCACTAAGAGATGCAAAGAATGTAGTGGCATTGGCTGGAGGATCTGGAATAACACCTTTTAGATCCATGGCTAAAGAAATAGCAAATGGGAAATTGGATATGAATTTAACCATACTATATGGCAGCAGATTCAAAGATGACATTATATTCTATGAAGAGTTAGAAAAATTGGCAAAGGAAAACAGCAAAAATATAAAAGTTGTAAATATATTAAGTGATGAAGAGGATTGGGATGGAGAAAAAGGGTTTATAAATGCAGAAATCATCAAAAAATATTCCGATCCTAAAAACACCACATATTATGTATGCGGACCAGGAGCTATGTACAAATTTATGGACATAGAAATAGCTAAACTCAATGTTCCAACAAAGAGGTATAGAAAAGAAGTATGTGGAGAGGATCCAAATATTTATCAAAGAGAAGATTTTCCTGAAAAAGCAAAGGGCAAGGTTTACAAGATAAAAGTAAATATAGGATGCGAAACCATTGAAATACCTGGAAATTCTAAAGAGACAGTATTAGTAGCTTTAGAAAGAGCTGGTATTAAACATGACTCCAACTGTAGGTCTGGAGAATGTGGTTTTTGTAGAGCCAAACTTGAAAGTGGGAAAGTTTATATAAATAAAACCAATGATGGAAGAAGAAAAGCAGACATAAAATATGGATATTTCCATCCATGCTCTTCTTATCCTATATCGGATTTAGAGATAAGACTATAACCAACCATAGGGTGCTTTGCTAAAGGTCACACTCCGTGGTGGATTTTCACATATTATCTGAGACTGTAAAATATTTTGTGTGTAAGTTAAATAACAAAACTCCTTTTTGGTAAGAACTAATAATAAAAATAAAACCAGAAAGGAGTTTTGTTATGGCTACTATTGATAAAGAAATTTTAAGGGAAATGCTTAAAGAAAATAATCTTACAAATGTAAATGATTTGCATAACTATTTAAAAGATTTGTTTAATATAAGAGCTAAAAAATGCTATGAGAAGTGTGGAATTGAGGTAGAAGGAATTTTGAAAGATGAAATATTTAAATATGGAAAGTATTATGATGAAATAATAATGTCAGCTTTCAATAAATATGGGGAATAAAAACAGTATACTTAAATTATTTACATAGCCAAAGACGGTGAATGTAAGGATATTTAAATGACAAAAAACTTTTGGTAGGAAGGAACTTAAGAAATTAAGTTCTAATACTAAAACAAGAGTTTATTTTTTTGAATTCAGTACATTCATTGAAACAGGATAGCTTAAATTTAAATCATGGATGAAACATTGGTTTTCACTGTATTATGATAAACCAATTCTATGCAATATTTTGTATGGAAAGAAAAGAAATTTAGAGAAACCTAATATATAGATGAATTAAATCAAGAAGGTGATACTTCTTGAGTAGGTTTTGTAGAACAAAATGAGAAAAATAATTAAATTATATTGGACACTATTGACTTTTCATCCGTTATATAAGTGAAAGCACCAATCGAAGAGGTGGTATATTAGTGAATATTTATTTGGCTTATAAAAAATATAATAAAGATTTTATTGCATATGCAAAATCTATTAGTTTCAACAAACATCAAGCTTTTGATTTAGTACAAGAAGCTTATGTATCTGCTATAGAAAGAGAAGAAATATTCGATAATATGAATGAATATCAAATTAGGAGTTGGTTTTTTACAACAATAAAGAATGAGAATATTGATAATATAAGAAAACAAAGGAGATTAACTTATTTTGAAAATGAAGGAACATTTGATATTTTTAATGAAATTGAAGATTTTGAAGAGGAGATAACTATAATAAATACAGGAAAGCTTATATTTGATGAAAAACTTGACTATGAAAAATTTAATGAAAAGGTTAAATTTATAGTTAATTATGGAGTTATTGAGGTTCCTGAGGATAATATAGGCATAGTTAAAGATAAGGTAAGAGAAAATTATGGAAAGATTACAGTAGAAAAAAAAGTTGAAGATTTGGATATTGAAGATATTGAAAATGAAGATATACTTTATAGTAATATAGGAGAATTAGAGTTGTAAAGGTATTTGGAAATTAAAAATGTTCACGTTGACAAAGTAAGTACCTTAAACAGTGAATCAAACTTAGTGTTCTTTAAAATATTATTTACTGCCTTTGATGTTATGCTAGGATAGAATATTTTTGGTGATATTGCAGATAGATGGTAAGAAATAACAATAAGTTACTGGTGTTTTCCCTGTGTTAATGTAGATAATGCTACATTAGCACAGGGATTTTTTTTGTATTACAGAAGAAAGGAGCAAAAATATAAAAGGTAAAAGGTCTCCTGGGCCTCATTGAGAAAACAGGAATATTAAGTTATAATAATATTGTCGGATATAGAATAAAAATGTAAAAAAATAGGAATGCTAATAATTTTTTAAAATTGAATCATAATAAATACATATGTAAAGTAGCAATATATGAGGAGGAAAAAGATGGGGACTAGAAAATCAAATAGTTTACAATACAGTGCTGGTGCTGTAAGTAAGGGATTTTGGTTTCAAGAATTTAAAAAATATAATTATTTATTAAACAAAGGACTTAAAGATGCAGAAATAAAAAAAATGCAAGAAGAAGAAAATATATTATTAGCTCCATCAAAAGATTATGGGAAGAAAATGATAAATGAAGTATCTAAACGGACCAAAGCATTACCTAAAGAAATATGTACTATGTTTGGTAGCTTACCAGTTTCAGATCAGAAAATATTGAATATATTAGGAATAATGATGACAGATAGATTATTTTTTGAATACATGTATGAAGTATATAGAGAAAAAATTATAACAGGTAATTTAGAATTTGATAATAGTGATACAAGAATATTTCTTAAAAACAAATCTGAACAAAGTGAAAAAGTTTCAAATTTCACATCACAGACTAAGAAAAGATTAGCAGGTGCCTATAAAACATATCTAAAAGAAGCAAATCTTATCGTAGAAGAAAACAATTCATTAATAGTAAAAAAACCTATTTTGGATGTTAATTTAGAAGAAGAGATGAAAAATAAAAAATTATATCCTTATTTAAGAGTTTTTTTGGGGGAATAATATGAAGACATTAGATGAGAAATTAAGAGAAATTGAAAAAGTAATAAGTGATGAAAATTTTATAAAAAATAAAGGTCTAAGTAATGAAGTAGGCTATTATATTTTTGATTATCCAGCTGAAGAGGAACTAAAAGTAAGGAACTACCTGGAAGGTTTAAAGAAAAAAAATGAAGAAAAGCCTCAAGGGTATGAATTAAAAATATATGATTTATATGATATTATGATTGATTTAATAGAAGAAGAGGGCTTGTTGGAAAGTTGTATAGAAATGGAAGAAGTTGATGGCATGGATTACTTAATAAGCTCTGTATATGATTTGCTTAGAATGGATTATGATGATAACTATTTTAATACTTATATAGAAGAAAATACACCTGATAATTCAGTTGTATTTATTACAGGAGTAGGGAAAATTTATCCCTTTTTAAGATCTCATGGAATTTTAAATAAACTTCTTCTAGTATTTGATAAGGCTCCAGTAGTACTCTTTTATCCAGGAAAATATGATGGCCAAAGTTTAATGTTATTTTCGGAATTTAAAGATGAAAATTACTATAGAGCATTTCCACTTATAAGATAGGGGGTATAAGAATATGAAGATAAAAGATATGTTTGAAAAACCAATTAATAGAGATATACAAGGTGTTATTAAAGTAGGACAAGCTAATGAAGAAAATATCAAACAAGAATTAGAAGAATATGTAGTAACTAGAGAATTACAAAAGCATTTTAGAGATTTTTTTAGTAATTATAAAAAAGGAATAGTAGGTAATACGGACAAAATGGGAGTTTGGATATCTGGCTTTTTTGGTAGTGGTAAATCACATTTCTTAAAGATACTATCATATTTATTAGAAAATCGTGAAGTAGAAGGCAAAAAAGCACTTGATTATTTTTTAGATGACGAAAAGATAAAAGATCCTATGGTAGTGGCAGATATGAAACTTGCATGCAATACTCCTACAGATGTTATTTTATTTAATATAGATTCTAAAAGTAAATCTGCAGGAACTAAAGGAAAAGATAGCATATTAAATGTATTTTTAAGAGTGTTTAATGAAATGCAAGGGTTTAGTACAGATCTTCATTTAGCAGATTTAGAAAGGCAATTAACAGAAGATGGAATATATGAGGATTTTAAAAATAGATATGAAGAAATCCACAATTTAAATTGGATAGAAAATCGTCATAAATTTAAATTTCACAAAGATAAAGTAGTAAAGATTTTAGCAGATATAGATTTTATGAGCGAAGAGTCAGCAAGAGATTGGAGTAGAAGCACAACAATACCTTATGAGATAAGTATAGAAAGATTTTCACAACTAGTGAAAGAATACTTAGATAGCAAAGGTGAAAATCATCATATAGTATTTTTAGTAGACGAGATGGGACAGTATATAGGTGAAAACACTGACTTAATGCTCAATTTACAAACTATAACAGAAGATTTAGGAACAGCTTGTCATGGGAAAGCATGGATTGTAGTAACAAGTCAGCAAGACATAGATGCTATAACAGAAGTAAAAGGAAGAGATTTTTCAAAAATTCAAGGTAGATTTGATACAAGACTCAATCTAACATCTGCTAATGTTGATGAAGTGATTAAGCTTCGTATATTAGAAAAAACAGAGACAGCTAATGAAACTTTAGGTGTTTTGTATGAAAATAATGAAACTATAATTAAAAATTTAATTATATTCAATGATGGTATAGAGAAAAAACTTTATGAGAACAAAGAGGATTTTTGTGAAGTATATCCCTTTATACCATATCAATTTAATTTACTTGGTAGTGTACTTACATCTATAAGACAGCATGGAGCCAGTGGCAAACATCTTTCAGAAGGAGAACGTTCCATGTTAGCTCTTTTTAAAGAAAGTGCAGAAAAAATAATGGATAAAGAAGATGGAGAAATAGTTCCATTTAATATATTCTATGATGGATTGGACAAATTTTTAGATCATAGTCATTCAGCAGTAATAACTAATGCCTTAGGAAATAAGTATATAAATCCAAGTAGAGAAGAGGATAATTTCAATGTAAATGTATTGAAGACCTTGTTTTTAATTAAATATGTAAAAGAGATAAAAGCTAATTTGGAAAATATCACTACTCTTATGGTATCAAATATACATGAAGATAGAATTGAACTTAAAGATAAGGTAGAAAAAGCATTGAATATTTTAGTTGGACAAACATTAGTACAAAAAAATGGAGATTTGTATATATTTTTAACTAATGAAGAACAAGAAATAAATAGGGAAATTGAGAGACAACATATTGAAACTCAAGCTATTACAAAGAAAATATCAGAAAATATATATGCAGGAATTCTTTCAGAAGATAGAGTTAGATACAATAAGTTTGGTAAAGGGTATAATTTTGGATTTAATAGATTTGTAGATGGAGAACCATATAGGTTTAGTCAATCTTTTGACATAGGAATAGATATAATAACTCCTAACTCAGAGAAAAATGGAATAGAAAGTACTCTAAGGATGAATAGTCAAAGAGAAAATAAAATTTATGTGGATTTACCAAATGACAAGGCTTTTATAGATGAAATTAAAACGGAGATGAAGATAGAAAAATATATACAAGTGTCTAATTCGAGCAATATACCAAAGCTGGAAGAGATAAAGGCTTTAAAGCGTGTAGAAATGAAAGAGCATCGAGATAGAGGAAAACTATTTTTAGAAGAAGCTTTAAAAGAAGCAGACTTTTATTTGAATGGAGATAAACTGAAACTTAAGAGTAAGGATTTTAAATTTAACGTACAGGAAAGTTTAGAAAAATTAATAGAAATTGTATATCATAAATTAGATTATATAGACACTCCTATGGATGAATCGGATATTAGGAAATTATTTAAAAATAGGGATGGTAAAAACATACAATTAGGTGTTTTTGAAACTCCTAATGTCAATGCAATAAGAGAAGTATTAGACTATATAAAACTGAGAACTAAAAATCATAGTAAAATATCCCTTAAAGAAATAAAAGATAGATTTTTAAAAGCACCTTATGGCTTTTTAGATGTAGATATAGAATGGATAATAGCAAAAATATTTTTAGATGGAAATATAAGTTTTACTCTATATGGAGAAACTGTATCTTTATTAAATGAAACAGAGGATAAAATAATAAATTATATAACTAAGAAACAGTATATGGAAAAATTATTAATAGAAGAAAAAGAAGTAGTAGCTCCAAAGTATATAAAAAGTTTGAAGAATATATATACTGTACTATTTGGTGGAGAAATACAATCGGAAGATACAGATATGATGGTAAAAATATTTAATGAAAAGGCTGGAAATCTTATAAGTGAATTAAACACATTAAAAGAAAATTATAACAGAGGCAAGTATCCTGGAAAAATAGTAATAGAAGAAGGAATTAATCTAATTAATAAAACAAGAGGTATGTCAGATTCTATAGATGTATTTAAATATCTAAATAAAAATGAAGATTGTTATTTAGATTTTGAAGAAGACTATCAACCAATAAAATCTTTCTTTAAAGGGGAACAAAAAAGTATATGGGGAAAAACCCAACATTATATATCCATATATGATGAAAGCAAGTCTTATATAGTAAATGAAGAAATAGAAGAAATTATAGAAAATATGAAAAATATAATATCTATGTCCAATCCTTATAATAAAATAAAAGATTTGCCAGAATTAAATAGTAGATTTTTGAATTTATATAATGATATTTTAGATAAGGAGTTAAAACCTGTCAAAGTAGAAATTAGACAAGTAGAAGATAGAATTGTGGAAGAATTAGAAAAAACAGGTTTAGAAGATAAATTTGGATATAAGTATAGAAATAGTTTTAGTAATCTTATTAAAAGAGCTGAATCATGTAATAATGTTGCAAAGGTAAATGGTTTTAAAATAGAAGCAGAAACTTTAAAAGAGAGATATTTAAAAGAAATATCCAAGGAAGTTGACGAAGTAGGGCCACCTAAATCTGATGACGGGGAAAATGAAGGAGGAGTAAAGCCGCCAGTTGTAAGACGTAAATATATTAGTATAAAAGATGTTAATCCATCAAATTCATGGAGCATAGAGAATGAGGAAGATTTAAATAGATATTTAAAAGATTTAAAAGAGAGACTGGAAAAAGAATTAGAAGAAAACACCATTTTGAATATTGAGTTTTAGGAGGCTAACAATGGATAAGACAGCACTTAAAAATTTTGCTATATATTCAAGAGAAAAACTCATAAAAGATATAAAAAATAAAGCTATATTGATAGGTATAACAGAAAAAGGTATAAATACTCCTCTTCCTGAATCTACTGAAGATATGAAAGCTTTTGATATAGGAGAGGTAGAAACTTATAAAATATATGGAGAAGATGTAAGAAAGTATGAAAAATTAGTAAAAGAATTAAAAAAAAGAGAAGAAGAATCAGATTATAAAACAGCATACAAAACATTAGTAGAAGAGGTAGCCTATACTTGGTTCAATAGAATAATTGCCATAAGATTTATGGAAGTAAATAATTATATGCCAGATAAAATGAGAGTATTATCTTCAGGAAAAGAAGGAGTGCGAGAACCAGAATTTGTAACTTATTATAGAGAAACAGATATAGGAATAACAGAAGAAGAATTTGAAAAATTAGACAAACTAAAACTAGATGGTAGTACAAAAGTAATGGAAGAATTATTCCAATTTATGTTTATAAAACAATGCAATGCCTTAAATAAAAACCTACCAGAACTATTTGAAAAGACAGATGACTATGCAGAACTACTTCTAAATATATCTTATACTGATCCAGAAGGAGTAGTATATAAATTAATAGAAGATATAGGAGAAGAACCATTTGATATAGAGGAAACTGGGCAGATAGAGATAATAGGGTGGTTGTATCAATATTATAATGAAGTACCTAGAGATAGAGTTATAAATATATATAAAGGAAATGTCAAAAAAGAAGATATACCAGCAGCTACACAATTATTTACAACTCAATGGGTCGTAAAGTATATGGTAGAAAACTCTTTAGGCAAATATTGGCTTGAGAGAAATCCAGGTAGTAAAATAAGAAAAAATATGAAATATTTAATGTCAGGAGAGATAGGACATGTAGATGAAAAAGTTTCTCCAGAAGATATAAAGGTTTTTGACAATGCAATGGGAAGTGGACATATTCTTATATATGTTTTTGAAATATTGATGCAAATATATTTAGAAGAAGGATATATGGAAAGAGATGCAGCAGAGAGTATAATAGAAAATAATTTATATGGTTTAGATGTAGATAGGAGAGCATACCAATTAGCATATTTTGCTTTAATGATGAAAGGCAGACAATATAGTAGAAGAATATTAAATAAAAATATAAAAAATAACCTTAGAGTATTTGAAGACAGTATAGATATAGATGAAGACCATTTAGATTATATGGGCATATCTATGGCTGAAAATGATAAAAAGAAAGCTATGAAAGATATGGAATATTTAATAAAAGAATTTGATAATGCTAAAGAAATAGGTTCCACACTAAAACTTGAAGAAGTAGATATAGAGCTTCTAAGAAAGTTCGTAGAAGATACAGAAGTTGAAGGACAAATTACTTTTGATGAGACAAATATAGAAAAAACAAAGGAAAAATTAAGTCATATATTGGATATATCAGAAATGCTTAATAGTAAGTATGACATAATGATAACTAATCCACCTTATTTAAATAAGATGTCTAGTAAACTCAAAAAATATGTTGGGGATAATTATCCAGATTATAAGAGAGATTTATTTTCAGTATTTATATACAATAATGTGGAGATGTGTAAACCAGGTGGATATTCTGCATATATGACACCATTTGTATGGATGTTTATTTCTACATATGAAAAATTAAGGAAATATATTTTAACAAATAAACATATTTCAAGTTTGATACAGATGGAATACTCGGCTTTTGAAGAAGCAACAGTACCTATATGCACCTTTGTACTTCAAAATGAAAATAGTGATAAAAAGGGAAAATATATAAAACTTTCAGATTTTAAAGGTGGAATGGAAGTTCAAAGAATAAAAGCATTGGAGGCAATAAAAAATCCTAACTGTGGATACTATTATGAAACTAATCAAGATAACTTTAAATTAATACCAGGAAGTCCTATAGCTTATTGGGCTAGTGATAAAATATATAACATATTTAATAGTAAAAATGTAGAAGAAAGTGTGTATCATGTATCAAAGGGAATATATACTGGTAAAAATGAGTATTTTATAAGATTTTGGCATGAAATTAATTTAGATGGGATTGACACGAAGTGGATTCATTATGGTAAGGGCGGAAAAGCGAGGAAATGGTATGGAAATTATATAGAAGTTTTATTATGGGAAAATAATGCTAAAGAATTAAAAGAGTTTAAGGGAAGTGGATTAGGAGCTTCAAAATATTTCGGAAAAGAGACTGTGGTATGGGGAAAAATAGGTAGTTCTAGAACTTGTTTTCGATATAATGGCTGCTATGCATTTGATGATGGGACACCAGCTATAATATTTAAAGATGAACCAGATTTTTATTTATTAGGATTTCTAAATACTAAAGTAGTATCAGGAATTATAAAGATTATAGCTCCGACATTAAATGTCCAGATAGGAGATGTCCGAAGCATACCATATCCGAAATTGAATTTATTATACAAACCAGAAATAGACTCCCTAGTCCAACAAAACATCTCCATCTCCAAAACCGACTGGGACTCTTTTGAAACCTCATGGGATTTTGAAGTTCACCCACTACTAGACAAAGAAAAACAAGGACAAGTTCCAAAAACCATCGAATCAGCTTATGAAAACTGGAAAGAGTATGTTAATAATAACTTTGCTAAATTAAAAGAAAATGAAGAAAGATTAAATGAACTATTTATAGCAATATATGGTTTGGAAGATGAATTAACTCCAGATGTAAGTGATAAAGATATTACTATAGCTAAAATATTTGATGACAAAAAAGACATATATGAAGATATTAAAGGAAATCAATATATTTTAACTAAAAAAGATGTAATTAAATCTTTTATATCCTATGGAGTAGGTTGTATCTTTGGAAGATATAGTCTAGATGAAAAAGGGCTAGTCTATGCTGGTGGAGAATTTGATATAAATAAATATAATAAAATTAAACCAGTAGTTCATAGTATAGCAGTAATAACAGATGAGGAATACTTTGAAGATGATTTAGTAAATAGATTTGTGAAATTTGTAAAGGTAAGTTTTGGAGAGGAAAATTTAGAAGAAAATCTTAAATTTATAGCAGATTCTTTGAAAGGAAAAGGAACACCTAGGGAAAAGATAAGAAATTATTTTGTAAATGATTTTTATAAAGATCATGTTAAGACTTATAAAAAGAGACCTATATATTGGTTATATGATAGTTCTGCAGGTAAGACTAAAAGAAATAGCTATAATGGATTTAAAGCATTAATATATATGCATAGATATAATGAAGATACTACAGGAAAAGTAAGGATAGATTATTTACACAAGATGCAAAGAGTTTATGAAAATAAAATAAGCTTTTTAAAAGATGATATAGCAAATAATAATGATGCAAAGGAAATAGCTAAATCAGAAAAAGAGCTAGAAAAGATTATGAAACAGCTTAAAGAATGTAAAGAATATGATGAAAAGATAGGACATATAGCTGTTTCAAGAGTAGGTATAGATTTAGATGATGGTGTAAAAGTAAATTATGACAAAGTACAAACTGATGAGGAAGGTAAGAAATATGAAATACTTGCTAAAATTTAGGGAGTGTAGTTTATGTCAGAATTAAATTTAAAGCAAATAGAAGACAAATTAAATAAAGAATTTGATGAAGAAAATAGGGTTATTGTATTTTGGTATGATGAAGAAAAAGAATTTGTAGATGATATAGAAAATTTAAATCTTGAAAATGTAAAAATTCATTATTTAACACCAACTAATCTATTTAAAACTAAAGTACTATTAGAAAGGGAAGATAAGGAAAGTAACTATCTTATATATGCACCCTTTAAAAAGCCAGAAAATAGGAACAATCATTTAGCTGATACAATCCTTTATTCTAAAGAGTTTTTTGCTGATAGAGCTTATCTTATAGCTTTAGATTTAAATATTGATATGACTTATAAACCAGTATTAGAAAAATATATTAAATTTTTCAATGCTAAAGATAGAACTAAAAGGTTCTATGACTTGGAAGTGGATAGTTACAATGAAGAGAGTATAGAAATAGCTTTATTGTCTGTTTTAGTTAAATCAAAGGTGGCAAATTTTGAAGAAGTTGTAAGGATTGTATTGTCTGAAGATTTATATAGCAATAAATATATAGAGGAGTTTTCTAAATATGGCTTGGAAAAAGCATTTTGGAAGTATTGCAGGATTAATTTTTCTTATATAGATGAAGAGCCAAGTATTATGAGGTTTTCTATGAGTTTATTATTAACTTATGCAAGAAACCAAATGAATAAAAATTTACCTTCAAACTTAAATAAATATGTATTGGACAAATCAGGTACAGTTATGGCTTTTGTGGACCAGATGATGAATAGTAGTTTATATAAAGATAGTTTTAGAAGAATTTCTAATGAAGTATACAATAGTATAGATGGAGATAGTATTTTTAAAGATTATGAAATAGAAAATTTAATAAATGTTGATGTATTTAAAGATATTGACGAAGGAATAATTAATTGGGTTTTAGATAAATTATTAGATGAAAATTTAAACGTAGAAGTCAATGGTTTACCTATACCAGAAATATGTAAAGGTAGAAAGTTCAAACATTTTAAAGATCTATATAGTGATAAATATGATGTTTTACTAAATGCCTATTATTTAATATTAAATCAAAATTTTAAGGCTGAAGATAATGTACTAGATTTAGTAGCAGAATATGACAATAAATATTACAAGATGGATACTTATTATAGAAGATTTTATTATTATTTGGATAAAGTTGAAAATAATAGTATATTTGAAGAATTACAAACTTTAGTAGAAAACATATATGTTAATAAATATTTAGATGTAGTTTCTAAAGAATTTAGCAATAAACTGGATTATAGTAAACTGAAAAGCAAGTATAAATTTCAAAAGGACTTCTATAAAAATTATGTATCAGGAAAAAATGGAAGAATTATTGTGATAATATCCGATGCTTTTAGATATGAAGTAGGAAAAGAATTAGTAGAGAGATTTAAGTATGATGAAAAAATCGAAGCTAAAATAGAGCCTCAAATTGGAGTATTACCTAGTTATACTAGCTTAGGTATGGCAACACTTTTACCTAATGAGAATATTGACATAACTGATGACTATGAGGTTTATGTAGATGGAAATCCTACTAGCAATTTAATTGAAAGAAATACTATATTGCAATCTAAAAATTCTAAGAGTGATAGTATTCAATATGATGAATTAATAAAGATGAAAAAACAAAAAATGAGAGAATTTTTTGCAGGTAAAGAGATAATATATATTTACCATAACCAAATAGATGCTAGAGGTGACAAATTAAATACAGAAGATGAAGTTTTTGTTGCTTGTTATGAAGCTATGGATGAAATAGAATACATTATAAAAAAGCTTACTAATAATGTTTCAGCAACTAAATTTATAGTTACAGCAGACCATGGCTTTATTTATACTAGAAACAAGAATAAAGAGTCAGACAAAATAGATAAATTTTTTGAGAAAGAAGATAAGGTTAATAAAAGATTTGTAATATCAGAAAATAGCTATGATATATTAGGTACCAAGAATATGATTGTATCGGATGTTTTAGAGAATTATGATGAAAGGATTATTACAACACCTTTAACTTCCAATGTATTTAAAGTACAAGGAGGAGGCCAGAACTTTGTTCATGGTGGAAGTTCACCCCAGGAGATAATAGTTCCTGTAATAGAGATACGAACTATTATAGGTGCTGTAGAAGTGGAAAAGGTAAAAATATCTCTTATAAGTATGATATCAAAGATAACTAGTTTATTACTTAGTTTAGATTTTGTTCAACAGGAGCCAGTTTCAGATGTTATTAAACCTGCCACATATAAAATTTGTTTTGTAGATAAGAATGGAGAATTAATTTCCAACGAGGAGATTTATGTTGCCAAAAGCAAATCAAAAGATTCTGCAGATCGTATATTTAATTTAAAGTTTAGACTTAGAAATAAAAAATATAGTAAAGATGAAGAATATTATTTTACAATAACTGATGTGGAAACAGGCATTGAAATTCATAGACAGCAGGTTATGATAGATATAGCTTTTGCAGATGATTTTGGCTTTGATATATAAGGGGGATTTAAATGTCTAATTTATTAGATAGAGATGAATTAAATAATAAACTTTTAACTTATTTTTCTGGTAAGGTTGTAAGAAAGGATCTAACTAAAAGAATAAAAAAAGAGGCGTTTCACAACTGATAAATCAGTTATGAAACAGCCCCTTTTTATTTTGGATTCAACAAGTCAAAAAATGATTAGTCATCAAAAGCCTCACTAACTTTCCAGTCTTTCCAAACATTACCTACAAGTTCTGGCCTAGGTTTTAGAGTGGTTTTTCCTGGTTTCCAACCAGAAGGAGTAACTTCTTTGCCTTTTGTTTCTCTTACTAATTGGAAAGCTTTTATTTGTCTTATAGTTTCTTCTACATTTCTACCAACTGGTGGTGTAAGGACTTCAAAACCTTGAACTATGCCATCTGGATCAATGATAAATCTACCTCTTGTTTCAACTTCACTATCTTCATCATAAATACCATACATTTTGCCAATACTTCCGTCTTGATCTGCCAACATTGGGAATGGAATGTCTTTATTGATTATTTTAGATAATTCATGTTTATTCCACATCTTATGAACAAATATGGAATCCACACTTATTGAAAGAACTTGTACATCTAATTTTTGTAATTCAGGATATTTTTCAGCAACTGCTGATACTTCAGTAGCTCAGACAAAAGTGAAATCTCCTGGATAGAAACATAATAGAACCCATTTTCCCTTATAATCCTCTAGACTAACACTGGTAAATTTACCATTATGGAAAGCTGGTGCAGTGAAATTTGGAGCAGGTTTTCCTACTTTTATCATTTTATATTCATCCTCCCTTTTAATTTTTTCAGTTACTTTAGTAGATTTATTTTCTGGTTGTTTTTCTATTACAGGTCTAGTACAGCTTGTTTTAATTTCTTTTCCCATATAATCACTCCTATTGATAAATATTATAATAAGCATACAAGCTATTATATATAGTTATACCCACAAAAAAGTATTTTAAAGTTTATAAAAAATATTTAGAATATTTTTATACACTATTCTTTGAAAAGAATTTATTTTGTCTCTAACATTTTTAATCATTGTATTTATTGTAACTTTTGAACTTTTTGTTGCAACAAACAATAATAGACATTAAATTAATGGGTTAAAAAATATTTTTTATCCATAAAAGCCAGAGATGTTTTAGTTTTCATTAAAAAGTTAATGTTATTAATCAATTTGTCGATATTATTATTTGGTGTGTAAAATTGACATTTAAGGGGGAGACATATATGAAGAAAATTAGTACAAGAATTATATTAATGGTATTGATTTGTTCAATAGGGATAGCTTCAATAGTTGGATTTACAAGTATATTTAGAAGTATGAATGCTATTCAAAAAGAGGCTGAAGAAAGCCTTTTTGAAAAGGGAAATGTTCATAGTGAGGATTTTAATAAAAAGTTATCTATTTACGAAACTGTAAATAATAATATATATCATTTGATTGATGGAATTATTAATGTAGATAAATTGGGAAAGAAAGGTTATTTAGCTAAGTATATTGATACTATTTTAGATCCTACAATAAGTAAAATTATTAAAGAAACTGAAGATTGTTGTGGAGCTTATATAGCTTTTGATCCTAAGTTTACTGGCAAAACAGAGGGAGCTTGGTGGAAAGTAAATAATAATGGAGATGTAGAATGTTTAGAGGTAAATGAAGTATCTGGGAAGGATGCTGATGATCCTGCAGTTAGTTGGTATTATAGTGCTATAGAAGCGGGAAAAGGAGTCTGGAGTGATCCTTACATAAATGATGAGGATTTATATGTAATGAGTTATTTAAAACCTATTATGATTGATAATACACCCATTGGAGTAATAGGAATAGATTTAAATGTAGAAGGGATAAGAAATGATATTGAAAATATAAAATTATATGATACTGGATATGCTTTTTTACTTAGCAAAGATTATGATTATTTAATTCATCCAACTTTAGATAGTAGTGTAAATTTAAAAACAATAGATAATGGAAAGTATGAATATATTGTTAAAGAAATAGAAAAAAAAGATTCTCAAGTGATGGATACTGATTTTGGAGGAGAAAGAAAAATCATGGTATTTTCCAAGCTATTAGATGGAAAAATATTAGTTTTAACAGTTCCAAGAGCTGAAGTTTTAAAAAATATGTATAATACTGTATATATTATTTTAATTGTAATAGCAGCAGCAATAGTATTAATTATTTTTATGTCTTTAATTTTAGGAAAGAAAATTTCCAAGCCAATAGTATTAGTTACAGAAATATTGAATAAGACATCTAAATTAGATTTGACAGAAATAGAAGAAACTAAAGAAATAAAAAATATATCGAATAGAAAAGATGAAGTTGGTTCTATACTTCAAGCAACTAAAGTTTTAAGGAAGGAATTAAGACAAATTATTGAGACTATAGAAAAAACCACACAAAAAGTTGTTGGAAATACCAAACATTTAAATTCAGCTACTGCAGAAACTAGCCAATCTATAAATGATGTAGCTAGGACTATTGAAGAATTAGCACAAGCTACTATGGGGCAAGCAGAAGATGCAGATACAGGTTCAAATAAATTAGCTAAATTAGCGGATGAAATAAAGTTAGTAGTAGAAAATGGAGAAATAGTAGTGGAAAATTCTACAGAAGCTCAAAGAATAACAGGCGAAGGTTCAAAAGCAATAGAAGATATGATTGAGAAATTTGACATAACTAATAAATCTACTGTTATTGTATCTGAAAATGTTAAATCTTTATTGGATAAATCTCAATCTATTGAGAATATATTAGATTCAATAAAAGAAGTTTCAGAGCAAACTAATTTATTAGCATTGAATGCAGCTATAGAAGCTGCTAGAGCAGGAGAAGCAGGTAAAGGATTTGCAGTTGTAGCTGAAGAAATAAGAAAATTATCAGAAGTAACAGGGCATGCTACAGAAAATATAGAAGATATACTAAAAACAATTCAATCAGAAATTGAAGTAACTGATGAAAACATGAAGATATCAGAAAATGCTCTAAAAGATGTAAACAATTCTTTAGATAAATCTAATAAAGCTTTTGAGGACATATATTCAGCTTTTGTAAATTCTATATCAGCTATAGAAAAATTAGGAGAACGTTTAAATATAATAGATAAAGATAAAGAAGATGTAGTATTAGCTATTGAGAGTATATCATCAGTAACGGAAGAAACAGCAGCTTCTACTGAAGAATTGTCGGCTTCAATGGAAGAACAAGCAGCAACTATGGAAACTGTATCTTATAATACTAATAATTTATCGGAAGCTATAAATAAATTAAATGAATTGGTACAAAAATTCACATTATAGGATTAGGATAAAATAACTATAAAAATAGTGGTATTATTAAATATTTATTTATGTAATAATACTATGAAAATTATGGAATATGCTAATTTTCCTGTCAAGCACTTTTAAAAATGTCCCATAAATATTAAAATATTAGCACCAATT
>CAYUTQ010000005.1:0-75167 GCA_964447805.1 uncultured Clostridia bacterium
TGGCAACTGTATCGTTTAGCCAAAGTTGATTTAGCAATTTTGAGAATATCAATTTATGAGCTAGTATATAGAAATGATATACCTGTAGAAGTAGCTATAAATGAAGCAATAGAAATAGCAAAAAAATTTAGTACTGAGGAATCTTCTAAATTTATAAATGGAGTTTTAGGTAGTTTTGTACGTAGAGGTATTGAAAATGAATAGATATTATTTAGGAATAGATACAAGTGCATATACAACTTCAATTGCTGTTGTTGATGAAAAGAATAATATTGTTTTTGATAGTAGGAAAATATTAAGAGTAAAGAGGAATAAAAAAGGGTTAAGGCAACAAGAAGCTGTTTTCCAACACTTAAATAATTTGCCTACTATGATTGATGTTTTAACTAGTGAAATAGAAATAGAAAAATTATCTACTATTGCTGTCAGTAATAGACCTAGAAATATAGAAGGATCATATATGCCTGTTTTTGTTGTTGGAAAAGGACAGGCATATATTATTTCTAAATTACTAAACATTCCATATAAAGAATTTAGTCATCAAGAAGGACATATTGCTGCAGCTATGATGAATAGTGAATTTGCAAAGAAAGATAAGTTTTTGGCTTTTCATCTTTCAGGTGGGACTACGGAATTGCTTATAGTTGAAAATAGAAAAGAAAATTTAAATATAGATTTAATTGGTGGAACATTGGATATTAGCGTGGGGCAGTTAATAGATAGAATTGGTGTAGAGTTAGGATATTTATTTCCTTGTGGAAAACAATTGGATCAGCTTTCAAAGAGTGGTTCTATTATATCTTTAAAATATCCAGTTAGTACAAAAAGTACTTGGGCTAATTTCTCTGGAATGGAAAATTTTTTAAAAAAATTGATAAAAGAAGATGAGTATGAATATAAACATATTATAAAAACTATGTTTTATACTATTGGGTTAACTTTAGAGAAAATTATATTATCAGCTTGTATTGAAGAAAATATTAATGATGTAGTTCTTATTGGTGGTGTTTCTTCAAACTCATTTATAGGGGAATATCTTTTGCATAAGTTAGAAAGAAAAGGTATTAATATTTTTATACCAAATGGAAAATTATGTACTGATAATGGAGTTGGAATTGCTTATTTTGGAAAGACCAAAAAAGGATATAAAGGGGGATAGGTATGGCAGAAAAGCCTTTACAGGTTAGTGAAGTAAATCAATATATTAAGAGAATTTTTGCAGGTGATTTTATATTATCTAATATTAAAGTAGAAGGTGAAATTTCAAATTATAAACATCATTATAGTGGTCATAGATATTTTTCGTTGAAAGATGAAAGAGGAAGATTGAGATGTGTATTGTTTAAAAATGATGGTAAATCAATAGATATAGACTTAAAAGATGGAATGAAAGTAATTGTATCTGGTTATATTTCTGTTTATGAGAGAGATGGAAGTTATCAATTATATGTAAAAGATATTAAAGAAAGTGGATTAGGAAATTTATATTTAGCTTATGAAGAATTAAAAGACAAGCTTAATAAAGAAGGATTATTTAAAGAAGAACATAAAAAAGGAACTCCTTTTTGGCCTAAAACTATAGGAGTTGTAACTTCTTTAACAGGGGCAGCTATAAGGGATATTATTACAGTATTAAAGAGACGAAATCCTATAGTGAATATAATTATATATCCTGTATTAGTTCAAGGGAGAGAAGCACCAAAAGAAATTTGTGAGGGTTTAGAGTATTTAGATGGTAGAGAAGATATTGATTTAATTATTACTGGTAGAGGTGGAGGATCAATAGAAGAGTTGTTTGCATTTAATGATGAAATGTTAGCAAGGACAATATTTAATATGAAAACTCCTGTTATTTCTGCGGTAGGTCATGAAACAGATTTTACAATTGCTGATTTTGTTGGAGATGTAAGGGCTCCTACACCATCTGCAGCAGCTGAATTAGCAGTTCCAAAACTTGATGTTCTAAAAGAAAATTTAGATAATACATATAAAAAAATGTACAATCAATTTATAGTAGTAAAAAACAACAAACAAAATCAACTTTCTCTGCTAAAAAAAGATTTAAATTATAATAATCCTATTACTAAATTAAATCAAAATAGGCAAATTTTAGATTACATATTTAAAGAGTTAAATCAAAATATAAACATTCAACTTATAAATTGTAATAATATTTTAAAATACATAGGAAATAAGTTAAATTTATTAAGTCCATTAGCATCCTTAGATAGGGGTTATAATATATCCATTGATAAAGATAAAAAAGTAATAAAGTCTGTTTTGGATGTAAAAAATGGAGATATTGTAGATATTATTTTAAAAGATGGTATTATAAATACAAAAGTGGAAAATATTAAAGAAGGAGAGTTTTTTAATGAGCCAAAATAATATGTCTTATGAAGAAGGAATAAAAGAATTAGAGAAAATAGTAGATAAGCTTGAAGGAAGAGAATTGACTTTAGATGAAGCTTTAGATAATTTTAAAAAAGGTATAGAATTGTACAAATATTGTAATGATATTTTAAATAAAGCAGAAGGTGAAATAAAGGTTTTAGTAAAAGATGAGTATAACAATATTGTTGAAGAAGATTTTTAACTGGAGGTTAAGTTAAATGATATTAAAAGAAGAAATAAATAAGTATAAACATATAATAGATGAGAAATTAAATGATTTATTTTCTACTGAAGCTGGTTATCAAAAAACAGTATTTGATTCTATGAAATATAGCTTGTTTACTGGTGGAAAAAGATTGCGTCCAATACTTTTATTAAAGAGTTGTGAGATGTTAAAAGGAGATTATAGTGATGCTATTCCTTTTGCATTAGCAATAGAAATGATACATACATATTCTCTCATACATGATGATTTACCTTCTATGGATAATGATGATTATAGAAGGGGTAAATTAACCAATCACAAGGTTTATGGGGAATCAATGGCTATTTTAGCAGGCGATGGATTATTAAATTTGGCTTATGAAATAGTAACAAATTATATATTGGATAACTCAAAATCTAAAGATGATTTTGAAAAATATATTACTGCATTTAATGAAATATGTAAATCAGCTGGAGTTTACGGGATGGTTGGCGGTCAGGTAGTAGATATAGAATCAGAAACTAAAGATATAGATGTGAATAATTTATGTTTTATATATGAAAACAAAACTGCTGCTTTAATTAGAGCTTCTGTTGTTGCTGGTGGAATAATTGGAAATGGAACTAGGAAAGAAATTGAAAGTTTGGAGCAATATGGCTTAGACATTGGTTTAGGTTATCAAATTAGAGATGATATATTGGATGTAGAAGAAGATAAAAAAATAAATAAAATTACATATTTATCATTTTATGATATGGAAGAAGCAGAAAAGCAAGTGAAAAAATTGAGTTTAGATGCTATAGAAGCATTGAAGAATATAGAAGGTAAAGATACAATGTTTTTTGAATTGTTTGCAAAATATTTAATTGATAGAAAGAAATAAAAAGTTAACCAAATTTTTCATTAAATTGAAATTGAAAAATTATTATGCTATAATTTAATTAGCTTAGAGTGGCACAGTATTCTAGTCAACACAGCTATTCTCGAAGGCGGGGCTAAAAATCCGTCAAAGGGCATATCGATGAAGTTCTTTGTTATAGCTTTCAACGCCCAGTTGGGGGCTATCTCAGGGAGTAAAGAAAGATGGGGCGATCTGCAATGGCATGTAGGCGTTGACCCTACTTTCGTGGAGACTTATTACAATAAATTGTAATAAGATAAACCTGAAAATAAAAATCTATTTTCAGTGTAGCCTGCCTTGAGTGAAATAGGCAGATGATAATTTCAATTTTATATCAATGGGGCCCATTTGATGTAAGGTTATGTTATCGAAACCTATTTTGCAAAAGAGGCTAAGGAATAGACTGGTTGTAGAGGAAACCTCCTAGACTGTTCTAAAAATAGAGATATATTAGGGATTACAGTGCGGACTAAGTGGCAATCTAGTTCTATTTATGGCGACATAATAGGGATGGGATTAAAGGGAAACCGCTGTAATGGCGACATGCAGTTCCTATTTGGGAAATCCTGCTAGACCTTAAGCCGTAAGATTTACTTAATATATTGCCATTCTTTGAGCTGATAGCATGATAAGCTATCAGCTTTTATTAATTTTACGGGGGTAATATTATTAAATGAAAAAAGAAAAAAAGGAAGATGATAGTTTATCTAATAAATATAATATTAAGTGGGTATTATCAATTTCATTAGGGACTTTCATAATGGCAATTTTATTTAGTTTAATTACTGAAAATTTGGTTATTAATTTAAATATTTTATTTGCATTTATAATTTTAATTATTATAATTTTTATTGGTATTTTTTTTGATATAATAGGAATAGCAGTTACTGCTTCTAATGAGAAACCTTTTCATTCGATGGCAGCTAATGGAGTAGGAGAAGCTAAACAGGCTATAAAGTTAATTAGAAATGCAGGGAAAGTATCAAATTTTTGTAATGATGTTGTAGGAGATATTAGTGGTATTATCAGTGGTGGAGTAGGAACAACTATTATTTATAAATTAATAGATATTTATAGTATAAAAAATGGGACATTGTTAAGTATTATTATTACTGCATTAATTGCTTCTTTAACTGTAGGTGGAAAAGCTTTAGGAAAGGAACTAGCCATTCACAAATCAGAAAAAATAATTTTTAAAGTTGCAAAAATACTAAGAGCTTTAGAAATAAAGTTTAAAATAGATATTTTACCAGAGATCAAAGGAAAGGAACAATAGTGATAATATGAAAGATAAGAAAAGAATTGATGTTTTATTAGTCGAAAAAGGACTTATTGATTCAAGGGAAAAGGCTAAACGAATTGTTATGGAGGGAGCAGTATTTATTGGGGAAAATAGAATAGACAAGCCTGGTGAAAAAGTAGATATTGATAGTCCTATAACTATAAAATATAATCCTATACCATATGTTAGTCGAGGAGGATTGAAATTAGAAAAAGCTATTGATGAGTTTAATATAAATATTAATAATAAAATAGCTATAGATATTGGAGCTTCTACAGGCGGTTTTACAGATTGCATGTTAAAGAATGGGGTTAAGAAAGTTTATGCAATAGATGTAGGATATGGACAACTGGATTGGAATTTACGTAATGATGATAGAGTAATTGTTAAGGAGAGAACAAATATAAGATATGTAGAAAAAGATGATATTGGAGAAATGGTTGATTTTATTTCAATTGATGTTTCTTTTATATCTTTAAAATTAGTATTACCTGTTGCTAAAAAACTAATGAAAGATAATGGAGTTATTGTAGCATTAATTAAGCCTCAATTTGAAGCTGGAAGAGAGAAAGTAGGTAAAAAAGGTGTAGTTAGAGAGAAAAAAGTACATTTAGAAGTAATAAATGAAATTGTTGAATTTTGCAATAATATAAATTTAAGGGTATCTGATATTACTTATTCTCCTATTACAGGTGCTACTGGTAATATAGAATATTTAGCTTATATAATAAAAGAGAGTAATTGTATAAAAACAATAAGTGATTTACAAATACAGAATATAGTTAAGGATGCTCATAAAAATTTATAGGATATAATTTATTCCTTTAACTAGGGAGGAGAAAATGAGAAAGTATACAAGACAAAGAAAAATTTTAGAATTAATAGAGAGCAAAGAAATAAAAACACAGGAAGAATTATTATATTTTTTAAAAAAAGCAGGTATTGATGTAACTCAAGCTACTGTATCAAGAGACATTAAAGAATTAGGTTTAGTTAAGGTGACTACTGAAAATGGGGAGTATAAATATGCAGTTGTCGAAAACAACAAAGAAAGCACTAGGGAAAGATTAATTAAAATTTTTAGAAGTTCTGTACTTGAACTGGATGTTGCTGGACATATTATAGTTATCAAAACATTACCTGGTGGAGCACAAATTTGTGGTTCAGCCATAGATAATTTAGAAATAAATGGTATTATTGGAACTATAGCTGGTGATGATACAATATTTGCTGCTGTTGATCGAGATGATAATATAGAAAATGTAATGAAAGTACTACAAACTTTGCTCAATTAGCTTGGGGGTTATTGTATGCTTGTTGAGTTAAATATTAAAAATTTTGCAATTTTGGAAAATCTAAATGTTAATTTTACAAAAGGCTTCAATATATTAACAGGTGAAACAGGATCTGGAAAGTCTATTATTGTTGAAGCAATTGGCTTAATTTTGGGGGAAAGAGCTAGTAGAGATTTAGTTAGGACTGGGAGTAAAAAGGCCATTATTGAAGGCGTTTTTTATTTAAAACAGCCTGAAAAAGTAAAAAAAGTGCTAAGTGAATATGGAATTGATATGGAAGAAAATAATTATTTGGTATTGGCGAGAGAAATATTTGCTACAGGTGGAAGTGTTTCGAGAGTAAATGGTAGAACTGTTACTTTATCTATGCTCAATAAAATTACTGAAAATATAATTGATATACATGGACAACACGAACATCAATCCTTATTAAATACGGAAAGCCATATAAAAATAATTGATATTTTTGGAGATAGTAAATTTAAGGAATTGAAAGAAATTATAAAAAAGGATTATATAAAGCTTATAAATTTGAAGAAAAATTTTAAAAAATTATCTATTGATAGTATGGAAAAAGGTAGAGAAATTGATCTTTTGCAATATCAAATAGATGAGATTAATAGTGCAAATTTATCTATTGAAGAAGAGAAAAAGATAAAAAATGAATTTAATAAACTTTCTAATGCAAAGGAGATTTTTTCTACTGTTGGACAAGTAGTAGATATTTTAGATTCAAGTGACTATAATCGATTGTCAGTTTTGGACGGTTTGAATGAAAGTATAGAATTAATAAAAAATGTTGTAGCATATGATGAAGAATTGAAAAATATCAGTGATTTGTTAGAAAACATATCGTATGAATTACAAGAAGTTCCTAGAAATTTAACACAATATCTAGAGGGTATTGATTATGACGATGAAAGATTGGATTTTGTAGAAGATAGAATTGACACAATAAATAATTTAAAAAAGAAATATGGAAACACTATAGAAGATATATTTCAATATGAGAAAAATATCAGTGAACGATTAAATACATTGTTAAATAGTGAAGAAGAAATTAAAAAAATAAAAGAAGAAATAAAAAAAATTGAAAAAACATTAGAGGGAAATTGCCAAAAATTATCAGAAAAACGAAAAGCTATTAGTAAGAAATTAGAACAAGCTATTTCAAAAGAATTAGATCAATTAAATATGAACAAAGTAATTTTTAAAGTTAATTTTAAAGAACTAGATTATTTTACTGAAGAAGGTTATGATAAAGTTGAATTTTTGATATCAACTAATCCTGGTGAAGATTTGAAGCCATTATCTAAAATAGCATCTGGAGGAGAAATTTCTAGGATAATGTTAGCCTTTAAAACTATTTTGGCAGATTATGATGATATTCCTTGTTTGATATTTGATGAAATAGATACAGGAATAAGTGGAAGAACAGCACAAGTTGTAGGTGAGAAAATTAACAATATTTCTAAAAAACGTCAAGTTATCTGTATATCTCATTTACCACAGATTGCTGCTTTGGCAGATACACATTTTGCTATTAACAAAAAAGTTAAAGATGGAAAAACAATAACAGATGTTAACAATCTTTCTTATGAAGGTAGAATAGAGGAATTATCTAGATTATTAGGTGGTGTAGATTTAACAGATACTACAAAAATTTATGCAGAGGAAATGTTGGCAATGTCAAAGAATTTAAAAAAGAATAAAGATATTTAATGATAAAAGCTCTTTTTCAAAAAAAGAGCTTTTATTATTTGGAAAAAATCATCATACTTAGTAAATGGATAAAATATTTGAGAGAATAAATAATATAAAAAAGGCTAAATTATATGTGCAACAAAATTTATTTGGAGGTGAATATAGCAGACAATTGGGAGAGTGATCATTTTTGAGGAGATATAAAAATAGAAAGATACTTTCTATATTTTTTTTGATTATTATCTTTTTTTATATTATACAAGTTACTAGTATTTTTTACTGCCCTAGAGAAATTAAAATAGTCAAAGGTGAAAATAAGAAACTAGAGTTATTATTTCCTTTTAGTCTAAAAGTTCAGCAAAACGAAAATGAAGTTATAAAAACAATATTTAATGATGACAATAAGTATAAATTTAAAAAATCTTATAATTTTATTGGAAGAGCAGAAGGAAATGCAAAATTTAGATTAAAATTTTTAGGTTTTATTCCTTTAAAAAATGTAAATGTTAATATAATAAATAGACAAGAATTAATTCCTGGTGGGCATTCTATTGGGGTTAAACTCAATACCAAAGGTGTGTTAGTTGTAGCTATTACAGATATAATGGGTTTAGATGGGAAAAACTATTTTCCGGCTAAAAATGCAGGAATTAGAGTAGGAGATAGTATTATAAGTATTAACGGTGAAAAAGTGAGAAATGCTGAACATGTAGTTCAATTATTAAATAATTTGAAGGATAGTGATGTAAAAATAACTATTGAAAGAAATAATATTTGTTTTGTAACGGAGGTAAAGCCAATACAGAGTATTCAAGACAATTGTTATAGATTAGGAATTTGGGTTAGAGATAAAACTGCTGGTATAGGAACTTTGACTTTTTATGATAAAGAAAATAAATTTTTTGGAGCTTTAGGTCATGGTATAACAGATGTGGATACTGGAAAATTGTTGAATGTAGAGGATGGAAAAATAATGGGTGCCAAAATCGCCAATATAGAACAAGGGAAGAGAGGAAATCCAGGAGAAATAAAAGGAGTTTTTTATGAAACTAAAAATATTATAGGGGATATTGTGGAGAATACACCTTTTGGAATATATGGAATATTGGATGATGAATTTTTAAAAAATAATAAAATTAGAGCATTGCCAGTAGGTTTTAGAGATGAAATAAAAGAAGGCAAAGCTTATATATTGACAACTACCACAGATAATAAAATAGAAAAATATGAAATTGAGATATTAAAAAAACAACAACAATTTTTACCAGAGTCTAAAAGTATGATTTTGAAAGTTACGGACAAAAAATTATTGGGAAAAAGTGGTGGAATAGTTCAAGGAATGAGTGGAAGTCCCATAATTCAAAATGGTAAAATAATTGGAGCTGTAACTCATGTTTTTGTAAATGATCCTACAAAAGGTTATGGTTTATATATTGAATGGATGTTAGAACAGCTAGATTTAAAAGAAAAACAAAATAAAGACCTAAAAAATGTAAAAAAGGATAGGTAATTTTACCTATCTTTTTTTTTATTGAGAAAAAAAGAAATAATCATATTAATATAGTAATATAGGAGGAAAATTCAGTTCTCTGTCGAATAAAAGTAATAACAGTAAATAATAAAATATGAGAAACAGGGGGGTAATTTGTTTGAAAAAAAAGACAATACTAATTGCAGATGACAATAAAGATTTTACTGATATCTTGTGTGAATATTTATCATTACATGAAGACTTTGAAGTTGTTGGAATTGTTAGGGATGGATTGGAGGCATTAGAACAGATTCCTAAAGTAGAACCAGATGTTTTGATATTGGACATTATTATGCCTCATCTTGATGGTTTAGAAGTTTTAGAAAGATTAAATAGTATGATTATTGAAAAATATCCTAAAATAATTGTGTTATCTGCAGTAGGACAAGATAAAATAACTCAAAGAGCTATTGAGTTAGGTGCAGATTATTATGTAGTTAAACCATTTGATTTTGAGATTTTTATTAAAAGATTAAAACAAATATCAGGTACTATTGAAGAAGAACCGGTAAAACGAAATTATATAAATATACCAAAACAATCAGCAACTGATGTAGAAAATAATAAAAATATTGAGGCAAGGATAACTAATATAATACATGAAATTGGTATACCTGCTCATATCAAAGGATATCAATATCTTAGAGAAGCTATTTCTATGGTTATAGAAGATATTGGTTTATTGGGAGCAGTTACTAAAGAATTGTATCCTAATATAGCAAAAAAATATAATACAACACCTAGTAGAGTTGAAAGAGCTATAAGACATGCAATAGAAGTAGGATGGAGTAGAGGAAAAATAGATACGATTAATAATATATTTGGTTATACTGTTCACACAGATAAGGGTAAACCTACCAACAGTGAGTTTATCGCAATGGTAGCTGACAAATTAAGATTAGAACAAGAAATAGTTGATGATCAGGCGTAAACAGCATTAGAGTGAGTAGGAAAATAATTAATAATCATATTTATAAAAGATAACTTATTAAATATCCTCCCATTAAAAAAGGAGGATATTTTTTATGACAAATTTACATTTTGGAGATGAATGTAATATGATAATTAACATGATTCTGCATAATAGGTATGTTTTGGAATAGTTCCGAGCTAAAAAGGTAATGAGATTATTTTTCTTAGATAGTATAATATTAAAGAGAGAATAATCATGAGGTGATGATATGTACAAGATATTTATAGTTGAGGATGACAAAATTCTTTGTGACAATATAAAACAAGGTATTTCTAAATGGGGATATGATACGTTTTCTATAGAAAACTTTGAAAACGTATTGGAGGAATTTGCAAAGTACAATCCTCATTTAGTTATTATGGATATAAATTTACCTTCTTTTGATGGATTTTATTGGTGCCAAAAAATAAGGAGTATATCTAAAGTTCCAATTATATTTCTATCGTCAAGGGACAGCAATATGGATATAATAATGGCGGTCAATATGGGGGGAGATGATTTTGTGACAAAACCATTTTCCATGGATATATTGCTGGCCAAAATACAAGCTGTCATAAGAAGAACATATTCCTATGGAGAAAATGAAGGCAATATAATAGAATGTCATGGAGCTATTTTAAACATAAATGATGGGACACTTTTCTATGAGGAAGAGAAAATAGAACTCACCAAGAATGAATTTAAAATACTTCAACTTCTTATGAAAAACAAAGGCAAGATAATATCCCGGGATAGAATCATGAGAGTGCTTTGGGAAAGTGAGTATTTTATAAGTGAAAACACTTTGACTGTAAATGTAAATAGACTTAGAAAAAGTCTGGAAGATGTGGGACTTAAGGACTTTATAGTCACTAAAAAATCTCAAGGATATATAATACCATGAGTTTCTTTAAATATATAAAAGACTCACTTTGGACAATTCTTTATTTTATAGGAGTAATATGTATAATTAATCTAATACTTATAAGCAGTACAGCTTTGAATAAGTCCATAGACGATATTTTGTATATGAATATACTTATTTTCTCTATTTCTTTATTGTTTTTAATCCTAGACTATATAAAATGGAAAAATACCTACAAGGATTTTAGAAATGCTCTCTATAATAAAGAAGATATTGATGATTTTCTCCCCAATGGTGAAAATTTGGAACAAATCCTTATAAGAGAGACAATAGATTTCAAGAATGAAGAAAAATTGAGAGAAACCAAAGAATTGAAAGAGGATTTAAAAGAGATAAATGATTATATAACAAAATGGGTTCACGAGATTAAGATACCCTTATCCGTATGTGAGCTTATAGCTGATAAAATTGAGGAAGAAGAACTATATGATATTTCAGAAGAATTGAGAGGAGAATTAGAAAGAATAAATTTTCTCACCAATCAAGTACTGTATACTAGCAGGGCTTCAAGCTATTCCGAAGACTTTGCAATAGAAGAAATAAATCTATATACATTAGTCAAAAGTGTAATTAAAAACAATATGAATTCTTTTATATCTAAAAAGATAGAAGTAGAAATGGATAATTTAGATTTTAATGTATTTTCAGATAGCAAATGGACTTTTTATGTATTAGATCAAATAATAAATAATGCTTGCAAATATACTGATATGCATGGGAAAATTAAAATTTTTGCAAGTGAAGATGAAGAAAGTGTAAAACTTTTTATAAAAGACAATGGTATGGGCATACCTCCTAAAGATATAGAAAGAATTTTTGACAGGGGATTTACAGGATATAATGGAAGAAAAACAACCAAATCCACAGGTATGGGGCTTTATATATGTAAAAAAATTGCAAATAAGCTAAATTTCAATATAGAAGTATCTTCTCAAGTATCACAATACACAGAATTCAAAATAACTTTTTATAAAATAGCTGATTATTTCAATGTGACAAAGATGTAATATTAAATCCTATATTGTCACTATAAATGATGGCATAAAGACAGAGAAAATACTAGAATATAGACAAATACTAAATAAAAAATCTCTTTTAGATCAAGAGAGATTTTTCAAATGATATAGGAGGTTAGAAAATGGACGTGGTACTTGAAACCAAAAATTTAAGAAAAGAATATGGCTCAAAAGGAATGACTTTTACAGCTGTAGATGATATTGACTTAAAAGTATATAAGGGTGAATTTTTAGGAATAATGGGGCCATCTGGAGCAGGAAAGACTACACTTTTAAATATGTTATCTACTATTGACAGACCTACTTCTGGAGAAATATATTATGAAGGAAATAGTATTTTAAATATGGAAAACAAGGAGCTTTCCGTATTTAGACGAAATAATATAGGTTTTATATTCCAAGATTTTAATTTATTGGACAGCATGTCTATTGAGGACAATATGGCTTTGCCTCTTGCTCTTTCAAAAGTAGATATAAGAGAAATAAATGAAAAGATAGAAAACCTAAGCAAATTTTTTGGATTAAAAGAACACTTAAAAAAATATCCCTATCAATTGTCAGGAGGACAAAAGCAGAGAGTAGCAGCAGCAAGGGCACTCATTACTTCTCCTTCCATAGTTTTTGCAGATGAACCTACTGGAGCATTGGATTCAAAATCTTCTCAAGAATTGTTGCAATGCTTATCTCAAATGAATAAGGAATTCAACACGACTATTATCATGGTTACTCATGATGCATTTGCAGCTAGTTATTGCAAGAGGATTTTGTTTATTAAAGACGGAAAAATTCATGCAAGAATAGACAAAAATTCATCTAGAAAAGAATTCTTCAAGAGGATAATTGATTTTCTTGGTTCTATGGGAGGTGGAGTAGATGAGTTCTTTTAAAATAGCCATCATGAATTTCAAAAGAAATATAAAGACTTACAGCTTGTATCTGATGGCAATGATTTTTTCTGTAGCTGCTTATTACAATTTTTTGTCTATGAGATACAATCCTCAATTTTTAGAATTTAAAGAAGTATCAACTTATGTTGAAGGGACATCCTATATGGCTTCCATGCTTATGATAATGTTTTTGATATTTTTCATAGTGTATTCCAGCAATTTTTTCTTAAATCAAAGAAAAAAGGAAATAGGTGTTTATGCTTTCATGGGAATTGACAATTATAAAATAGCACTTATCTTTGCTTCTGAAGGGCTATTACTTGGGATGTTGTCTTTAGTCATTGGATTAATAGTTGGAATACTATTTAGCAAATTGTTTATGATGATACTTGCAAAAGTAGCTCTTTTAGATATGACAATTAAGTTTTTCATATCAAAAAAAGCTATTGTTGGAACAATCATTGCCTATTCAATTATTTTGATTATTACATTTTTAAAAGGATATTTTGATATCGTAAGAACTAATTTAATTGATTTGTTAAATTCATTAAAAAAAGAAGAAGAACTTCCAAAAGTTAATTACTTTAAAGGAATTGCTTCAATAATAATTATTGGCGTAGCATATTTTATTGCAATTAACTATGAAAAATTGGGTTTTGATATAACTTTTTTAGTTACAGTACTTCTTATTGTATGGGGAACTTATTGGCTATTTGGCTCTTTTTTCTCCATGGTCATAAGGCATTATATAAACAAAAAAAGTTATCTTTATAAAGAGGTAAATATCATAAGTGTTTCAAACATAGCTTTTAGAATAAAAAACAATTATAGAACCCTTGCAGCAGTAGCAGTTTTAATAACAACTTGTATAACTTGTTTTGGAACAGTTAGCTCTCTTAAATATTATGTGGGGAAAAACCACAAAATAGAAGTTCCCTATACTATTTCTTATATTTCTAATGATGAAGAAGAAATAAAAAAAGTAGATGAAATTGTGGAAAATTCAAATCATAAAGTAGAACTTAAAGAAAAGGCCAATTTCTTATATTTACCTGATCGTGAAGTTGTAGTATTGAAGTTTTCTGATTTTGAAAATATATTGTTAGATTTAAAAGTTGAGAATAGAGAAAAAATAACATCTAAATTCAATTTATCAAAAGGTGAAGCAATATATATAGAAAGACCTAAAACAATGCTAACTACATTAGAAAAACAGAAAAGTATTGCTATAGGAGATAAGAAATATAATATAAAAGTTAATACCAAAGTTCCTCTTTTAGGTAATGGGGTGCCTTTTCCTTGCATAGTTGTAAACGATAAGGAATATGAGGTATTGAAATCACAATTTGATGAAAGTGGGTTCAATGGGATTATATTGGATAATCCAGATGATACAAAAGATTTAATTTTTAAATTAGCTGAAACACTTCCAAAAGAATCTAGCCTATATGGCTATTGGGTAGCTGGTGCAACATTTTATGATTTTGCAGGAATTGTTTATTTTATAGGTGCTTTTTTATCTCTTGTATTTGTGTTTGCTACTGGTAGTATAATCTATTTCAAGACCTTGAGCGAATCCTTCAGAGATAAGAACAAATATGAAATACTCAAAAAATTAGGAACTACAGATTTTGAGATATACAAATCAGTTTCAAAACAGGTGGGAATCTTTTTTATACTTCCACTCATAGTTGGAGCAATTCACAGCATGGTTGCTATTTCAGTATTGAGTGATTTGATGGACTATAGTTTAGTTGTACCAACAATTATAAGTATAGCTGTATTTGCATTGGTATACGGTATATTTTATATGTTTACTACAAAAAAGTTTATAACTGTGGTTCAATAATGTTTTAGAGAAATATATTTATATAAGTTGATATTAGTATAAAATATGTTTACATTATTATACTAATATCAACTTTTTTTACTTGGACAAAAATCTATTGATTTATATACTACATCACGTAGAATATAAAGAACTCTTTTATTTTATCATTTATTATATCATCTGTAGGAGCAATAGGAAGTGGCTTTTTAAAGAAAAGTCGTTGTATGATAAATTTTAACATGAGCAATTAGTTAGTAGCCTAATGGAAAAACTCATAAATATTATAGTCAATATATATTGACAAATGTATATTGACTATAATATTTAATGGTGGTAATATTAATTATATATTTAGCTGGCTAATTGTATAATTAGGAGGTGGAAGTTGTGAATGAAATAGATAAGGATTCACTATACTTCATATTTTTAGAGATATTGAGACTTCATTATTATCGTACTCATGTACTTCTTGAGGAAGTAGGTATTTATCCTGGTCAACCACCTATGCTTTTTATTTTAAATAAAGAAGATGGGCAGAGCCAGAGTGAATTGGCAGACAAATTACAAATAAAGCCTTCTACCATAACAGTAATGTTGAAAAGAATGGAGAAGGAAAACATAGTAGAACGTAGGAAAGATGAATTGGATCAGAGGGTAACTAGAGTGTATATAACTGAAAAGGGAAGAGAATTGTGTGATGAGGCTATTAAAGTAATGGATAAAGTTCAAGGCGAGTGTTTTGCAAATATTACAGCAGAAGAAAAGGTAATTCTCAGGAGATTATTTATGCAGATGAGGGATAATCTCAATAATGCACTTGAAGAAGAATAGGAGATTTAGGAAAGCAAGAAAAAAAATCCAGATAATGTAGGGAGGAAATCTATGTTTAGGATAATAAAGGAGCTTAGGCCATTTCGTATATTGGTCTTTATAATAGTAGGCTTGCTTTTTGCTCAGGCGATGACAGACCTTGCTCTTCCTGATTATATGTCAAATATAGTCAATGTAGGAATACAGCAAAATGGGATAGAAAATGCAGTACCTGAAGTAATTAGAGCTACTGAAATTGGGAAAATAAAAATGTTTTTAACTAAAGAAGAAAAAAGTTTGATAGATAACAATTATAAAGTTATAAACAAAGAAAATTTAAGTAAAGAGGAATATAAGGATTATTCTAAGAAATATAAGGCTTTGGAAAAAGAAAGCTTATATATTTTAAATACATCTTTTGAAGAAGATATTGAAAAGATGAATTCCTTTTTAGGGAAAGCTATGCTTATTGTATATGGCTTAGAAGAGGGTACAACGCAAGGTATTGTTTCACAAGATGAAAACAAGGAAGAGAATCCTTTTGCAAACTTTCCAAAAGGGACAGATCCTTTTATAGTACTTGAAAATTTACCTAAAGAGCAGTTGGATCTTATGAAAGAGGAAGTAGATAAACAATTTAAAGATATACCAGATAGTATGATAACCCAGTCTGCAATAAGCTATATAAAACTTGAGTATGAGGCTGTAGGAATAGATATGAACAAGCTCCAGTCCCGATATATTTTATCTACTGGTGGCAAAATGTTACTTATTGCTCTATTGGGAATGGTAGCATCAGTAATTGTAGGATTCTTAGCTGCAAGAATTTCAGCTTCCCTTGGGAGAAATTTGAGGGATAAAGTGTTTAAAAAGGTTACATCCTTTTCAAGTGTAGAATTTGATAATTTTTCAACTGCTTCTTTAATAACAAGAAGTACCAATGATATACAGCAGGTACAGATGTTCGTGATGCTATTATTGAGGATGGTGTTCTATGCTCCAATACTTGGAGTTGGTGGAGTAATAAGAGCTCTTGATACAAATACTTCTATGGCATGGATAGTGGGAGTAGGAGTTATAGCTATTTTGACCCTTGTAATAATTCTTTTTGCTATTGCTATGCCAAAGTTTAAAAAGGTTCAAAAATTTGTTGATAAAGTAAATTTAGTAATGAGGGAATCCCTTAGTGGAATAATGGTTGTAAGAGCCTTCAATACGCAGAAATTTGAAGAAGAAAAGTTTGATAGTGCAAACAAAGGTTTAACTAAAACACATTTATTTGTTTCAAGAATAATGACTGTGATGATGCCAACTATGATGCTTATAATGAATGGCATAACATTGTTAATAGTATGGGTGGGAGCTCATGAAATAGATAAAGCTAATATTCAGGTTGGAGATATGATGGCATTTATGCAGTATGCAATGCAGATAATTATGTCTTTCCTTATGATATCCATGGTTTCATTAATACTTCCAAGGGCTTCAGTATCAGCTCAGAGGATAGCAGAAGTATTGGATGAAGATATAACAATTAAGGATCCTGAAATTCCAAAACAATTAAATAGTGATGTAAAAGGGCTAATTGAATTTAAAAATGTGTGCTTTAAATATCCAGGAGCAGAAGAATATGTACTTGAAGATATATCCTTTATGGCAAGACCTGGAGAAACTACTGCCTTTATAGGAAGTACAGGAAGTGGTAAATCTACTTTGATAAATTTAATCCCTAGGTTTTATGACGTTACAAGTGGAGAAATTCTTTTTGATGGTGTAGATATTCGAAATATTTCCATTAATGATTTAAGAGAAAATATAGGATATGTTCCTCAAAAGGGAGTACTATTTACAGGGACTATAGAAAGCAATTTAAAATATGGAAAAAACTTTGATGCTACTGATGAAGATATCTCAAAATCTATAGAAATAGCTCAAGCGAAAGAACTTATAGAAGAAAAGGAGAAAGGAATATTATCTGAGATAGCCCAAGGTGGAACCAATGTATCAGGAGGACAGAAACAAAGGCTTTCAATTGCAAGGGCATTGGCTAAGAAGCCAAAGGTACTTGTATTTGATGATAGTTTTTCGGCTCTTGATTTTAAAACAGATGTTGCATTAAGAAAAGCAATTAATAAAGAAATTAAAAATAGAACAATGCTTATAGTAGCTCAAAGGATAAATACAATAAAAAATGCAGAAAAGATTGTTGTTTTAGATGAAGGAAAGATAGTAGGCATTGGGACTCATAAAGAATTATTAAAACAGTGCAGAGTATATAAGCAAATAGCGTTATCGCAGCTGTCAGAGGAGGAACTAGCGTATGAGTAAAGATAATAACACAAATCAAGGCCCAAAGGGTCATGGACCTATGGCTGTGAGGTTTGAAAAGCCAAAAGATTTTAAAGGGACTTTCTCCAAACTTCTTGATTATTTAAAACCTTATAGATTAAAACTAATTATAGTTATAATTTTTGCTATAGGGAGTACTATTTTTGCCATAGCAGGGCCTAAAATACTTGGGAAAGCAACAACTAAAATATTTGAAGGACTGATTTCAAAGATATCTGGTGGCAAAGGAATTGATTTTTCCTATATAGGAGATATAATTTTAACTTTAATAGGATTGTACCTATTGTCCGCACTATTTTCTTATATACAAGGTTTTATAGTAACTGGAGTTTCACAGAAGGTATCTTATAAATTAAGAAAAGAAATTTCACAGAAGATAAATAGATTACCTCTTAAATATTTTGATTCAATAAGTTACGGAGAAGTATTATCTAGAGTTACCAATGATGTGGATACAGTAAGTCAATCATTAAACCAGAGTTTAAGTCAGATAATAACATCTGCTACTACTTTGGTAGGAGTACTCATTATGATGTTATCTATATCTTGGCAGATGACTATTGTTGCAATTTTGATATTACCTATATCAATGATTGTAGTAATGGGAGTAGTTAATAGAAGTCAAAAATATTTTAAGGCACAGCAGAAGTCTCTTGGTGAAGTTAATGGACATATAGAAGAAGTATATGGTGGATACAATATAATGAAAGCTTTCAATGCTAAGGAACAAGTAGTTTCTGAATTTGAAGATATCAATACTGAACTTTATGATTCGGCTTGGAAAGCTCAATTTTTATCAGGGTTGATGATGCCTATTATGAACTTTGTTGGCAATTTAGGATATGTTGCAGTTTCAATATTAGGTGGATGGCTTGCTATTAAAAAGACTATAGAGGTAGGAGATATACTTTCCTTTATTCAGTATATAAGGAGTTTTACTCAGCCAATAACTCAAGTGGCTCAAATAAGTAATGTATTGCAATCTACTATGGCTTCAGCTGAAAGAGTATTTGAATTTTTAGCTGAGGAAGAGGAAGCTACAGAATCTCAAACACCTATCAAACTGGAAGAAGTAGAGGGAAGGGTAACTTTTGAAAATGTTAAGTTTGGATACAATGAAGATGAAGTTATAATAAAGGATTTTTCTCAAGACATTAGTGAGGGACAAAAAGTTGCCATTGTTGGGCCTACGGGAGCAGGAAAGACTACCATTGTTAAACTTCTAATGAGATTTTATGATTTAAATGGTGGTAGAATACTTCTTGATGGTCATGATATAGTGGATTTTTCTAGGGGTGATTTGAGAAGCAATTTTGGTATGGTTCTTCAGGATACATGGCTTTTTAGTGGTACTATAATGGAAAATATAAGATATGGAAGACTTGATGCTACAGATGAAGAAGTAATTCAAGCTGCAAAATTAGCCCATGCTCATAGGTTCATAACTACCTTACCAGATGGATACAACATGGTTATAAATGAAGAGGCAAACAATATATCCCAAGGGCAGAAACAGCTTCTTACTATAGCAAGGGCAATTCTTTCAAATCCAAAGGTGCTTATATTAGATGAAGCTACATCTTCTGTAGATACTAGAACTGAAATACTCATACAAAAAGCCATGGCAAATCTTATGAAAGGGAGAACAGCATTCATTATTGCTCATAGACTTTCAACTATAACAAATGCAGATTTGATCTTGGTTATGAATGATGGAGATATTATAGAACAAGGTAGTCATGAAGAACTTCTATCAAAAGGTGGATTCTATTATTCCCTTTATAATAGCCAATTTGAAGGAGTAAAAGTGTCGTAAAATTAAGCCTTGATTAGTTTCTTAATCAAGGCTTTTATAAATATAAATTTAATATCTATAATGTATTTCGGCATCCTCTTTAGTTTTATGAATTGTGCCATGTGGATGTTCAGGTGGTGCATAAATAGAATACAATTTTAGTGGAGTACAACCTATATTGATTAGATTATGCCATTTACCTGCAGGTATCAATATTACATAATCAGCAAAAACCCTTTCTTGGAACCATAATCTATCTTTACTATCTCCTATCATGATCAGGCCTTCGCTTTCTTCGATGCGTATAAATTGATCCACATTTGGATGCATTTCTAAACCTATATCCTCTTTTGCATTGATATTCATTAAAGTAAGTTGCAAATAATTTCCTGTCCATAGAGCTAATCTATAATTATAATTTTGATTAGCGGCTTTCTCAATATTAATTACATATGGTTCTGATCCATAATCCCTTAAATAGATGCATTGTTCATGATAATCCCAATAGTTAGTTGGGTTGTTATTCCAACAAGGATGTTGACGAATATACATATTATAATCGTTATTCATAATACCCTTCTTTTCATCGGCTTTCTAATATTATATGTTTTATGATTTAGAATGTGATATAAATAAAATCATGGGATGTTTATCTTTTGTTATGAAATATCCTGATGCATAGGCATTGGGGTATTGCTTTTTTAGTATGGTAGTTGATGAAAGATGGATGTGATTTATGATATAATTTATTTTAGAAGGTGATGGGGAATGTCAGATACTATAAATGTAGCTATATGTGAGGATGAAAAAGTACAGGTTGAGCTCTTGGAAAAGCATGTGAAAATTTGGGGAGAACAAAGAAATATAAAGGTTATAATAGAGACTTTTTATAGTGCTGAAAGTTTTGATTTTAGCTGGAGCATGGACAAAAGATATGATGTACTTTTATTGGATATTCAGATGCCAGGGCAAAATGGCATTGAACTGGCAAAGAAAATAAGAGAAGAAGACGATATAATAAATATAATCTTCATCACTGCTATACCTGATTATATTCAAGAGGGTTATGATGTAGAGGCAATAAATTACCTAATCAAACCAGTAGATGAAAAGAAACTATATGAATGTTTGGATAGGGCCCTTGAAAAAGTTCCAAAGGAGGAGAAGATAGTTCTTATAGAGGAGCAAGGAGAGATTTATCGAATAATACAGAATGATATATTGTATGTTGAGTCTTTCGGACATGATGTAGAAATAAAAACTATAGATGAAAAATATATTATCAGAAAAAATATGGGTACCGTAGAGAAGGAACTGGATGAGAATAGTTTTGTAAGATGTCATAGATCCTATATTGTTGGATTGAAGCATATAAAAAGAATAGGAAAAGATGAGTTGGAATTGGATAATAAGGTTACAATTCCTGTGAGCAGGAGACAATACTCTAAAACCAATATGGCATTTATAAGATACTATAGAGGTGAAGTAGATGAATGAGGGAAAGATAGTTGGGATAATTGGCATTATTTTAGTTTCATGTATTTTCCTATTTTTCATCATTAGGCATATATTATATAGGCTAGTGGATAAGCGTATTGCTAACTATCAGGATGACCTTATGACAAAGCATTATAATGAAGTTGAGAATATCTATAGGCAGATGAGAGGCTGGAGGCATGACTATCACAATCATATACAACTAATGAAGGCATATCTTGATTTGGAGAAATATGAAGAAATGGCGGAATATTTAAATAACTTGGATAGGGATTTGACCAATATAGATACAGTTTTGAAAACAGGGAATGTTATGGTAGATGCAATACTAAATAGTAAACTATCTTTGGCAATTAATCAGGATATAAATATAAATGCAAAGGCAACAGTTCCTAAAAGTCTTCAGATAGCAGATATAGATCTATGTGTTATCATTGGAAATTTGATGGACAATGCTATGGAGGCTGCAACTGAGTTGAAAAATCCAGAAGATAGGTTTATAAGGGTGTACATAAGAGAGATGAAGGGGCAATTATATATTTCCATAACTAATTCCATGAAAGGTAATGCTAAAAAGGCAGGTTTGGAATATATAACCACAAAGTTAGGGAAAAATCATGGTTTTGGTCTAAAGAGGGTAGACAGCATTGTTGATAAATATGAAGGCTTTATAAATAGACAAAGTGAAGAAGGAGTATTTGTGACAGAGATAACTTTGCCTATATAGTACCACTGGTGTCAGAAAAGGAACCATTGGTGCTTTTTTTATATATAAAATGATCTTTATTGCTATTATATAGTTGAGGTGATGAAAATGGTCAAATATTCTACTTGGGAAAATACTTTTTATCTATTAAAAAATATTTGGAAATGGGATAAAGTGTTGTTTTTATTATCCGCAATACAAGTCCCTGCTACGGTAATCATACCTTTGCTGGGAATATATTTGCCAAAAGTATTGATAGATTCTATTGCAGAGAGTGTATCTATTTCACAATTGATGATAAATATTGGAGTACCTATTATTGGTATAATTGCTTTAAATATTATACTAAAGGCTTCATCAGAAGGTATAGTTGGCAAAAAAATCTTTCATAGAATGAAATATGTAAGATTGCTAATGTATAAGCAAATGGATACAGATTTTGAAAATATAGATGGTCCAGAGGCACAAGAAAAATCTATGAAAGCAAATATGGCTACAAATCAAAATTCTGCTGCTACTGAGGCAATAATAGATACTAGCATAGAATTTTTCTCCAATATTTTTGGTTTTATACTATATGCAGGGATAATATTTACAATCCATCCTCTAATAGTTGGATTTATCATTCTATCATCGGTTATAAATTATTTTGTAGGGAAATATGTAAATAATTATGAACATAAGAACAAGGACAATTTAGCACCTATAGAAAGGAAACTTAGATATATAAGATTTAAGACAGGAGATTTTAAATCAGCTAAGGACATGAGACTTTATAATATGTCTCCTTGGTTTCAAGGTATGTACCATAAACTTTTAAATAGAAGAATATATTTTCAAAAGAAAAATGTATCTCGTAGATATTTTTCTAATATAGTAGATGGAATATTGCTTTTTATAAGAGATGGAATGACCTATGGATTTCTTATATATTCAGTTTTATATAAAAACATGCCTATAGGGGACTTTGTATTATATTTTGGTGCAGTAACTGGACTTTCTACATGGTTATCAGGGATTGTAAAAAATCTAAATGAATTAAATTCTATGAGTCTTGCGACAAATGATTTGAGGGAATTCCTTGAAATGAAAGATAATATGAATAGGGATGAGGGGGTAGATTTGCCAAAATCCTATGAGCTACCTTGCGATATAGAACTTAAAAATCTATATTATAAATATCCTGAGGCTAAGAACTACACTATTAAAGATATAAGTCTTCATATTAAAAAGGGAGAAAAATTAGCGTTGGTAGGGGTTAATGGGGCAGGAAAAACCACATTAGTAAAACTTATTTGCGGACTATATACTCCTACAAAAGGTGAAATATATATAAATGGAAAGAAATCTAGTCTTTACAATAGGGATGAATACTATACCTTGTTTTCTGTGGTATTTCAGGATACCTATCTATTGCCTGTATCCATAGAAAAGAATATTGCATTGGTTCCAGAAGAAGATATTGATGATGAAAAGATGGATAAAGTTCTTAATATGTCAGGCTTGATGAATAAGATAAAATCCTTGCCAAATGACAGAAAGACTTTACTGGTTAAATCCGTATATGATGAGGCCATAGAGTTATCAGGAGGGGAGACTCAAAAGCTAATGCTTGCTAGAGCTTTGTATAAAGATGCCCCTATAATAATACTAGATGAACCAACAGCGGCATTGGATCCTATAGCAGAAAATGAAATATACCAAAAGTATAATGAATTAACAAAAAATCATACTAGCGTATTCATATCCCATAGATTATCTTCTACAAGATTTTGCGATAGGATAGTGTTTTTAGAAGATGGCAGGATAGTGGAAGAAGGAGATCATTATAGCCTGATGGAGAAAAACGGGAGATATAGGCAGATGTATGATGTTCAATCTTATTATTATAAAGATGATATAGGTGGTGAAGAATATGCAGAAGAATAAATTTAAGCAAAATATTAAAACATTAAGTATTGGTCTAAACGAAATTCATGAATTGCAGCCATGGACATTGTTTGTTTATATATTTGATGCTCTTTTTGAATCTTTAGCACCTTTTATAAATATATATATGGTATCAAGAATCATTGATGAATTGACGGGAGGAAAGGATGTAGATAGACTTATATTTTTGGTGGGACTTACCATAGGATTAAACTTGATAGTTCATTTAATATCTACTGGATTAGGTCATTTAATGCTTATGCTTATGGATATAGTAAGTGAGAATCAAGATATGAAGATGAACGAAAAGATAATAAATATGGACTATGAACATGTTGAAAACCCGGAGACACATAATCTTCGTACTAAGATAACTGAGTCACAAAATTTTAATGATGGAGGAATTATAGGTCTTCTAAATTATTTAAGATTATTTGTGAAAGGTTTGGCTACAGTTATTATATCTATTGTATTAGTTGTAGAATTGTTTAAACCAGATACAATAGCAGGTGGGAATTTATCTTTTATGAACACAAGATTATTTTCTTATGTTTTTTTGGCACTGGTTTTAGCAGGGACTACAATTAATTTATATTTAAAGACCACAACAGATAAAAAGATTTTTGGCTATTTTAGTGGGATAATGGATTTTAATAGAATCTTTAGTTTTTATTTTGAACAAGTTTTAGACTATAATGTTGGAAAGGAAATAAGACTATATGATCAAAAACATATATATGATAAAGAAATAGAATCATTTATCCAAGGCTCGGATGGAACATTAAAGGGTATAGAAAGTATTAGCACTAAATACGGGGGGATAAGTGCATTTATATCCTCATTAATAGGTGGATTAGTCTATATATTTGTTGGACTGAAGGCTGTAGCAGGAAGTATATCCATAGGAAGTATAGTTCAATATACAGGAAGTATAAATCAATTCATATCTGGAAGTACTTTAGTTTTAACTTCTATAAATAGTATTATAAATAATAATCAATATCTACAATTGTATATAGATTTTCTAAATATAGAAGGGGAAAAATACAAGGGAACTTTACCAGTGGAAAAAAGGGATGATGATGAATATGAGATAGAGTTTAGAAATGTATCTTTCAAATATCCAGGGACAGATGAATATGTATTAAAAAATGTGTCAATAGAGCTAAATATTGGGGAACGTTTGGCAATAGTAGGTATGAATGGTTCTGGAAAGACTACTTTTATCAAACTTTTATGCAGATTGTATGATCCAGATGAAGGGGAGATACTTCTAAATGGTATAGATATTAAAAAATATGATTATGAAGAATATATGAATTTATTTTCTATAGTATTTCAAGACTTCAAATTATTTTCATTCTCATTAGGTCAAAATGTGGCAGCATCAGTAGATTATGATGAAAAAGAGGTTGAAGATGTTCTAGAGAAAGTTGGTTTCAAAGAAAGATTAGATACTATGCCAAAGGGTGTACAAACACCATTATATAAGGATTTTGATAAAATTGGGGTGGAGATTTCTGGAGGAGAGGCTCAAAAAATAGCATTGGCTAGAGCATTGTATCGTGATGCACCTATTATCATACTAGACGAACCAACAGCAGCATTGGATCCTATAGCTGAGTTTGAAATATATTCTAAGTTCAATGAAATAGTAGGTACAAAAACTGCTTTCTATATATCTCATAGACTTTCATCTTGCAGATTTTGTGATGAGATAGCAGTATTTCATGAAGGCAGGATAATCCAAAAAGGAACTCATGAAGAATTATTAGAAGATGAAGAAGGAAAGTATTATGAACTATGGCATTCACAAGCACAATATTATAATGATGAAAAAAGTGCATAAGGGCAGAATGTGACAGCAGGGGTGGTGAACCGTTCCTGCTGTTTGTATTATATTTGTTATGGTATAATGTACTAAAAAGGTGGTAAGGTGAAATGGGTAGGAAGGTGGAAACAGCATGGTTAATGAGAATGATTCAAGAATACTTATTGTTGAAGATGATACAAATATCAACAATTATATTTTTGAAAGTCTTTTAGTTAATAATTATAATTGTAAACAGGCTTTTTCTGGAACGGAAGCTTTGATTTATTTAGAAAAATATGATTTTGATATTATTTTGCTTGATTTAATGCTTCCAGGAATTTCAGGAGAACAATTAATATCAGAAATAAAAAAATTGACGGACTCCTCTATCATTGTTATTTCTGCGAAGGATGAATTAGAAAACAAAGTTGATGTATTAATGTTAGAAGCGGATGATTACCTTACAAAGCCCTTTAAAATAGAAGAATTAAAGGCTAGAATGTTTGTGCAATTAAGAAATAAGAACAAGAAAGTGAATAATAAATTGATGAAATATAAAAATCTGACACTAGATAGATCTTTGCATAAGGTAATGATTGAGAATCATGAAGTGGATTTAACTCCGCAAGAATTTAAAATTTTAGAATTATTATTAAGCTTTCCTAATAGGGTATTTTCAAAGCAAGATATCTATGATTTCGCATGGGACGAATACTTTGAAGGAGAAGATAAAACAGTAAATGTACATATTAGTAATATAAGAAAAAAGTTCAAAAAGTATACAGATGAAGAATATATAGAAACAGTTTGGGGAATAGGATTTCGGTTAAGCAAATAAATCTTTAACAATTCTTTAATTTTTATTTTCGAATTGTTAAACTTTTTCTTTTATAATGTAAGTGATTATAAGAGAAGGAGGTTAAAAATGAATTATTTACTTTCAGTTCAAAACTTATCAAAAAAATATAGCAATCAATTTGCCATTAATAATATAAGCTTAAATTTAAAAAAAGGCGAAATTTATGGGCTAATTGGGAAAAATGGAGCAGGGAAAACAACACTTTTAAAGATTATAGCAGGATTGGTAAAACCTAGCGATGGGGATGTTGCTTTATTTGACTATAGTGGGGCTAGCAGGAAAAAGGTTTTATCAAGAATAGGTACATTGATAGAAGCTCCTGGACTATATTCAAATTTAACAGCATATGACAACTTGAAGTTAAAGTGTTTATGCTTAGGGATAAATGATCCTAAATATATTGGTTCTATCTTAGAAATTGTTGGGCTAGAAGGGGAGTCAAACAAAAAGGTGAAACAATATTCTTTAGGAATGAAACAGAGATTAGGAATTGCTATGGCATTAGTAGGAGAACCAGATTTGTTATTATTAGATGAACCTATAAATGGACTAGATCCACAAGGGATAAAGGATGTTAGAGATATTGTATTGAAACTCAACAAAGAGTTGGGGATAACAATGATAATTTCAAGTCACATTTTGGATGAATTGTTAAAGATCGTTGATAGGTTTGGAATAATCAATGATGGAAGGCTATTAAAAGAAATATCGAAGGCAGAGCTTAAGGAAATATGTTGCAATCATATTGAAATAAAGATAGAAGAACCTAAAAAAGCAATTGTAGTCCTAGACAAATTAGGATTTAACAATTACAAGGTAATAGATAATCATACGATAAATATTTATGAAAGATTAAATGATAGTGGATTAATCTCAATGGAATTATATAAGAATAATATTTCTATTAACAGCATTTGCATAGAATCTATTTCCATAGAGAATTATTTTATTCATTTGACGGGAGGGAATATTGATGAACAATCTAATTAGGATGGATTTTTATCGTATGAGAAAAAGTAAAACCACATGGATTATTTTGATGTTTTTGATATTAATGATGTTTGCCTCTGTTTATATGTCTTATTCGGATATAGAGTATTACAAGAACAATCCATCTGCATTAGAAAATCTAAAATCATCTTCGGAGGAAGTTAATTGGGGAATGTATATAGGGAGTGTTTCGGCAAAGTGGTGCGAAGATAATAAAGTTCCCGTTGATGGATTAATCAAAATAAATATTCAGAGCAAAATTGTACTAATGTTTTTAGTTGTGTTATTGTGGGTTTTGTAAGTAAAGAAAATACTTCTGGTTTTATTAAAAATATTGCAGGACAAGTATCAAATCGTGGATTTATATTGTTGTCTAAAATGATTATCGTAGGGATATATTCATTAATTTTATTGGCAGTAGCAATTGTAACAATATTTGTAAGTAGTAAAATATTGTTTGGATATGTTTTTGAGGAGAATTTAGGATTGTTGATAAAATATATTCTTTATCAATGGATATTGCATGTGGCATTTGGATCATTTATGATATTTTTAATTACACTTTTAAAAAATGAAATTGCAAGTTTATTGATAGGAATTTTAGTTTCTGCTGGTATACTACAAATTGTTGATGCTTTCATAAAATCAAATAAAAAAAGTATAATGTACTTTTTAAATTCAGGAAACATTGGACGATTAAGTTTGGGAGATTGTAGACCATTACTTATAGCGGTTGTTTCAATGACAATATATATGGCAATTAGTATGTATGTTATCAATAATAGAGATATTCAATAAGGAGAGTATTAGGATGAAGTTTGCGTTAATTATTATCATTATTATTTTATTTATTGCTATATTATATTTATATAATTATTGGAAACAAGTTCGTTCTATTGCTGAGCAATTAAAATTTATTATTTCACATGATACAAATAAAATTATTTTTTGTAATATGAAAGATAAAGAAATAAACAAATTAGCTAGAGAAATTAATGAATTGATTAATCAATCAAAGGGTTTAAAAAAGGAATATGTAAATAAAGATATTTATTTAAAAAACACTTTAACAAGCTTATCTCATGATATAAGAACTCCGTTAACTTCCTTAGATGGTTATATTCAATTACTAAAAGTAAGTGATGATTTGAATAAAAAGGATTATTATACAGATATATTACAAGATAGGGTAAATGTCCCAAATTACATGATTGAGAATTTGTTTATATATTCAAAGCTTCAAAATCAAACATTTCATTTGGAATTAGAAACATGTGATTTAAAGAAAATTTTAGTTAATACAATTTTTCAATACTATGAAGAATTTCAAAAAGAAAACATTGATTTATCAATTGAATTTAATGAAGATGAAGATTATTATATTGTTTCAAATGAAACAGCTTTGATTAGAATTATACAAAATAGCATTAAAAATATTTTAGAACATGCTAAAGATAGTGCGGTAATAACAATGTCAAAAGTAAACAATGAAATTACAATAGAATTTAAAAATAAATTTGACAGCAATGATAAGGTTGATCCAAATAGGATTTTTGACTTGTTTTATAAAAGTGATTCAGCAAGAAGTAAAAGTTCTAGTGGCATAGGGTTAACTGTTGTAGAAGAATTAGTTAGACAAATTAATGGAGATATCAAATGTGAAATAAATGGGGCTGAGTTTAGTTTGATACTAACATTTTTGGCTAAATAATAGGAAAATTAAATTATATTAAATGTTATAATATTAATTAATATATAATTTATGTGGAAGGAGATATAGATATAATGAAAAAAGCAGAAGTAAGTAATTTTAAAAGTTGTTTAAAGCCAACTGTGGATATTTTGGTTTCTTGTAAAGGGAAAAATGGAGAAGTTAATGCATTAGCTGTTGGATATGCTGGTAATTGTAGTTATGATCCTCCAATGGTTATGGTTGGAATTGTACCTAGCAGATATTCTCATCATATGATTAAAGAAACTGGAGAATTTGTTGTAAATCTTGTACCAGAAAATCTAAGAGAAAAATATGCTTATCTAGGTAGTACTAGTAGAAAAGATGAAGATAAGCTTACTACAGTAGAAATGAAATATGAAAAAGGTGTAAAAGTGAATGCACCAATACTTTTAGATTGTCCAGTCAATATTGAATGTACAGTAGTTGACTCTATAATGACCGGTTCTCATGAAATGTTTGTTGGAAAGGTTGAATATATTCATGCAGATGAAAATCTAGTAGACAATAAAGGTAACATTGATTATTCTAGAATTGATTTATTAAAGTTTAGATAAAATTGAATTGATTTTTACCAAACAGCAGGAATCATATCTTCTGTTTGGCATAAATTAAATTTTTATTTATCAAATATATTTTGTAGAACTAAATATGTAGGGGCGGTCTTTGACCGCCCTTTTATATTACTTTTTCAATTTAACAATATTATTAAATACTTCTTCATTTTCCTTTATCTTATTTTCATTACCCAATACACATAGATAATCTTGTTTCATTGTATTTTCAAGAATAAGTGAAAGGTCTCTTATGTTTTCAAGTTTTGTGCTTAGCACTTCATCTCTTGTTCTTTGTATTTCATCTTGACTAATATTTGAAATATATCTTATTGTTGCAATTTGTCCCTTCATGTGAGGAGTCAAAGCTGGATCTAGACGACTCATGGTTCCTATTATGAATGTTGTCAAATCAGATTCATCTAGGTTTAAGTTTTTAATATAATCTGCCATACTATCATAAGTATTTATAGTTTCTTTTAGATTAGGGTCCCTATAGGAGTACGTAACTACATGACCTGTAGTATCAAAGGATATACCTGCACCGTAAGCTCCCCCTCGTGCTCTAATTCTATTGTGAAGGTAATCCCCATTTAATATAGTAGCTAGAACTAACATACTACCATTGTAGTCATATCCAAGCTTTTTAAAATTATAGCCTTTAGATACATATTGGACATTGCCAGATGAAAATATTCCTTCATTCAATTTTTCTTCAGAAAAACTAAATTTCTTACTTTCTATTTTTTCTGTATTGAGTGATTTTGTTACAACTTTTAGATTGTCTTTAATAATGGAGAAGTCTTCCTTATCTCCCGTGAAGGATACAATTAAATTATTAATATTAAATATCTTTTTGTAAACTGAATTGAGATTGGACATGATTTCTTCACTATTTTCATCAAAGTTTTCTAGTATATCTGAAAGAAACCAATAGAAATCTAGTCCATTTACTTTATCCATATATCTCATAGTAGGTGAGAAATAGGAACCAACTCTTACAGATGCTATAGAATGACCCATATCATATATAACCATTTCTATTCTTGATTTAAGTTGTTGAAGCAATTCTTTAACTCGTTTTTTGTCTTCTAATTTAGTTTCTGTAATCAATGTATTTGTAAGTTCTAATAATTTAACTATATTATCTCCTATAGCTTTGCCATTGATGTTAAACTTAGGATGGAAAACTTCGTTACACCCATTTTCTCCATATGCATTGACATTAAAATTAATTCCACCAGTATTTACATATATTTCATTTGAGAGATCTGAATAAGTCATATTCTTTGTATCCATTTTTCCTAGAAGCCAAGTCAATATATTTGCATATGGAATTAATTCATCATCAAGCGTGCTTATATCAAAATAAAAGTCTACATAGGCAATCTTACTAGTAAAAATATCATGATAAAGTATAGTATAGTTATCTTTTTTGATTATATTTTGAGGAATAACTAAAGCTTTAGGCTCTACATCAGCTAAAGATAGCCTTGGAATTGTAGCTTTAGCTTCTTCAGTATCATCAGACAATTGAATTGTTTTAAGTTTTTCATTTTGTGCAATTAAATTATTAATGTCATCTTCAGCAAGGGATTGTTTATAAGCAGCTAACTTTTTCTTTGTTTCATTAATTTTTTCTTCTCCCAATCCTTTTTTAGGTTCTATAATGACCATAGAACTATGGGAGTTATTAATTATTCTCTCTTCAATGAATTTTTCAAAGTAACCATTATTAATATTATTTCTAAGTTTTTTTATGGTTTCATCATATTGTAGATGAGTTGTAGGGCTACTATCATACAACCAGCTATCCAAGGACTGTATATTATATATATAAGTCCTTTAGTTGGGAATTTTCCAGCTTCTCTTAGATTGTATTCAACTATATTTATGCAAGCTTCTATTAGTTTTTTATCGATACCTTCTTTAACTAATTTGTTTAGAGTATCATAAACTATTTTTTCAAATTCATCTTTTTTGTCTATTGATGTATTTTTTGCAACAATGCCAAACCCTAGCTGTATACTATCTGTTACCATAGGCAATATATCTTCTCCTATTCCACCGTTGATTAATGCTATTTTAAGTGGAGCAGCTTGAGATTCTATTAATAATTGACTTAATATACTACTCATTAAATAAGTTTCTGGATCTGTTTTTTCCCCCAATACAAAGTTTAAGCTTAAATAAGTACGGTTTTCTGCACTTTCATCTATTGATATAGGGTAGTAATCCATTAATTCATTTCTAGATGTAAAAGGTTTTTGAACATCAATATGAGAATCTACTTCTATTTTATCAAATTTGGATAGATAGTTTTCATCTATAAATTTAAGATGTTTTTGTATATCTCCATTGCCATATAAGTATATATAGCTATTTGATGGATGATAGAATTTTTTATGAAAATCCAAAAAAGATTTATAACTAAGTTCTGGAATAACATCAGGATTGCCACCAGAGGAATATTGATAACAAGTATTTGGATAGAGGGATTTGCTTATATTTTCTTCTAGAATTGTTTCAGGAGATGAATAGGCTCCTTTCATTTCATTATATACAACACCTTTATACTCTATATCATCTTCATTATTAAATAATTCATAATGCCAACCTTCTTGCATAAATATTTCTGGTATTTCATATATACTAGGATAAAAAACTGCATCTAAATAGACATCCATGAGATTTAAAAAGTCTTTTTCATTTCTACTAGCTATGGGAAATATCGTCTTATCACTAAAGGTCATGGCATTAATAAATGTTTGTAATGATCCCTTTAACATATCCATAAAAGGTTCTTTAGTTGTGTATTTTCTAGAACCAGATAGAACACAATGCTCTATTATATGTGGAACCCCAGTACTATCTGATGGAGGTGTTCTAAATCCAATGGAAAATACTTTATTGTCATCATCATTTTCTAGATGTAGCAATTTTGCACCTGATTTTTCGTGTTGAAATATTCTTGCAATTGATTGTATTTCTTTTACTTCATACTCATCTACTAAATTAAATCCAAAATAATTTTTACCAATTTTAAAAGTCAAATTAAGACCCCCTTTAATATAAATTGTGTAATAATCACTATTATAACATATATGACAGGGTACAGTTTTATAAATTCAGGACAAGCATACTAGTAGTTATCAAAAGCTTACAATGTGCTATAATATTTGTTATAAATAATAAATAGGTGAAATTATGAATAACAAAAAATTAATAATCATTAGATATTTTATATTGGCCACTTTGATATTTAGCATTGTAGGATATAAAGAAAATGTAGATGTTTATAATGTTATTTCAGTACTTAATTTTTCGCAATGTTTTACCAAAAGAAATAAGATTTAAATCCATAAAAACACTTCCTATAAAATATACGTAAATAATGTAAACAAAAACCTACTTTAAAGTAGGTTGAATTATATACATTTATTGTATATAATTACAAACAATAGAACAAGCAGGGTGATGTTGAAAAATGAAGAAGAAACTGTTAGTACTGATAGCGTTATTTACAATGACATTAGGGGTTGTGTTAAACCGTGGACAACCTGTTAAGTATGTGGTTCAGGATGATGGAGAAATTGAATGGAATAGTTACATTGAAGGAGAACTATTATAGTATAGAATATCAGATTTATTTTTAATTAATTATGTTAATATAATATTTTAGGCACGATTTTCCGAACGCTATAAAATGTAGTTAAGAAAGAAGTGTCTAAAGTGGTAAAAAGAGATATACAGAAGAACATAAGAGTTTGGCTGTAGAACTTTATAATGCTAGTAAATTCCTAAAAAATGTTAGCGCCGAATATGGCTTATCTAAATTCACAATATTAATATGGGTAAAAAAGCTGATTCTATAGCAATCAATAAAAATGAAGTAATTACTCAGGCTGATTATGAGGTTTTATTAAAGAAAATAGCTAGAGTAGAAGGGAAAAATGAAATACTAAAAAAGCAATGGTCATATTTACATAGTATTTAAGAAGTTTAAATCTTTTATTTTAAAAAGCAGGGTAGAAAGTAGAGAAAATATAATAAATAGAGATTTCTCTAATACTGACATTAACCAAAATAGGTAACTGATATTATCTATATTCATGACATTAAAGATGGTTGGTGTATCTAGTTTCTGATATGGATCTTAACAGCAGAAAGGTAATTAGAGGTCTCCATGTCTAAGAATATGTATACTAAATTAACTATTAAAGCAGTAAAAAAATATTTATAAATTTCATAAACCTAATGAAAACTTAATATCTCATAGTGATTTAGAAAGTCAATATACAAGTTGTGAATTTGAAGAATGTATTAAAAAGCTTAGAATAACCTATTCCTTTAGTGGTAAGGGCAATTCTTATGATAATGTTTGTATCGAATCCTTCCATTCTGTATTAAAAACGGAAGAGGTTAATTTAGTTAAATATTTCGATTTTGATGCTACAAGATTTTCAATATTTGAATACATTGAATCATGGTACAACAGAGAAAGAATACACAGCTCTTTGGGCTATATTAGCCCCCAAGAGTGGGAAGATAATACTAAGAGAGGATCATAAAAAAGCATTCGAAAAGATATATCTATTTTATTGACATAAGTCCATTATATGCAAAAGATTGGAGGGGATGAAGATAAAAATAATAAGTAAATTTACTCATAAACCAGATATAACAACTCAATGTAGATTAAATTCTATTGCTGATATATTCCAATATAATGGAATAAAATTAAGTGAAGAAATGTGTTTTGGTTTAGGTGAAGCTTTAACTTTTGAGTACTGGTTAGATACAAGCAGTAAATTTCCTACAATCATAATAAATGGATTTGATTTTAATATGGAAAATAGGTTATTTAATAAATTTAACGTTAAAAGAATAATTCATTATAATAGTAAAATAGATAATGAAGATATAATTAACTGTATAAATAAAAATGATTTAGTAATGGTAGATTTAGATAGATATTATCTAGAGTATCTTGATATAACGAAGGCACACTTTGGATTTCATTCAGTAATTATAATAGGGTATAAAATTGAAAATAAAATTTTATATTGGGGAATTATTGATGGATTTAAAAAAGAATTGATATGGTATCCAGATAAAAAATTACGTATTGCAAGAGATTCAACTTGTGGAATTTTAAAATCTAATAAGCTGTGACTGCTAGTATTTATAATACAAGCAGCAATCCTTAAAGATTAATAAAGGTGGTAACAAGCTAATTTTACTTATTATATTAATATAGATAAACAAGTTTAAAAATCAAACTATTTATAATAATATCTAGCATTAACAAGAGATTTAGTTTCAGCTTTATTAGAGTTGGCATAATTAAAATAATCTGAAATGAAATCTTTAATTTCATCAATTGTGGTTTTTGCTTTATATTCATAGGAATAGGATTTTAATTTATTCCATATATTTTCTTGTAAATTCAACATTGGTGAATAAGATAGAAGATTTTAAATAAATAATTTCTCCTCATGCTGGCTAATAAATTCTTGAACAGCTTTTGAAGCGTGAACTCTAGCATTATCCCAAATCATGAACACTCTTTTATTCTTGTTTATGTTTAGTAGTTTTTTAAAAAATTTAATAATTGCGTTAGAAGTAATTCTCTCATCGGAAGAGTACACATTTACAATTGAATCAAAGTTTTTGCTAATCTCAGCAGCACTGATGATATTAACGCTTTTACGGCTACCATTTCTTTCTATTGCAGGGGGTTTCCTATGGAACTCCAACTGCGATAGTTATTGGATCCTACTTTGATTTTGGTTTTATCTTGAATATATAAATATGGACAAATTCCTATAGCATTTGTAAAAGTACTTAAAAAAAATATAACAAATGAAAATGATATTTTAATGTATTGCTTTAAAAGACTTTCAAACTATAAATGTCCACAAAAAGTTATATTTGTAGATGACATACCTAAAAATGTTATGGGTAAAGTAGATAAAAAACAGTTGTTTGAATCTTATAAGTTTAAATTAATTTAAGTATATAACATTTTCATGAACATATGACAATTAATTATAATAATATTAATTTCTAATATACTCAAACACTGTTGTAGATTAAATATTATAAAAAATGGGGGATTTATATGAATATAAAACTACTGAAACAAAAAGACTTTTTTCTACTCATAATGGGGGAGACAGTGTCGCTTATAGGAACAATAATGCAAAATTTTGCATTATCATTATATGTACTTGCAATAACACATTCAACTGTTAAATTTGCTTCAGTAACAGCTATAACAATATTCCCTAAACTTATTTTAGGTCCATTTTCAGGGGTCATTGCAGATAGATTTAATAGGAAGAAAATTATTGTAGGAACTGATTTAATAAATGGCATTTTAATGGGGATTTATGCTCTGTTATTTTTTATAAATGGACATTTAAGCTTATTGAGTATATACATATTAGTTATTTCAATTACAATAACTAATATTATTTTTGAACCTGCAATTCAAACTGTAATTCCTTCAATAGTAGAGAAAGAATCATTAGTTGATGCAAATTCAATAGATACATTATTTTCAAGCCTTTCAAATATATTAGCATTAGCTCTTGGTGCAATTTTATATGATAATTTAGGAATAGGTGTTATATTTATAATAAATTCTATCAGTTTTATATTATCTGCTATTAGTGAAATTTTTATAAACATACCTAAAAACAATCTAAAAAATGATAAATTAAACTTAAAAATGTTCTTTTCCGATTTTAAAGAAGGCATCACTTGCATTAAAAATGAAAAATTAATATTTAACATTTTGATTATAATGATTTTCATAAACTTTGCTTTTAATCCAATCTTTAAAATTGGTTTACCATATATATCAATAAAAGTCTTGGATGGGAATGGAATACAGTACTCTGTTCTACGTATAGCAATAATTTTATCTGGAATAACTGCTTCTTTAATCTCATCTAAATTGTGCAAAAAATACACAATAAACAAACTTCTAATTAGAAGTGGTTTAATAATATCACTATGTATGTTTTTGATATCTTTTTCTATATCAAAAATTTATTTAAATATTTTTTCAAATACTATAGTACCTTTTATTACGATATTAATTATATGTTTTTTAATGATGCTGATAGCTACTTTATGCAATATAGCGGCTGGCACAATAATCCAAGAAACAATTTCATTAGATATGCTTGGAAGAATACAATCAGTAATTATGATGGTATGTACTATAGCTGTTCCTGCAGGTGAGATGTTCTTTGGATTTATGTTTGATGCTACTAGCCCTGCGATAACAATAGGAATATCTTCATGTATTATATTTGTAACTGTTTTATTATCAAGTAAGTATTTTTTAATTTCAAATAATAAACAAAAAATTAAAAATTAACAAATGGTTGGGAGATAAGCGTCAAATCCACTAGAAATGTTTTCTATGAGACAATACCCTTAAATATCACTAATAAGAGAGGTTATCTCAAATGAAGGAAGAAGAAAAATTTCTCTACAGTTACTTATAATTTTATTTTTTAACTCTTTTTGTCCAAATGCTTCACATAAAACTATGGATGTTTCAAGCGATTTCTTATATTCTATTTTATTCAATTTATATTCAGCAATTCCTTTCCCATAGTATAGAATACTTAATCCATTAAAATTTCCTATTTCTTGACAAGCATCAATTCCCATATTAGAAAACTTCAATGCTTTTTCAAAGTTTTTATTTCTTCTGTAAACTCCAGCTAAGTTGTGACACAGTTTAGGATACATTTCATCATTAGAATCTACTGAGTTTATACAAAATTCCATTATTTCTTGATATTTGTCTTTATGTCCTAATCCGTTTAATACAAAAGCTATATTCATATAACAGCATTTCTATAGAATCTATTTCCATAGAGGATTATTTTATTCATTTGACGGGAGGGAATATTGATGAACAATCTAATTAGGATGGATTTTTATCGTATGAGAAAAAGTAAAACCACATGGATTATTTTGATGTTTTTGATATTAATGATGTTTGCCTCTGTTTATATGTCTTATTCGGATATAGAGTATTACAAGAACAATCCATCTGCATTAGAAAATCTAAAATCATCTTCGGAGGAAGTTAATTGGGGAATGTATATAGGGAGTGTTTCGGCAAAGTGGTGCGAAGATAATAAAGTTCCCGTTGATGGATTAATCAAAATAAATATTCAGAGCAAAATTGTACTAATGTTTTTAGTTGTGTTATTGTGGGTTTTGTAAGTAAAGAAAATACTTCTGGTTTTATTAAAAATATTGCAGGACAAGTATCAAATCGTGGATTTATATTGTTGTCTAAAATGATTATCGTAGGGATATATTCATTAATTTTATTGGCAGTAGCAATTGTAACAATATTTGTAAGTAGTAAAATATTGTTTGGATATGTTTTTGAGGAGAATTTAGGATTGTTGATAAAATATATTCTTTATCAATGGATATTGCATGTGGCATTTGGATCATTTATGATATTTTTAATTACACTTTTAAAAAATGAAATTGCAAGTTTATTGATAGGAATTTTAGTTTCTGCTGGTATACTACAAATTGTTGATGCTTTCATAAAATCAAATAAAAAAAGTATAATGTACTTTTTAAATTCAGGAAACATTGGACGATTAAGTTTGGGAGATTGTAGACCATTACTTATAGCGGTTGTTTCAATGACAATATATATGGCAATTAGTATGTATGTTATCAATAATAGAGATATTCAATAAGGAGAGTATTAGGATGAAGTTTGCGTTAATTATTATCATTATTATTTTATTTATTGCTATATTATATTTATATAATTATTGGAAACAAGTTCGTTCTATTGCTGAGCAATTAAAATTTATTATTTCACATGATACAAATAAAATTATTTTTTGTAATATGAAAGATAAAGAAATAAACAAATTAGCTAGAGAAATTAATGAATTGATTAATCAATCAAAGGGTTTAAAAAAGGAATATGTAAATAAAGATATTTATTTAAAAAACACTTTAACAAGCTTATCTCATGATATAAGAACTCCGTTAACTTCCTTAGATGGTTATATTCAATTACTAAAAGTAAGTGATGATTTGAATATGAGGAAAAAAGTTGATACTATTTTTTAAAAAATATAAAAAGCATATGATTTAATATTATGCTATAATAAATGGGGGAGTTTAGAAAGTTTTTTAGATATAGATAAACAATTTATTATTAATTGTAGAAAACGGAGGAGTAATATGTTTGTTAGAGGTACTATAAAAAAAGATAAAGTAACTAAAAATTTGACTAAACGACTAGAGACAGGTGACATAGCATTAATTGCTCATAAAGATTTAGATGAAATTGCAGCTACCTCATTAGTGGAGAAAAGGGTTAAATGTGTCATAAATACTAAAGAAACAATTAGTGGTAAATATCCTAATCAAGGACCTATGATTCTTTTGAAGGCAGATATTCCCATTTTTGAGACTTTAAATGAAGAAATTTTTGATATTATAGAAGAAGGAAATAAAATAGAAATACAAAATGAAAAAATTATTTATGCTAATAAAGTAATAGGAGAATGTAAATTATTAGATGAAGAAAAAATTGAAAAATTACTTAATAAAGGGTATGAAAATATTGAAGGAGAATTAGATAAATTTATAGAGAATACCCTTGAATATGCAAAAAAAGAAAAAGGTTTAGTTACAGGTAAAGTTAAAATACCAGATATAAAAACTAAAATAAAAAGCAAACATGTATTGATTGTTGTAAGAGGAAAAGATTACAAAAGAGATTTGGCAGCAATTCAATCATATATTAATGAAGTTCATCCTATTATGATAGGAGTGGATGGAGGGGGAGATGCACTATTAGAATTTGGATATATGCCAGATATGGTTGTAGGTGATATGGACAGTGTTAGTGATAAATGTTTAAAGATTGCTAAGGAAGTAGTTGTACATGCATATCCAGATGGAAGAGCACCTGGACTTGAAAGAGTTAAAAAATTAGGTGTTGAACCAGTGATATTTCCATCTCCAGGTACTAGTGAAGATATTGCATTGTTACTTGCATATTCTAATGATGCTGATTTAATTGTTGCAGTAGGTACTCATAGTAGTATGATTGATTTTTTAGAAAAAGGAAGAAGCGGTATGGCAAGTACATTTTTGGTAAGATTAAAGGTAGGATCTAAATTAATTGATGCTAAAGGTGTAAATAAACTTTATAGAAGTCATTTTAAATTAAAATATGTAATAGGACTATTAATTGCAGCTTTAATACCAATATTAGTTATAACTTTAATGTATCCACCTATGCAGCAATTAATAAAGTTAATTAAAATTAGATTAAGAATAATGTTTGGATTATGAGGGGTGATATTTTGATACCAGATATAAAATATTATGTAATATCTATTGCGGCAATTTTTTTGGCTTTAGGAATAGGCATATATATAGGTTTCACCTTAGATGCACATAATTTATTGATCGAACAAAAAGATGATATGGTAACCAAAATAGAGGAGAAACTTGACTATTTAAATAATGAAAATAATAATTTAAAAAAAGATATTGATGAATTAAATAAAAAGAATGATCAATATCAAGATTATGCAGAGGATGTTTATTCATTTGTAATTAAGGATAGACTAGATGATGTCAATATTGCCATTGTAGAAACGAATGATGATTATGTATATTCAGGTATAGGTAAAACTTTAGAACTGGCTGGAGCAAATGTTGTAAATATAACAACTATTACAGATAAATTTTTAAATGAAGAACTATTAAAAAATATTTGTGCTAATTCATCAAAAGAATCAAATACAAAAGGTAATGTAATCGAAAAAGGGATAGTTGAATTAACAAGAGGATTAATAGAGGGGAAAAATACTGATTTCATACAAAAACTTAAAGAAAATGAGATAATTAATATTGTTGGAGATTATGATAAACCAGTAGATTTTATAATTATTGCTGGAGGCAGTGAGGATAAAAATTTAAATAGGATATCTAAAATTGATAAGAATATAGTAAATATTGCTAAAAAATCTGATATTCCTATTATCGGAATAGAAAAGGAAAAAGTAACTTATTCTTATATTAAAGATTACAAAAATTTGCGTATATCTACAGTAGATAATGTAGATAGTGTTATTGGTAAAACAGCATTAATATTTTCTATGGAAGGAAGACCTGGTAATTATGGAGTAAAATCTGAAGCTGAAGAACTTTTACCTAGTATAAGTAATAATATTTCTGAGTAGGCAGGGGATGTTTTATGGGGAATAAAAACAAAGTAGTAGCAGTAGTGCCAGTATTTAATGAAGAAAATAAAATTAAAGAGACTATTGAAACTTTAAAAGAAATAGCTATTATTGATAATATATTTGTAGTTGATGATGGTTCTACAGATAATACCTATAATATTATTAAAGAATTGAATGTTGATAAAATAAGATTAGAAAAAAATTCTGGGAAGGGTTGTGCAATTAAAAAAGCTCTTAAGATAATAGAATATGATTACTTAGTTTTAGTTGATGGAGATTTAGGGAAAAGTAGTTATGAGATACAAAAACTGATTTGTCCAGTCATCAATAATGAAGCAGATGTAACAATAGCAAAATTTCCACCACCTAAAAAGAAAGGTGGTTTTGGGTTAGTAAAAGGGTTGGCAAAGAAAGGTATTCGTTTTTATACAGGAAAAAATATTGATTCTGGATTATCTGGACAAAGAGTTTATAAAAAAGAAGTAATTGATAGTATAGAATATATACCTAATAAATTTGGAGTAGAAGTAGCTATGACAGTAGAAACTTTAAGGAAAGGCTATAATATTAAAGAAGTTGCTGTAAATATGACTCATAGTGAAACTGGAAGAGATATTAGAGGTTTTCTTCATAGGGGAAAGCAATTTATTAATATATTATCAACTTTAATAATATTAGGGTTTAGAAGGTGATGATAATGAATATTATAAGTTATCTAATAAGTTTAATATTATCTATAATAGCTATACCGTTTTTATTGGATATGCTTATGGAAAATAACTGTATTGATTTAAATTATAAAAAAGAAAAGATTCCTACGAGTTTAGGAATACTTTTTATAATTGTTCAGACAGTAACAATTAGTATTATATCCATAGTTAAAAATTATCATGTAGATTTAATTATGACTTATTTGGTTGCATTTACATTAATGGGTTTAGTGGGAATTTTTGATGATATGGTAGGAGATACAAATATTAAAGGTTTTAAAGGGCATATTTTTGCATTATTTAAAGGAAAACTAACTACTGGTGGGTTTAAGGCAGGAATGGGATTTTTTTTGTCCTTTATGGTTTCATTGTTAGTATCTAATAGTTTTATAGAACTTATTGTAAATACTTTATTAATAGCATTATTTACTAATTTTACTAATCTTTTTGATTTGCGACCAGGAAGGGCATCTAAAGTTTTTATATTTTTGTCTATAATATTACTTATAACAAATAATAAAGCTCATTATGTGGATTTTATTTTGTTTTCTTTTTTTGGTATAATGACTCGATATTTACCTATTGATTTAAAAGCTAAAGCTATGATGGGAGATGCAGGTTCTAATAGTTTGGGATTAACTTTAGGAGTATATTGTGTTTTTAGTCATAGTTTAAAGGTAAGAGTGATATATTTAATTATTTTAATAATATTACAAGTAGTAGCTGAATTTGTATCTTTTTCTAAGATAATAGAAAAAAATAAGATATTGAGTTTTATTGATAATATTGGTAGATAGGAGGGGTAGAGCTGTTAAGTTATAAAAAAGGAATTGTTATTGAGGTTGTAGAAGAAGATAATATTGACTGGATAAAGGTAAAAATTGATAATGAAGTTGAAAAAGCAGTGAATTATAAAAAAATAACAGGAAATATAAAAGCAGGGGACACTGTTATTGTAAATACAACTGCTGTTGAGCTTTCTTTAGGTACTGGAGGATATCATTATGTAATATATAATTATAGTAATGATAGGAAGAATTTAGAAGGCAAAGGGCATATTATGAAATTAAGGTATACTCCTTTACAGATGAAATGCTTTACAGTAGAAGAAGAAGATAGTCCATATCATGAAAAATTTACAAATTTTAAAAGTTTAAATAGTTCAATTTATGTACTAGGGACATTACATAGTATGCTTGCTCCTCTTGCTTGTATGATGAAATATATTAATCCAACTCTTAATATAAATTATATAATGACTGATGCAGGAGCTTTACCTATGGATTTTAGTAAAACAGTAAAGCAATTAAAAAACAAAAAAATAATCAATAAAACTATAACTGTAGGTCACGCTTTTGGTGGAGATTTAGAGTGTACAAATATTTATACTGGATTGATTGCAGCAAAAGAAGTCTTGAATAGTGATATAACTATAATTACTATGGGACCAGGAATAGTAGGAACAGGTACTAAATATGGCTTTACTGGAATAGAACAAGGCTATATAGTGGATGGAATAAATACACTAGGAGGTTTACCAGTAGTTGTACCTAGAATAAGTTTTGCAGATAAAAGGGAAAGACATAAAGGTATTAGCCATCATACTATTACTATTCTTAGTGAAATGTGTAAAACAAGTGCTAATGTTATTTTCCCAATACTTGATGAAAAAAAATTAAATATATTGAAAAAACAAATTTCTAAATATAGTATTGATAAAAAACACAAATTAATTTATGAAAGAGGTGAAAATATAGAAAAAGCTTTAAAAAATTATGAAATGAAAGTGACAACAATGGGCAGAGATTATAATGCTGATAAAGAATATTTTATTACTTTAGGTGCTGTAGGCGAGGGTGTAGTTAAAATTTTTAATGAAGGGGAGGAAAAGACTTAGTATGAATTTTGAAGAGAAAACAATGAAGACAGAACATATTTATAAAGGCAAATTGTTAAACTTGAGAATTGATACAGTAGAATTACCAGATAAAAAGTACTCTAAAAGAGAGATAGTAGAGCATCCTGGTGCAGTAGCTATTGTTCCTATTACGGAAGAAAATGAAATAATTCTTGTGAAACAATATAGAAAAGCAGTTGAGAGTCATCTTTTAGAAATACCAGCTGGGAAAATAGAAATTAATGAAGAACCAAGGGAAACTGCTATTAGAGAACTTAAAGAAGAAACAGGAGTTACAGCAAAAAAAATAGAATACATTTTTGAATTTTATACGTCTCCTGGATTTTCAAATGAAAAAATGTATTTGTTTGTAGCAACAGAGTTGTGTGAGGGCTCAATGGAACTAGATAATGATGAATATATTGAAGTTACGAAAATTGAAATGAATGAGTTAATAAATATGATTAAAAAAGGACAAATATTAGATAGCAAAACAATAATAGGTGTTTATGTAGCTCAAAAATTTTTAGAAAATAAATAAAAATTACTTAGTGATATTATCCTCCTTATATGCATAAGATTTTCATATAGGGCTTGTATGTTGTATGAAGGGAGGATAAATTCTTGCAATATAGAATAAAAAACTGGTTTCGAAGACAGTTCCAAGATAATTTTATAGTTTATTTTACTATGATGATTTTTTTAATTGTAGGGATAATTATTGGTTCAATAACTATCAAAGTATTAAATGGAGAACAAAAAAGTGAAATATTAAATTTTTTTAATTCTTTTTTTAAAACATTATCTAATAATGAATATGATAATATACAAATTTTTAAACAATCTATTTTGGACAATTTTAAAACTATTTTTATCATTTGGATAACTGGTATTCTTATAATTGGGATACCAATAATTCCTATTATTGTATTATTGAGAGGGTTTGCATTGGGTTTTACAGTTGGTTTTTTAGTAAATGAATTTGGTTTTAAAGGTTTTCTTTTTTCTCTACTTGCTATATTACCTCAAAATTTATTTATTCTTCCAGGTATTATTTCAGTATCATCTTCAGGATTAATTTTTTCTTTAAAACAAGTAAGTGGTAATAAAATTAGGACTCGTAGAGAAAGCATATTGCAGGATTTTATTAATTATTCTATTACAACTTTAATGTATTCTATTATTATAATTATTGGTAGTTTAATAGAAGGATATATTACACCTAATTTTATAAGATTATTGTCAGAGTATTTTTCTTAGAGGAGAATTTTATATGGAAGATTTAATTGAAAAATATGATGAATATCTCAAAGAATATAAGCAGTTATCAATTAATACATTAGATGCTTATATAAGCGATGTATTGCAGTTTAAAACATATTTAGATAATATTGGTCCAATTAGTTTATTAGAAGTAAATAAAACTCATATAATAACATATTTGATGTTTTTACAAAAAGAAAATATGGCAGTATCTACTATAAATAGAATTTTATCATCTTTAAGATGTTTTTATCAATATTTATTAAACAATAAAATGATTTGTGAAGATCCAACTTTTAATTTGAAAGCACCTCAATACGAGAAAAAACTTCCTAATATACTGACTCTTGAGGAAGTTGATTTGTTTTTATCTTTGCCTCAAGATGATAAATTTAAAGGTGCTAGAGATAAAGCTATGTTAGAGTTATTGTATGGGACGGGAATGGGAGTATCAGAAATTGTATCATTAAATTTGGATAATATAGATTTAGATATAGGGTATGTAAATATTAATAAATCCAAATCTAATGAAAGAGTAATTCCCATAGGTAAAATTGCTTTAGAATGCTTAGAAAATTATATTTATAATTTTAGAGATTGTATTGTAGATGATAAAAATGAAAAGGCTTTATTTGTGAATTATAGAGGTAAAAGATTAACTAGACAAGGATTTTGGAAAATTGTAAAACAGTATACTAAAAAATCGGGTATTGCTAAAAAAATAACTCCTCAAATTTTAAGACATTCTTTTGCAGTACATTTATTACAAAATGGAGCAGATTTAAAAACTGTTCAAGAAATATTGGGACATTCAGATATTTCAACGACTAATTTTTATTTTTCATTTCTAAAGGATACTCCGTTGAGAGACATTTATAAAAAAACACATCCAAGAGCATAGGAGGTATAATATGAACTTTTTAGAAAAGATTAATGAAAGTGCAGAATATATTTTAAAAAATTGTGATTATAAACCTAACATAGGTATTGTGTTAGGTTCTGGTTTAGGAGAATTGGGAGAGAAAATAGAAGAGTCAACTGTGATTGATTATAGTGATATACCTAATTTTCCCATTTCAACAGTAGAGGGACATAAAGGAAGATTAATTATTGGTAAACTTGAGGGTAAAAATGTTTTGGCTATGCAAGGAAGATTTCATTATTATGAAGGTTATCCCATAAAAGATGTGACTTTTCCTATTAGAGTAATGAAAGCAATAGGTATAGAAACATTGATAGTAACGAATGCAGCAGGAGGTTGTAATATTAATTTTAAACCTGGAGATTTGATGATAATAAAGGATCATATTAATTTTGCAGGAGTTAATCCATTGATAGGAAAAAATTATGATGAATTAGGTATAAGATTTTTGGATATGAGTAGAGCTTATGATAGACAATTGATACAATTAGCCAAAAATGTGAGTAAAGAAATAGATATTGATTTAAAAGAAGGTGTATATATGTGGTTTTCAGGACCTACTTTTGAAACTCCTTCAGAGATAAAAATGGCCACATTGTTAGGAGCTGATGCAGTTGGTATGTCAACTGTACCTGAAGTAATAGTAGCTAATCATGGAGGTATGCGTGTATTAGGTATTTCATGTATAACAAATATGGCAGCAGGAATTTTAGATAAGCCTTTGAACCATGAGGAAGTTATTGAAACTACTAAAAAGGTTAGAGAAAAATTTGAACAATTAATTAGAAAAATAATTGAAAATATGTAATGAAGGTGTAGAAATTATGAATATGTATGATATTATTAAGAAAAAAAGGGATGGTTTAGAGTTAACTACAGAAGAAATAAATTTTTTTATAGAAGGTTATACTTTTGATAGAATACCAGATTATCAAGTATCGTCGCTGCTAATGGCAATATATTTTAATAAGATGAACAAAAGAGAAACTTTAGATTTAACTAAAGCTATGATTAATTCTGGTGATAAAGTAGATTTGTCAAGTATTCAAGGGATTAAAGTAGATAAACATAGTACTGGGGGAGTAGGTGATAAAACTACAATAGCATTAGCCCCAATGATTGCAGCTTGTGGTGTTCCTTTTGTCAAGATGTCTGGTAGAGGTTTAGGGCATACTGGAGGAACATTGGACAAATTAGAATCAATAAAAAATTTTAGAGTGGAATTAACTGAGGAAGAATTTGTATCGTTGGCAAATAAGAATGGTTTAGTAATTTGTAGTCAAAGTGCTAATATTACACCTGCAGATAAAAAGTTATATGCACTTAGAGATGTGACGGCAACTGTTGAAGATATTTCTTTAATTGCAAGTAGTATAATGAGTAAAAAATTAGCAATTTCATCGGATGCTATATTATTAGATGTAAAGGTTGGTTCTGGTGCTTTTATGAAAAACATAGATGATGCATTGTTATTAGCAAAAGAAATGGTAGATATAGGATGTGGCTATGGTAGGGAGACTGTTGCAATTATTACAAATATGGATGAGCCTTTAGGTTCGGCAGTAGGTAATGCATTAGAGGTAAAAGAAGCAATTCATACTTTGAAAGGTGAAGGGCCTAGAGATTTTCACAATTTATGTATAGAATTAGGTTGTAGATTATTGCTATTAGCACAAAAAACTTCAGATATTTTAGAGGCTAAAAAGATGTTAGAGGAAGTTATATATAACGGAAAAGCTTATAAAAAATTATTGGAAATGGTAGAAAGTCAGCAGGGAGATATTAGGTGTATAGAAGATACAGATATTCTTCCAAAGGCTAAATTTAAATTTGAAGTTAAAAGCTCGAAGGATGGATTTATTAAATCAATAGATGCTGAAAAAGTAGGCCAATTAGCATTATTATTAGGGGCAGGTAGAGAAGTTAAAGAAAGTAATATTGATTTAGCTGCAGGAATTGAAATTAAAAGAAAAGTTGATGATAAAGTAAATAAAGATGATACATTAGCAATAATACATAGTAATAATATAGATAAAGGAAAAATTGTTCAACAGGAAATATTAAAAGTAATAAAGATTGGTAATAAAAATAAAACAGCTAAAAAGTTAATATATGGGGAAGTAACAAAAGATGGAAAGAGGTTTTATTAGAAACCTCTTTTTAATGGAAAAATTTTATAATAATTAATTATAGCCTCTGTTTTTAATATTGAATAACTACAATATTTAATGGTTAATCTAAAAGTAAATAGATAAGATAGGAGGCTATACAGTGAATAAAAGAGAAAAAATATTTGTTCCCCTAATATTAATAGTGGTTATATTTTTATTAAGTATAAACATGGGGTTTTCTGAAGGAAATTTTGATATTAATGCTAAGTCAGCATTACTTATGGATTTTAGTACAGGTGAAGTAATTTATGAGAAAAATTCACATGAAAAATTGCCACCTGCAAGTGTTAGTAAAATAATGGTTTTATTGTTGACTATGGAAGCATTAGAAGATGGAAAGATCAAACTAGATGATGAAATAGTAATTAGTAATTATGCTGCATCTATGGGAGGAAGTCAAGTATTTTTGGAAGAAGGAGAGGTACAAAAAGTAGAAGATTTAATAAAGGCAGTTAGTACTAGATCTGCAAATGATGCTAGTGTTGCATTAGGAGAATGTATTGCTGGTAATATAACTGCTTTTATAGATATGATGAATAATAGAGCTAAAGATTTAGGAATGAAAAATACAAATTTTGCAAATGCTACAGGTCTACCAGATGAAAATCATTATACTTCAGCTTATGATATAGCACTTATGTCACGAGAGTTACTTAAACATCCTAAAATACATGATTGGATAATGCCTTGGATGACTGAAATGAAAGTAGGAAAAAACAAAGATATAGTTCAAAGCTTAGTAAATACTAATAGGTTAATAAAAGATTATGATGGAGCAAATGGGATAAAAACAGGTTCTACTCAAGAAGCAGGCTTTTGTCTTTCTGGTGCAGCTAAAAGAGGAAATTTGCAACTTATATCAGTAGTATTAGGTTGTGAAAATTCTAAAATTAGATTTGAAGAAAGTAAAAAATTATTAGATTATGGTTTTGCAAATTATAATTCAACTATTGTAGGAAAAAAAGGTGATATAATTACTAAGATAAAAGTAAATAAAGGAAATAAAGAATTTGTAAATCTTATTTTGGAAAGGGATAGCTTTGTGCTTACACCTAAAGATACTTCTTCAAATATTGAAAAAGTGATTAATATACCTGAAACAATAGAAGCACCGTTGGAATTAGAGGATATTGTAGGTGAATTGGTTTTGAAGATAGATGGTAAAAAAGTAGATAAGGTTAATTTGTTATGTGAAGAAAAAGTTGAAAAGGCAAATATATTTGATATGATTAAAAAAATTATAAAGTTATACTGATATCAATAAGCTAGATATAATTGTTTTTTTCTTTAATTAGTTATACAATATATCTAGCTTATTTTTTGAAAGAGGGTTTGTTATGAGTTTGGATAAAATAATTTCTTTGCCAGGTTTATTTATTGCTATTATTTTTCATGAATGTGCTCATGGTTATGTAGCCTACAAGTTAGGAGATCCTACTGCAAAGAATGCTGGACGTTTGACATTAAATCCACTAAAACATATTGATTTAGTAGGATTTTTGTGTTTATTAATTTTTAAATTTGGGTGGGCCAAGCCTGTTCCTATTAATTCTACATATTTTAAAAATAGAAAAAGAGATACTATACTAGTCTCTTTGGCAGGTCCAATAACAAATTTTATATTAGCATTAATATTTGGATTAATAATTTCTACTGGTTTAATTAAAAATGAGATAATACTTCAAATATTGATTATTACTGTTTGGTATAATATAATGTTAGGGATATTTAATTTGCTGCCTTTTCCTCCCTTGGATGGTTCAAAAGTGTTAGCAAGTTTATTGCCTACAAAATATGAATATTATTTTTATAAGTATGAACGATATTTAAATTTGATTTTAATTATTTTAATATTGACTAATACCATTGATAAAATATTGAGTCCATTAATAAATTTGGGATTAAATATGATGTTAAGAATACTAGCATAATTAGGGGTAGTGATATGGAGTATAAAGTAATATTAGAAACTTTTGAGGGACCTTTAGATCTTTTATTGCATTTAATAGAAGAAGCAGAAGTAGATATTTATGATATTCCTATAAGTGAAATTACAGAACAATATATAGATTATTTAAAAAAAATGCAAGAATTGGATTTAGAGGTGACTAGCGAATTTTTAGTTATGGCATCAACTTTATTAGAAATAAAATCAAAAATGCTTTTACCGAATGTAAAAAAAGACGAGAAAACTGAAAATGAAGAAAATGAAGCTGATGAAGATCCTAGAGCAGATTTAGTAAAAAGATTAGTGGAATACAAAAAATATAGAATGGTTTCAAATAAATTAAAACAAAGAGAGAAAATTCAAAATAAAATATTTTATAAGCCAAAAGAAGATTTAAGTTATATTGAAGAGGATAATGATAATCTAGAAGATTTAGATTTGAACCAATTGGTTATGACATTAAACAATATATTAAAACGGAGAAGTGATAACTACAAGCCTTTGAAATTTGATGAGATACATCGTGATGAATATACTTTAGATGAGTGTATAAAAAAAGTAAAAAATGAAGTGGAAGAAAAGAATAAAATTAAATTTACTCAATTGTTTCATAAAGAGACTACTAGGACTGAAATAGTAGTTACATTTTTATCTATTTTAGAACTTGTACGATTAAAGTACATAATTGTTAAACAAGAGGAAAATTTTTCTGATATTTTTATTGTAAAACGAATGTAAAGAGGTGACTGTTAAAAATATGGACAAAAGAGAAATAAAATCAATAATTGAAGCTTTATTATTTGTTTGGGGGGATCCTCTTTCATTAAAAGATATAGCTAATGTATTGGAAATAAAAGAAAAAGATTTAGAGTCTATTATAGATGAAATGATAAATGAATATGATTATGAAAGAAGGGGTGTAAGAATAAATAAAATTCGTAATAGTTATCAATTAGGAACTAGACCTGAACATTTTGATTGGATTAAAAAACTTTGTGTACCTAAAGGGAAAAAAAATCTTTCAAATGCAGCAATGGAAACATTATCCATAATTGCTTATAGACAACCTATTACAAAAGTTGAAATAGAAGCTATAAGGGGAGTAAGGTGTGATAGAGCAATAGAAACTCTTATTGATAGAGAGATTATTGAAGAAAAGGGAAGGCTAGAAAGAACTGGAAGACCAATAATATATGGTACTACTAATAAATTTTTACAATATTTCGGCTTGAAAAATTTAAAAGAATTACCACCTCTTTCTGAAGTAGATGAAGAATTTGATGAAGGAAAATAATACAAATTTGTATTATTTTCCTTTTTTTATGGGCATTATAGCTTTAAAGAGGTGAACAAATGGTTTGGTTAATAATATTATTGATTATGTTAATTATATTATTATTTCCAGTAAAAGTTTACATAAGATATAAAAATGAAGATAGAGATAAAATAAAAATAGAAATTACTTTAATAAAAGATTTAATTAATATTCCTGTTAATATTAAAAAAAATAAAAATATAATGGAATCTAAAACAAAAAAATATAATTATTTTTCAAAATATTATAATTTATATAAGAAACCTGCTAAATATTTTTGGAAAAACATTAAGTCAGTAACGATTAAATGGATAACTAATATAGGTTTTAATGATGCTGCTACAACTGGAATTATATCAAGTGTTTTGTGGACGTTGAAGTATACTATTTTATCTTTTGTTTTTAAAGAAAAACTAATAAAGAATATTTATATTGATGTAATACCAGAATTTAACGAAAATAAATTCAAAACTAAATTTGTTTGCATAATTGAGAGTAAAGTTGTTCATATTATTATTGTAAGTCTATGGATTTTAATACTAAATAAAGGTGGTGAAGGTTTTGTTAGAACATCCAATAGAAGGCTTAATGACAACAACAATGAATAATTTAAAAGAAATGATAGATGTAAATACGATAGTTGGAGATCCAGTTCAATCTCCAGATGGTTTAATTATTATACCTATTTCTAAAGTATCTTTTGGTTTTGCAGCTGGAGGTACTGAATTTAATTTTGTTACGCATAAAAAGAATGTAGATGAACAAAATATGGGAAAACTCCCCTTTGGAGGAGGAAGTGGTGCTGGTGTGTCATTGCAACCAGTTGGGTTCATAGTAGTTGGAAATGATCAAATAAAATTAATGCCCGTAGATGAAGGAAATAATGCGTTGATAAGTTTCTTTGATTTTATAAATTCTATGGCCAAAAATTTGCAAGATATAGTAGATAAAAAAAATAATAATAAAACTACTATAAAAGTAAAGAAAAATTTTGATTATGATGAAAAAGATGATAGTTGAGAAGCAGAAAAGTTCTGCTTCTATTATTTTTAGGAAATGGAGGGTTATAGTTGAAGATTAAATTAGTATTTATATTAAGTTTAATCATTATACTAAATAGTGGAATTTCCTATGGTAATAATTTAAATATAAATGGAACAAGTGCTATATTAATTGATTCAATGTCTGGGAGAGTATTATATAAATTAAATCCCTATATAAGACTACCTATGGCTAGTACTACTAAAATTATGACGGCATTAATTGCATTAGAAAATGGAAAATTAAATGATAAAGTGAATATTGAAAAAGAATGTGTTGGAATAGAAGGTTCAAGTATATATTTATATGAGGGAGAAAAAATAACATTAGAAGATTTATTATATGGATTGATGCTTAGATCAGGCAATGATGCTGCTATAGCTATTGCAAACTTTATAGGAGGAACTGTGGATCATTTTATAGTACTTATGAATAAAAAAGCTAAAGAAATAGGGGCATTGAATACAAATTTCACTAATCCCCATGGATTAAGTAATGATAATCATTATACAACGGCTTATGATCTAGCTATTATAACTAGAGAGGCTTTTAAAAATAGTAATTTTAGAAAAATTGTAGGAACCCAATTATGGACATCTGGCAGAGATAAGAATAAATACTTTTATAATAAAAATAAGGTCTTATGGCAATATGAAGGAGGCAATGGTGTTAAAACAGGTTATACTAAAATAGCAGGTAGGTGTTTAGTTGGAGGTGCTAAAAGAAAAAATATGCAGTTAATAGCAGTAGTATTGAATGATAGTAATTGGTTTAATGATTGTTATGAACTTTTTGACTATGGGTTTAATAATTATTCGTCAAAAATCATATATGATTCGGGACAATATATTGATAGTGTAAATGTAATCAATGGAAATAAAAACAAAATTCCAATAATTACAGGTGATAAATTTATTTATCCATTAGCAGAGAATGAAAAAAATAATATAAAAGTTTTTTATGATATGCCTACAGAAATAGAAGCACCTATTGTAAAGGGAGAAAAAATAGGGAATATTTCTGTATATTTAAATGGAAAATTAATTCATTCTGAAAAATTAATATCAAAAGAGAATATAAATAAACTTAATGTATTAGAAAAAATCATTAGAGAGTTTAAAGAAAAGTCTAATTAATTGTATTTAAAAATAATTGGTACAACAGCTATATGGCTGTTGTTTTTTATTAGACTTTTTTATTTGTAACAAATTAATTAAATATTAATATTCTAATATAAAGAGAAAAATAAGGTGGGATATTTATGTTCAAATATTGGGAATGTGTGGATGCAGGTAGTGAGTATTGTCCTTGCCATTTGGCTGAAACAAAAGATTGTATAGCTTGTTCTCAATTAAGAGGAGAAGAATTTTGTGATTGTCAATGGAATGGAGTTTGTATTTTGAATGAATATGTGAATAATATGAGAAAGGTGAATTTTAGGAAAGAATATTATGAAGGATATATAATTGAAGAACAAGAATTAGAGGAAAATTTAGTATTTATTAAAATAAATACTGATAAAAATTTAATAAATAAATTAAAAGAACCTGGTTCTTATATTTTTATTAGAGGAGTTGATGATCAACATTATTTTGAAACTCCTATGGTTGTTTTTAAAATAGATTCTGAGGATTCTTTTTGTATTGTTTATCAAAAAGTCGGTTGTAAAACAAAAAAAATAGGACGAAATTTTAAAATTGCCATAAAAGGTCCTTATTGGAATGGAATTTTAGGTAGCAAATACTTAAAAAATATAGCTAATGAGAAATGTTTAATTATTGCAAGAGGAATTGGACAATCATCAATATTATTGCCTATTGAAAAATTGATATCTAATAATAATAGTTTGTTAGTATTATTAGATAAGGGCAAATTAGATAGCTTGTACAGTTATGATTATATTAAAAGTTTAAATAATATAATTATTAAAGAAATAAATATTTTTGAAGTAGAAGGAGATGAATATATTAGTAATATATTAAAAGAAGAAAACATAAAACTTGTATTAAGTGCAGGTTCTAATATGCTTCACAGGACAATTAGTAATAAATTAAAACAGTTAGATAAAAAGCCATATTTTTTGACATCAAATAATGGACCGCTTTGTTGTGGTGAAGGGGTATGTGGTTCTTGTACTATGAAGACCATAGATGGTTCTAGAGTTAAATTATGCAAAACTCTTATTACTCCAAATAGGTTATATTAATGGGAGGTAATTAAAATGTGTACAGTAGTAGTGATAGGTGGTGGATGGGCTGGTTGTGCAGCAAGTATTAGTGCTAAGAAAGCTGGTGCTAAGGTAATACTTATAGAAAGAACTGATTTGTTATTGGGACTTGGAAATGTTGGTGGTATAATGAGAAATAATGGTAGATTTACAGCCACAGAAGAAAATATTTTGTTAGGAGCAGAAGAATTATTTAAAATAACTGACAAGTTTTCAAGGCACAAAAATATAAATTTTCCTGGACATAAACATGCTAATTTGTATGATGTGAATAGAGTTGAACCAGAAGTAAGAAAGTTATTAGAAAAAATGGATATAGAAATTATGTTCAAAAAAAGAGCAATAGATGTAATAATGAGTAACGATGAAATTAGGGGAGTTGTATTAAATGATGAAAATATAGTTTGGGGAGATGTATTTATTGAAACTACAGGGACTACAGGTCCTATGGGAAATTGTTTTAGATATGGTAATGGATGTTCTATGTGTATTTTGAGATGTCCAACATTTGGTCCTCGGGTGAGTATAAGTAATAAAGCAGGTGTGAATGATATAGTTGGAATGAAAAAAGATGGTTCTATTGGCGCTTTTAGTGGTTCTTGTGAATTAAATAAAGATTCTTTAAAGGAAGAAGTAAGAAAAAAGTTAAATGATGAAGGTGTTGTAATTTTACCTGTTCCAAAAGAAGAAATAAACATGGAAAAATTAGATAAAAAAGTTTGCCAACAATATGCATTGCGAGAATATGCTGAAAATATTATACTCTTGGATACAGGTCATGCAAAAATGATGACTTCTTTTTATTCATTAGAAGAATTAAGAAAAATAGATGGATTAGAAAAAGCTAAATATGAAGATCCTTATTCTGGAGGTGTTGGAAACTCCATAAGATACCTTTCAATGGCGCCTAGAGATAATAAAATGAAAGTAAAAGGTATAAAAAACTTATTTTGTGGTGGAGAAAAGGCAGGATTATTTGTAGGGCATACAGAAGCAATATCTACAGGAAGTTTAGCGGGACACAATAGTGTGAGATTTATTAAAGATAAACCTTTAGTTGAATTTTCAACTAAATTAGCAATAGGTGATATAATAAATTATACAAATGAAATTATGAATACTGAAAATGGTTTAAGAGATAGATATACTTTTGCAGGTGGAAATTTTTTTGAAAGAATGAAGGCAAAAGGATTGTATACTACCAATATAGATCATATACGCAAGAGAATAGATGATGAAGGTGTATTAGGCATATATAATTCTAAATTTTAATAAAACAAAAGAAAAATTGAAAGGGGCACAATTAATGCGATTACAAAAGTATATGGCATTGGCAGGTGTTGCATCTAGAAGAAAATCTGAAAAAATAATATTACAAGGTAAAGTAAAAGTAAATGGAAAGGTTATTAAACAACTGGGAACAAAAATAGATCCTAACAAGGATATTGTTATGGTAAATGATAAAAAGATAGAAATTGAAGAACAAAATATATATATTATTTTAAATAAGCCAGTAGGATATGTAACCACTGTAAAGGATCAATTTAATAGAAAAACAGTTTTGGATCTTATAAAAAATGTAAAAGAAAGGATATATCCAGTAGGTAGATTAGATTATGATACTTCAGGTCTTCTCTTATTGACTAATGATGGAGATATAACTTATAAGTTAACTCATCCTAGTTATGAAATTGATAAAACATATGTTGCAACTGTAGAGGGTACTCCTACAAAAAAAGAAATGAAAAGATTTGAAGAAGGTTTAATAATTGATGGATATAAAACTTCAAAGGCTAAAATTAAAATAATAAGAAAAAATTTAAATAATTCAATACTTAAAATAACAATTCATGAGGGTAAAAATAGGCAAATTAGAAAGATGTGTCAATCAATAAATCATCCAGTAATTTGTTTAAAAAGAATTAGCATGGGAGAAATAAAATTAGGGTCCTTAGAAACTGGAAAATGGAGATTCTTATCGAAAAAAGAAATACAATATCTTAAAAATATTTAGCATTGTAGATATATAATTTACTACAATGATATTATTTTAGCTTTTAAAATTACAGTTATATTGTTATAATGGATTTAGTGAATGAAAAATATGGTATATTATAAAATATAATTGTAGAAATAGTAAAATATCTAGTACAATAAAAATTGAATATGTTTTTTTATTTTGGAGTTGATTTAAATGTTTTGTAAAGATGTAAATAATGTACTTAATATATCTAAAATTATAATGAATTTAGCAATAGAGGCAGGAGATATAGTAATTGATGCAACTATTGGAAATGGTAATGATACTATATATATGGCAAAATTAGTAGGGGATAAGGGAAAAGTTTACGGCTTTGATATACAAAATACTGCTATTAATATTACAAAACAAAAATTGCAAAAAGCAGGATTTTACGATAGAGTGATACTTATAAATTCAGGACATGAAAAAGTAGATATTTATATAAAGGAAAAAGTAAAATTAGTTGTTTTTAACTTAGGTTTTTTACCAGGTAGTGATAAAACAATAAAAACTCAGCCAAATACAACTATTATAGGTATTGAAAAATCTTTGGATTTATTGATGAATAATGGGGTATTACTTGTTATTTCCTATACAGGTCATGAAGGTGGTTTGGAAGAAAAGAACGCCGTAGAGAATTATTTAAAAAAACTTAATCAAAAAGAGTATAATGTATTTAAATTTCAATTTATAAATCAAATTAACAATCCGCCTATATTATTTGGCGTAGAAAAAAGATCTTTTGAGGAGGGTTAATTAAAATGTCAGGAGTCAAAATAACAGAAACAATTTTAAGGGATGCACATCAATCATTAATTGCAACAAGAATGAAAACTGATGAAATGCTTCCAATAGCAGATAAACTAGATAGAGTAGGTTTCTACTCTCTGGAAGTATGGGGGGGAGCTACATTTGATTCTTGTTTAAGATTTTTAAACGAGGATCCTTGGGAAAGATTAAGAAAATTAAGGAAAGCATTTAAAAACACAAAACTTCAAATGTTATTAAGAGGTCAAAATCTTTTAGGTTATAGACATTATTCAGATGATGTAGTTGAAGAATTTGTGAAAAGATCTATTGAAAATGGAATAGATATTATAAGGATTTTTGATGCTTTGAATGATCCAAGAAACTTGAGGACTTCTATTGAAGCAACAAATAAAGCTGGAGGACATGCACAAGCAGCAATATCATATACTGTAAGTCCAGTACATAATATTGATTATTATGTAGATTTGGCAAAAGAATTAGAAAATATGGGTGCTGATTCAATATGTATTAAAGATATGTCTGGTATATTGCTTCCATATGTAGCAGAAGAATTAGTAACTAAAATGAAGGACAAAGTTTCGGTGCCAATTCAAATACATTCACATTTTACAAGTGGAATTGCTAACCAAACTTATATGAAAGCTATAGAAGCCGGAGCTGATATAATAGATACTGCTATTTCACCTTTTGGTATGGGAACTAGTCAACCTGCTACGGAATCTATGGTAGCATCGTTGAGAAACTCACCTTATGATCCTGAGTTAGATATGGATTTACTTTTGGAAATTGCCGAGTATTTTAAAGGTATAAGGGAGAAGTATGAAAAAGAAGGACTTTTAAGTCCAAAGGTATTAATGGTAAATGCAAAAACATTGAAATACCAAGTACCTGGTGGTATGTTATCAAATTTAGTATCTCAATTAAAAGCACAAGGTGCTTTAGATAAGTTTGATGAAGTACTAGAAGAAGTTCCAAAAGTAAGGGAAGACCTAGGATATCCACCATTAGTTACTCCTATGAGTCAAATAGTTGGTACACAATCAGTTTTTAATGTAGTGTTAGGGGAAAGATACAAGATGGTACCTAAAGAAGCTAAAAACTACGTTAAAGGTCTTTATGGCAAACCAACAGTGCCTATTAAAGATGAAATAAGAAAAAAAATAATTAACAATGAAGAAGTTTATACAGATAGACCTGCAGATTTATTAGAACCTGAATTAGATAAACTTAAGGCTGAAATTAAAGAATATATGGAACAAGATGAGGATGTACTAAGTTATGCATTGTTTCCATCAGTTGCAGTTGATTTCTTTAAGTACAGACAAGCAAAAAAATATAAAATAGATAGTAATTTAGTAAATGATGAATTTAAAACTTATCCAGTATAAAAAACAAGCCGTACGGCTTGTTTTTTTGAATAATGATGAAACAAAACTTGCATATTTTATAGAAATTATTTAAAAATGAAATAAATCTTGCACATAGTATATAAATTTGATATTATTTAATTGAACAAATAATATTATAATAAAAAATAATGAGGGGGAAAAGGAATGGCTACAAAAATAGAAAAAATCCTCTACATAGATAAAGATTGGTGTAAAGGTTGCGGAATATGTGTAGCATTTTGTCCTAAAGATGTTCTTGAAATAAAGAACGGAAAAGTAAATATTATAAATAGGGATCAATGTATAGGCTGTGGACAGTGTGAATTAAGGTGTCCTGACTATGCTATATATTTAGGAGGTAAATAATATGTTAAAACTTATGCAAGGTAATGAAGCTTGTGTAGAAGGTGCAATGACTGCTGGAATGAGGTTTTATGCTGGTTATCCAATAACTCCATCAACAGAAATTGCAGAAATTTCTGCAGCTAAATTGCCTAAAATCGGAGGTAAATTCCTACAAATGGAAGATGAATTAGCTAGTATGGGGGCAGTTATAGGAGCTTCATTGGCAGGATATAAGTCAATGACAGCAACTAGTGGTCCTGGATTTTCATTAAAACAAGAAAATATTGGGTATGCAGCAATGGCAGAAATACCCTGTGTAATTGTTGATGTTCAAAGAGGAGGTCCTAGTACAGGATTACCTACATCTCCTGCACAAGGGGATATGATGCAAGCAAGATGGGGAACTCATGGGGATCATCCTGTTATAGCATTATATCCATCTACAGTTAGAGAAATTTATGATACTACTATACAGGCTTTTAATTTAGCAGAAAAATATAGGACTCCAGTTATACTTTTAATGGATGAAGTAATTGGACATATGAGAGAAAAAATTGAAATTCCAGATAAATGCGATATGGAAATTATCAATAGAATTAAACCAACAGAAAATCCTGAAAATTATAATCCTTATGAAGTCAAAGAAGGAAAGCTAGTTCCATCGATGCCAGCTTTTGGTGAAGGATATAGATTTCATGTTACAGGATTAGTTCATGATAAAACAGGTTTTCCGACTAATGACAATAAAATTGCTGAGGAATCAATTAAAAGATTAGTTAATAAAGTAAATGATAATGTTGATGATATTGTTTCTTATGAAGAATACAAATTAGATGATGCAGATATAGCTATTGTAGCATATGGTTCAACTTCTAGATCTGCAAAAAGTGCTGTTGATATGGCCAGAGAGCAGGGGATTAAATTAGGTTTATTTAGACCTATAACTATTTGGCCTTCTCCAGAAAAACAGATTGAAGAATTATCTAGAAAAGTTGAAAAAATAGTTGTTGTTGAAATGAATTTAGGACAATATTTTTTAGAGGTAGATAGAATAGCTAGTAAAAATACTATCGTTCGTAAATATGGTCGTGTTAATGGAGAACTTATTACTCCACATGAAATTTTATCTATAATTAAGGGGGTTTAAAAAGTGCCAAGTGAATTAGTAAAAAAATATTACAGATCAAATAGATTACCTCACATTTGGTGTCCAGGGTGTGGCAACGGGATTGTTACAAGATCCATTGTAAAGGCAATAGATAATCTTGGTTTGAATAAAGATGAAGTATGTATAGTATCTGGTATTGGGTGTTCATCAAGGGGTTCTGGATATTTAGATTTTAATACTATTCATACAACTCATGGTAGAGCTCTCGCTTTTGCTACAGGTATAAAATTTGCTAATCCTAAACTAACTGTAATTGTAATAACAGGTGATGGTGATAGTGCTGCTATAGGCGGGAATCATTTAATACATGCAGCAAGAAGAAATATTGATATTACTACTGTTGTATATAATAATAATATTTATGGTATGACAGGAGGGCAGTATTCTCCTACAACTCCTACTGGTGATAAGGGAACTACAGCACCTTATGGAAATATAGATAGCAATTTTGATCTTTGTAAATTATCACAAGCTGCAGGAGCTACATATGTTGGAAGAGGAACTGTTTATAATCCAAATCAAATTATTCAGTTAATAGAAGAAGGAATAAAAAGTAAGGGATTTTCTTTTGTTGAAACTGTAACTTTATGTCCTACATATTATGGACGTAAAAATAAAAAAGGTAATGCAGTAGATATGATGAATTTTCTAAAAGAAAATACTATAAATGTGAAAGCGGTTAAAAAACTTCCTAAAGATAAAGTAAAAGATAAAATTATAGTTGGGGAGTTGTATAAGGAAAGTCGTCCTGAGTATACAGAGAAGTATAATAAATTAGTAAAATCATTTTGTTAAAGGAGAGATGTTTTATGCATAATGAGTTAAGATTAAGTGGTTCTGGGGGACAGGGGTTAATATTGGCAGGTATTATACTTGCTGAAGCTGCTCTACATGATGGAAACAATGTTGTTCAATCTCAATCTTATGGTCCAGAAGCTAGAGGTGGGGCAAGTAAGGCAGAAGTAATTATAAGTGAAAATGGAATTAATTATCCTAAAATAGAAAAATGTAATATTTTATTATGTTTAACAGAAGTAGCATACAATAAATATGTAAATAGTTTAGAAAAAGGTGGCACACTTATTTTGGATAGCAATATTTCTAAGAGACCTAATAGAGATGATTTGAAAATTTACAGTGTTCCTATATTAGATACTGCTAAAAACGAGTTAAAAAGATCTATGGTTGCTAATATTGTGGCTTTGGGAAGTATTTATGGGTTAACTAAGGTAGTGAGTAGAGAATCATTGGAAAAAGCGGTATTAGCTAGAGTACCAAAAGGTACAGAAGAACTTAATAAGAGAGCTCTTGAGGCAGGGTTTAGCTTAATATCAAATGTTGAGGAAGATTCGTATGGAGCGGTATGTTGATTTAATAAAATTACTTCAAAACAATTTCAAAAAACTAAGCAAAGGTCAAAAACTTATTGCGGAATATATTATGGAAAACTATGATAAAGCAGCTTTTATGACAGCATCAAAATTGGGAAAAACAGTAGGTGTAAGCGAATCTACAGTTGTAAGATTTGCTAATACTTTAGAATATGAAGGTTATAGAGAATTACAAAAAGACTTACAAGAGTTAATAAAAAACAAATTAACTACAGTTCAAAGAATATCTTTAACAGATGATTATTCTATTACAAAGGAAAATTCTTTGAGAAAGGTATTGAAAAAAGATATAGATAATATAAATAGAATTATTGATGAAATAGACTATGAAAGTTTTGATGATGCTATTGAGAGTATTCTAGAAGCAGAAACAGTTTATGTGGTAGGTCTTAGGAGTTCCACATTTTTAGTGGGATATTTAGGATTTTATTTAAATTTTATTGTTGATAATGTAAAAACAGTAACTGCAGCACCTAACGATGTTTTTGAACAATTATTGAAGGCTAAAAAAGATGATGTTGTTATTGGTATTAGTTATCCTAGATATTCTAAAATAACTTTGGAAGCTTTGAATTATGTTAAAGGAAAAGGATGTAAAATAATTTGTATTACAGATAGTTTAATTTCACCTGCTGCTCAAATAGCAGATATTAATCTTATTGCAGGAAGTAATATGGTTTCTTTTGTGGATTCTTTAGTAGCACCAATGAGTTTAATAAATGCGCTTATAGTAGGTGTAGGAATGGAAAAAAAAGAAGATATTACTAGGTATTTTGAGGCTTTAGAGGGTATATGGGATAAACATAATGTGTACGGAGGAACTAATAATACAAATAAATAAAAGGTTATTAGATACCTATATAATAAAATGCACCTTTAAAGGTGCATTTTATTATTACTCTCAAATATTTGTTATAATAAGTACATAATAAAAAATATTGGAGGTTTGTTATGAGAAGAATATACTTGACGAGACATGGTGAATCAAAATGGAATAAATTTAAAAAAATTCAGGGTCAACAAGATATTGATTTAACTTCTAAAGGAAAGAATCAAGCAAAAATATTAGCTAAAAGATTGAAACAAGAAGATATTGATATTATATTCTCAAGTGATTTAACAAGAGCTTATGATACAGCACAAATAGTAGGAAATGAAATTAATGTAGATATAATAAAATTGGAAGAATTAAGAGAAATTAAATTTGGTCCTTGGGAAGGAGTAAGGACTGAAGAATTAGTTAATAATTATGGAGAAGAATATAAATTATGGCTAAAAACGCCTCATAAATTTAAATTTGAAAATATAGAGACAGTGAAAGAACTAATAAATAGAGCTTATAAAGCTTTAGATATTATCTTAGACAATAATGATTTTGAAAATATATTAATTGTTTCGCATGGTACTTTTTTAAAAGCAATACTTTTGGTTCTTTTAGATTTAGATATTTCAAGTTTTAGCAAATTTGCTATAGATAACGTGAGTTTAAGTATTGTAGAATGTAGAGAATACAACAATGTTCTAAAATTATTTAATGATACTAATCATTTGAGGGAGGTTTATACTTATAATGACAGATAAAATTTGCGTTATTGGAGGAGGACCAGCTGGAATGATTTCAGCAGGATATGCTGCAAATAAAGGTAAAGAAGTGACTTTGTTTGAGAAAAATGAGAAACTTGGGAAAAAATTATACTTAACTGGAAAAGGGAGATGTAATATTACTAATAATGCTCCTATAGAAAATTTTTTTGACAATGTAATGACTAATAAAAAATTTTTATATAGTGCTTTTTATAGTTATACTAACAAAGATATCATCCAATTATTAAAAAAGTATGGACTAGAAATAAAAGTAGAAAGAGGAGATAGAGTTTTCCCAAAATCAAATAAATCTAGTGATGTAATTAAGACTTTTGAAAAATTTTTAATAGATAAAAAAGTAAATATTGTTTTGAATAATAATATAAAATATATAGAAGAAATGGGGAAAGGATTTTTAATTAAATTAGAAAATAAAGGCCAATATTATTTCGACAAGATTATATTAGCAACTGGAGGTAAATCCTATCCTTCTACAGGTTCAACTGGTGATGGCTATAATTTTGCTAAAAACTTTGGACATACAATTAAAAAATTAAAACCTGCACTTATTCCTATTGAGTTGAAGGACACTTGGATATCTTCTTTACAGGGTTTATCATTAAGAAATGTTACATTATATGCTAAAGTCAACAATAAAATTGTTTGTGAAGAATTTGGAGAAATGTTATTTACTCATTTTGGAATATCTGGTCCTATAGTTCTTTCATTGAGTAATCAATTAAACAAATTTCCTTTTAAAAAAATAAATTTATATTTAGATTTAAAACCTGCTCTTTCAAATGAAAAATTAGAAAAAAGAATATTAAGAGATTTTAATAAATACAATAATAAGCAAATAAAAAATGGTTTGAAAGATTTGTTACCCCAAAATTTAATACCTATAATTTTAAAATTTGCTAATATTAATTATGAAAAACCAGTTCACCAAATTACAAAAACAGAAAGGCAGAAATTAGTTGATACAATAAAAAATCTACCATTACAATTTTCAAAATTTAGGCCAATTGAAGAGGCTATTGTAACTTCTGGTGGAATTTCAACAGAAGAAATAGATTCCTCTACTATGGAATCTAAAATTAAAAAGGGTTTATTTTTTGCTGGTGAAATCATTGATATTGATGCATTAACAGGGGGATATAATTTGCAAATTGCTTATTCTACAGGGTATTTAGCAGGAATGAATGTTTGATATTATCTGACTAGTATACATGATTTCTTTTAATAATGCATATTATAATTATATAATATGTTTTAGGAGGAATTATATGCAAAGAATATTCCACATATTGGAAATAGCGATTTTAACTTTAACCATTATAAGTATTTTGTTTTTGACATTTGTTCAAATTATATTACCTGAAGACAATAATTTAATATCTACTGTAAGTAAATATCATAGTGAAAAAAAACTTGTTCCTATAAATAAAATAAGTGGTGAGGGGAAAGGTATTATTGTTTTAAAATTACTAAATTTTGATTTAAAAGATGTAGAGATAATTATTAATGGAGATATAGTTAATAGTTTTGATGAAAAAGATGAAATTAGTGTTGAAGTTTATAATAATGATGTAATAGAAATAGATGGTACTAAATATATGGATAAAGTAAAAGTACAGGTAGTAGGAATAAGTAAGAACATAGAATTACCTAAATTAAATGCGAAGGTTGAAACTTCACAAAGTATTGAAATGTTAGGACGGGTTAAATTTAAATAGCTTGAGTCAATTAGTTTTTTAATATATAATAAAAAAAGAAAGTGGTGTATTATGAGTATTGTTGCTATTAGAGGTGCTATAACAGTAGACAGAAATAACAAAGATGAAATTTTAAAAAATACTAAAAAACTTATTTTAGAAATGGAGAAAGCAAATAATATCCAGAGAGAAAAAGTTATAAGTATTATATTTACTGCAACTAAAGATTTAAATGCTGATTATCCAGCTAAAGCTGCAAGGTTACTTGGTTATATCCATACTGGATTAATGTGTTTTAATGAGATGGATGTTGTGAATAGTCTAGAAAGATGTATAAGAATAATGATACTATATGATGGAGAGTTTTGTCAGGGCGAGGTTAAGCATGTTTATTTAAAAGATGCAAAAATACTTCGACCAGATTTAATTTTATAAAAAGTAACAAAACCACCACAAGGTGGTTATAATTTTATGTGAGAGGAGTATACTATGAGTGAAAATATTTCTATAGCTATAGATGGTCCTGCAGGTTCTGGCAAAAGTACTATAGCTAAAATAATTAGTAAAAAATTGGAGTTTGAATACATAGACACAGGTGCTATGTATAGGGCTTTAACTTTAAAAGTTTTAAATGAAAATATTGATTGTGAAGATGTATCTTCAATAGTAAAATTATTTAAAAAGACAGATATTGATTTTAAATGTAATCATATTTTTTTAGACGGAATAAAAGTAGACAAGCAGATAAGAAAAAATTTTATTAATCAAAATGTTTCTATGATAGCTAAGATTGAAAAAGTTAGAAAAATTATGGTGGAGAAACAAAAAAATATTGCAAAAAATAAAAATATTGTCATGGATGGACGAGATATAGGAACAGTTGTATTACCAAATGCAGAGTATAAATTTTTTATTACGGCATCTATAGAAGAAAGGGCAAAAAGAAGATATTTAGAGTTGAAGAAAAAAGGAGAAAAAAATATAAATATTGATCAAATAAAAGAAGAAATTCAAATGAGAGATAAAATTGATAGTACTAGAAAAGTTGGGCCATTATTAAAAAGTCCAGATGCACATATTGTAGATACAACTGAAAAAAGTATAGACGAAACTGTTGAAGAGGTTTTAGATATTATTGAGGGGAGGTAACTAATTGTTTTTTTATAAGTTTTGCAGGGGGATAGGAAATGTTTTATTTAGGATTATATTTAGGTTTAAAGTAATAGGTAAAGAAAACATACCTAAGGAAGGTAGAATTATAATATGTGCCAATCATATTAGTAATATTGATCCTGTTACATTAGGCTTGGCTGTTCCGAGACCCATACGTTTTATGGCTAAAAAAGAGTTGTTTGAAAAGAAGTTTGTAAAAGGATTAGTAGAAAAACTAGGAGCTTTCCCAGTAGATAGAAAAAAAGTGGATTTATCTGCTATTAGAACTTCAATGAAAGTATTAAAAAATGAAGAAGTTTTAGGAATTTTTCCAGAGGGGACTAGAGTAAAGGTACCTGATATTGAAAAGGCAAAACCAGGAATTACTTTAATAAGTATAAAAGCAGAAGCTCCAATTGTTCCTGTATATATAGATTCAAATTATAAACCTTTTAGAAAATTAGTTGTAAAAATTGGAAAACCTATGAAATTTGATGAGTTTTATAATCAAAGATTAGATACTAAAGATTACAAGAATTTAAGTAAAAATGTTATGAAATCAATTTATGATTTAAAATATAAATAGGAGGATGTAAATTGAAGATTATATTGGCTGATCATGCAGGTTATTGTTTTGGTGTGAAAAGAGCTGTGGATTTAGCATTGGAAACATTAAAAACATCTAATGATAGTACAGATGTTTATTCATTGGGACCATTAATTCATAATAAACAGGTTGTAGAGCATTTAGGTAGTTTAGGTTTAAAGGTCATAGATGATATTGTTGAAGAGGGAAATGGAAAAGTAATTATAAGAGCTCACGGTGTGCCTTACGAAAGATATAAAAAAACTGAAGAGTTAGGATATGAAGTTGTAGATACAACATGTCCTTTTGTAAAAAATGTTCATAAAAAAGTTCAAGAATACAATGATAAAGGTTATAAAATTATTATTATTGGCGATCCTAATCATCCAGAAGTAATTGGTATCAATGGATGGTGTAATAATGAAGGGAAAATAATAAATACAGTTACGGATGCTAAAAATTTGAAAGAATTTGAGAAAATATGCATTGTTTCACAAACGACCAATACCTTAGAAAAATTTGAGGAACTTTCTAAAATTGTGAAAAGCAAAGGGCAAGATGTAAAGATTTTTAACACAATATGTAATGCTACAAAACTTCGACAAGATGCTTGTAGGGAAGTTGCAAAACAAGTTGATGCTATGGTAGTTGTTGGGGGATTTAATAGTTCAAATACTAATAAGTTGGCAATAATAGCAAAAAAATATTGTTCTAATGTATATCATATTGAAACTATAAACGATTTACCTTTGCAAGATTTTAAAAAATTTAATACAATAGGTATAACCGCAGGTGCTTCTACACCTGATTGCATAATTAAGGAGGTTGTAGAAATAATGGAGAATACAAATAATGATATTAATAACAAAGAAATGTTAGAAGCTATAGAAAATTCTTTTGTAAAAATTAGTAAAGGCGATATAGTTAAAGGACAAGTTATAGCAGTAACAGATAATGAAGTTATGGTAAATATAAACTATAAATCTGATGGTATTGTCTATAAAGAAGAGCTTTCAAATGATTTAGAAGCAGAACCTAAAGACTTATATAAAGAAGGAGATGAAATTGAAGTTTATATATTAAACTTAGATGATGGAGAAGGAAATGTATTATTATCTACAAAAAAAATTGAAACTATTAAAAATTGGAATACTTTAGAAGAATATTTTGAGCATAATAAGCCTATAGAATGTAAAGTTGTAGAAATAGTAAAAGGTGGAGCTATTGGTTTAGTAAATAATATAGATGGTTTCATTCCTGCATCTCATATATCTACTAAATATGTTAGGGATTTAAATATTTTTAAAGATGAAATTTTTGAAGTAAAAATTATTGATTTTAATAGAAATAAAAAAAGAGTAATATTATCAAGGAAAGAGTTAGAATTAGAGAAAATAAAAAAGAAGAAAGATAAAGTATGGGAATCATTAGAAATAGGGAAAATTATTGAAGGAAAAGTAAAACATTTAACTAATTTTGGTGCTTTTGTCGATTTAGGAGGTGTGGATGGCCTTATTCATATATCTGATTTATCATGGATAAGAATTAATCATCCATCAGATGTAGTAGAAGAAGGTCAAAAAGTTGAAGTAGTTGTATTGGATTTTGATAAGGAAAGAAATAGGATATCACTTGGATATAAACAAACATTACCAAAACCATGGGATATGTTCATAGAAAAAAGAAAAGTAGGAGATATTGTTGAAGGAGCTGTAGTTAATTTATTAGATTTTGGGGCATTTGTTAGATTGGAAGAAGGAGTAGATGGATTGGTTCATGTTTCAGAAATTTCTAATGAACATGTTAACAAACCAAAAGATGTTTTAGAATTGAATGAAAAGGTAGAAGTAAAAATAATTGATATAAATGAGGAAGATCAAAGAATAAGTTTAAGTATGAAAGAAGTATCTCAAGAACAAGAAGTTGAGGAATACAACAAGGCTAATGAAGAAACAGATGTTACTATTGAAGATATGATTGAAGATAGAGAATAATTATATGGGTCATGATGTATAAAAAAAGAGGCCTTTGGCAATAATAGTATTGACCTCACAAACTACATCAAGACCCCCTTTACATTAATTCTGTGGTTTATTTGCCACAGAACTTTTTTTTATGTTAAAATATTAGTAATATATTAAAATATAGTAAAGGGGTCGCTAAATGGATAAATATGAAGTTTTTAAAAAGCAAATTAATGATTTAGTAAATATTGATTTAAATTATTATAAAGAAAAACAAATGAAGAGAAGAATAACATCATTGTTAACAAGAAATAATTTTGAAGATTTTGATGACTATTTTATAGGATTAAGAAATAATAAAGAATTATTAGAACAATTTATAAATTATCTAACAATAAATGTATCTGAGTTTTATAGAAATCCAAATCAATGGAAAGTTTTGGAGCAAGAAATATTACCAGATTTAATTAAAAAAACAAAAAAAACTCCTAAAATATGGAGTGCTGCTTGTTCAACAGGGGAAGAACCTTATTCAATGGTGATGCTTCTTACAAAATTTTATGATATTAAAGAAATAAAAATCTTTGCATCTGATATAGATTTACAAGCTATGAATAAAGCCAAAATAGGATTATATAATGAAAAGTCATTGAAAAATTTACCAGATGGATTTAAAAATAAATTTTTCACTAAAATAGGGGATTCATATAAAATAATAGATAATGTTAAAAATTGCGTAGAATTTTCACAAATTGATTTGCTAAAGGATAATTTTCCTCAAAATATTGATTTGATTTTATGTAGAAATGTTATGATATATTTTACAGAAGAAGCAAAGGATCTATTATATAAAAAATTTTATAAAAGTTTAAATGATAATGGAGTATTTTTTGTTGGAAGTACAGAGCAAATTATACTTCCGGATAGATATAAATTTAAAACATTGAAAACCTTTTTTTATGAAAAAGTTATTTAGTGAATTTAGATAATTTTATTTTGTGATATAATTATATTTATAAATAAGGGGGGAGTAATGTTGGAAACAAAAGATTTTCTAGAAATATTAAGTAATTCTACAGGTGTTTCTGGGTTTGAACATAATCTAAAAAATACAATAATATCTGCAATGGAAAATTATACAGATGATAATTTAATTGATAATCTAGGTAATATTATATCTATAAAAAAAGGTACAAATAATAAGCATAATTTAAAAATTATGCTAGCAGCTCATATGGATGAGATAGGTTTGATTATTACTTATATAGAGGATAATGGTTTTTTACGTTTTTCCAATATTGGAGGTATTGATCCAAGAACTTTATTAAGTCAGGAAGTAGTAGTTCATGGGAAAGAAGATATATTAGGAGTAATAGGTGCTAAGCCACCACATTTTCAAAGTTCTGATGAAGCTAATAAAGCAATAAAAATGGAAGATATGACTATTGATGTTGGTTTGCCAAAGGAAGAAGTTGAAAAATTAGTACGAATTGGTGATAGTGTAACAATAAAACGTAATTTTACTAGATTACAAGAAAATAGAGTTACGGGTAAAGCTTTAGATGATAGGGCAGGTGTAGCAACTTTATTAGAATGTGCAAAGGAATTGAAACATCTACATCATGAATCAGATGTTTATTTTGTTTCTACAGTACAAGAGGAAGTTGGCACGAGAGGAGCAGTGACTAGTACCTATAGTATAGATCCTGATATAGGTATAGCTATAGATGTGGGCTTTGGTGCTACTCCAGAGTTGCCAAAAGAACATACTTTAGATATGGGTAAAGGTCCTGGAATTACAATAGGTGGTAATATACATCCAACTTTAAGAGAACATTTAACAGAGGTAGCAAAAGAATATAATATTCCCCATCAATTTGAAGTATCACCAGGTCCAACAGGTACAGATGGCTGGGCTATTCAAATAACAAGATCAGGTATTCCAACTTTGTGTATATCAATACCATTGAGGTATATGCATACATCAGTAGAAATTGTTGATATGATGGATATAAAAAACACAGCAAAATTATTAGCATTATTTATAACATCCATATCTAATGAGAATTTGGAGGAGATATTATGTTATTAAAAAGATTAACTGAAGCTTCTGGAGTATCTGGAAATGAAAAAGAAACTAGAGATTTAATTGTAGATGAAATAAAAGATTATGTAAGTAATGTTAAAATAGATAAAATTGGAAATGTAATTGCATATAAAGAAGGTAAAATAAAAACACCAAAGCTAATGGTTACAGCACATTTAGATGAAATTGGACTTATGGTAACTGGTATTAATGATGCAGGTCTTATAAAATTTACAACTGTAGGTGGTATAGATAAAAGAATATTAGTTTCAAAAACAGTAAAAGTAGGAAAGAATAAGATACCGGGTGTGATAGGAGCTAAACCTATACATTTACAAAAAAGAGAAGAATGGACTAAAGCTTTAAATATTGATGAGTTATATATTGATATTGGAGTCAGCAGTAAAGAAAAAGCAGAAGAATTAGTTTCTGTAGGTGATTATATTGTTTTTGATAGTGATTATTTAGAATTTGGAGACAATTTAGTAAAAGCTAAAGCCTTAGATAATAGAGTTGGATGTAGTTTACTTGTAGATTTATTAAAAGAAGAATTAGATTTTGGCTTTTATGGTGTTTTTACAGTTATGGAAGAAATAGGGCTTAGAGGAGCTGGGCCTGCTGCCTATAGTGTGGAACCAGATATAAGTATTATATTAGAAGGGACACTTTGCTCTGATATACCAAAGGCTAAAGGGCATCAAGTTTCTACCTACATAGGAAAGGGTCCTGCAATTTCAATAATGGATAGAACTACTATTTATGATATTCATTTAAGAAATAAAATTGTTAAAATAGCTGAAGAAAACAGTATTCCTTATCAATATCGAAAAACTACTTTTGGTGGAAATGATTCTGGTAGTATTCATTTGGTAAAGGGAGGCAGTATAACGACTACTATATCGGTGCCTTGTAGGTATATACATTCACCTGTTTCAGTAATGTCTAAAAGCGATTATGAAAACACCTTTAAACTTTTAAAAGCTATTTTAAAAGAAATAAAAAAAGGAGGATTTACAAGTGAAATTTGATAGTAATTTAATGAGAAAATTAACAGATATATATTCACCTTCTAGTAATGAAAATAAAATAAGAAAATTTATTAGCAATGAAATTAAATCATATGTAGATGAAATAGAAATTGATCCATTAGGAAATTTAATTGCAAGAAAAAAAGGTAATGGGAAAAGAATAATGATAGCTGCTCATATGGATCAAATAGGACTTATGATTACAGATATAGATGATAATGGGTTTTTAAGATTTACAAATGTAGGCGGAATATCTCCAATTGTTACTATGAGTCAAAAAGTTGTTTTTGAAAATGGTACTGTTGGAGTTGTATCTTTAGAACCATTAGAAGATTCATCAAAACTTAAGTTGGAAAATATGTATATAGATATTGGTGCTTTTAATAAAGAGGAAGCAGAGAAAAAAGTAAAAATAGGTGATATCTGTGTTTATAAGTCTGGATATGAAGAAAATGAAAATGTTATTTTTTCTCAATGTTTAGATGATAGAGTAGGATGTTATGCATTAATAGAAACTATTAAAAACATTGAAGAAGTCAACAATGATTTATATTTTGTATTTTCAGTTCAAGAAGAAGTAGGATTAAGGGGTGCTAAGACTTCTGCATATAAAATCAATCCGGATATAGGAATTGCATTAGATGTGACTGGTAGTGGTGATACACCTGAGGCAAAGAGGTTTGCAATAAGTTTAAATAAGGGGACAGCAATTAAAGTAAAAGATAATTCAATATTAACTCATCCTAAAGTAAGAGAGTTGATGGTTGAGGTAGCTGAAAAAGAAAACATTCCATATCAAATGGAAGTATTAAGATTTGGTGGTACTGATTCTGGTTCTATTCATTTGACGAGAGAAGGAATACCATCAGGTGTTATTTCTATTCCTACTAGATATGTTCATTCAACAATAGAAATGGTTTCAAAAAATGATATTATGAATTCTATTAAATTATTAATTAATTTATTAGAAAAAAATATTGATTTTTAAAAGGCTGAAATAATCAGCCTTTTTTATTATGTAAAAAAAATTTAGTTGATATGTTTTCATTTTTTATAACTTAAAATATAGTAAATTGTTGTATTTTACTATATTTTAAATTATAAACTTTGATTTTGTATAAAGGATTTTGAAGATTTTGAAAGAAATATATTTAATAGGTATTCAAATAAATGGTAAGATAGATTTATAAAAGGAGGTTGAAAAATGTTAGAGCCAAATAAACATTATAGCATTTCTGAAGCTGCTGAAGTGACTGGTTATCCTCCACATGTTTTAAGATATTATGAAAAGGAATTTGAATTAAATATTCCAAGAAATGAAGCAAATCATAGGTATTATACATTTCAAGAAATTGAATTGTTTCAGTATATTAAGCTGTTGCAAAATAAAGGTTTTAGTAATAAACAAATTAAATTGATATTAGAATCTCCAGAGTTAGCACTAAATAATGAGGAAGAAATAGCATTAACTAGTATAATTCCAAAGGAAAAAGTAGAACCAATAGAATTATCAAAAGAAATAAGTATATATCTTCAAAAAAATTTTTTTAATGAATTAGCATCTATTTTTGATAAAAACAATGAAGAAAGCATTAAAATTATTGAAGATTTAAAGGAAGAAATAATTCAATTAAAAGATGAATTAAGTAGCAAGGAAAAGGACGTTTTAATCTGTGAAAATGCTAAACTTAAAATGAAAGTAAAAGAAAAGTCTTATGAAGTATTAGAATTGAAGAAACAAATTAATAAATTAGAAACTAAAAAAAATCCTTTTAAAAAAATACTAGGTAAGAAGGAGTAGGTATAAAATAGGTACATAATTAGATATTGAAGGATTAACTAGTATAGTTGTAACTCATAAATTAAATATAGCCTATTTTATTAGAAAAAGTAGCAGTATAATAAGAGAAGACTAATAGGGAATATATAAATAGAGATTTATTGAATAATAATAAATCCACCAGCTACGCCGGTGGATTTGTTATTATTTATTTTTTATCTGGATAAGCTTTTAAAGCTTCTTCTAAAATATCCATTGCTTTTTTAAGGTCTTCTTCTTTTAAACAATATGATATTCTAACTTCATCTTTACCTAAACCTTCTGTTGCATAAAATCCTTCTGCAGGTGCTACCATTACTGTTTCATTGTTGATTTCAAAATCTTCCAATAGCCATACTACAAATTTTTCTGCATCTTTTACTGGTAATTTAGCAATAACATAAAAAGCACCATGAGGTTTTTCACAAATAACTCCATCCATCTTTTGCAATGCAGTATATACAACATCTCTACGATTCCAGTATTCTTTTTTTACTTCTTCAAAATAATCTTTTCCAACATTAACAACATTTGCTGCACCTAATTGTTCTAGAGTTGCTACACATAATCTACCTTGAGCTGGTTTTAATAATTGTTTCATTAAATCTTTGTTTTTACTAGCGATACAACCAATTCTTGCACCACAAGCACTATATCTCTTTGAAATACTATCTGTTAGTATTACTCTGTCTTTTATGTCTTCAATATGAGCAAAACTCATAAATTCTAAATCATCATATACAAATTCTCTATATACTTCATCAGCAACTATAAATAAATCATGTTTTTTAGCGATATCTCCTAACATAAGAATTTCTTCTTTTGTATAAATAGTACCAGTAGGATTGCCAGGATTAGAAAGAAGAATTGCTCTTGTTTTAGGTGTAATTAATTTTTCTATTTCACTTTTTTCAGGTAGATGAAATCCATTTTCTGCCTTAGTTGTAATAGGAACTACATTTACTCCAGTCATATTTCCAAATCCATTATAATTAGTATAGAAAGGTTCAGGTATCAAAACTTCGTCACCATTATCACATATAGCCAATAATGTGAATATTAGAGCTTCACTTCCGCCATTAGTTATAAGTATTTCGTCCTCATCAAAATTAATATCATATTCTTTATAATATTTTATAAAGCTTTTGATAAGTTTTTCTTCACCTTGTGAGTTAGCATAAGATAAAACTTTTTGATCATAATTTTTAACACCGTCAAAAAATTCAACTGGAGTTTCAATATCGGGTTGCCCAATATTTAAATGATAAACTTTTTTTCCTTTCTTTTTTGCTTCATTTGCAATAGGAACTAATTTTCTTATTGGTGATTCTTGCATAGAAACAATTCTTTCTGAAAACTTCATAAAATATCTCCTCCTAAAAATAATTATATAATTCCTTACTCTTTATTTAAATAAAAATTT